>JAAZAN010000198.1 GCA_012514315.1 Chloroflexota bacterium
GCTCCGCTTGCTGATCTAGCCACCAGGCTGATCATATCATCAGTCAACCTAACATCAACCCACGAAACATGCCGCACGTGGCCTTGACGGGCCCCTTCCTCTGCGCTGTTCCGCACGAGTGAACGGCGCGTTGCCGAATTAACAGGCGAGCCGCCCAGGTGTTAGCAGCACCGGAGCGGCTCTGGACACACTGACATAGGAGGTCAGCATGTCTTACACCGATTCTACCTACAATGGCTGGACGAACAAACCCACCTGGCTGGTCCATCTCTGGCTCAGCAACGACTACGGCCTCTACCACACCACCCGCGAGATGCTGGCCGACGCACACGACCCTGAGCGCGCCCTGCGCGACTTTGTCGAAGAAATCCACGATCTCGAGACGCTGGTCGCAGACTCCGGGATGATCTCGGACCTGCTGGGTTGGGCGCTGGCAATGGTCAACTGGCGCGAAGTTGCCAACGCCTTCGCCGAGGAGGAGTAGCCATGACCGCGCACCAGTTCGATATGTTCACCGGACAGCTGGTAGACACGCGCACCCGCAAGCAGCGCAAAGCGGACCGCGAGCGCGCTCTGCCCAGACAAATCGAGATGTTCTCACAAAGGGACATCGCCCAATTCGGGGTGAAAGCCAATCCCACCATGCCCCTCTCCGGCAACGTCAAGCTCCTCCTCATCCCCGAAGACCCTCGCACGCCGGAAGAAATCGAGCGCGACATCCAGCGCGCCGCCGAGGAGCGAACCCACCCAATGTTCGCGAAGTAGGACCGAGAACTTAGAGGAGCGGCTCAGCAATGGGCCGCTCCCCTTTTTTCGTTACTGAAGTCCGACCGCTCACAGCCTTAACAGTCGGCACGCGATCACGTCGATGGCCTGAATGTACGTGTCAACAGCGGCCCGCGCCATACGCCGCGCCTTCACTACCCCGCCAGTCAATTCAGTACTGGCAACAATCGCATGGGCTTCTCGGCTGAGTCGTGCTAACTCCAAGTGGTCTGGATTTTCCTGGTCGAAAGGCAATATCGGACAGGACTCAAATGGCGTCCGGTGGATGTGTCTCTGTCCCACCACACCTTTGCCCCGTGCCTGGAAATCCTTGATCGCGTGGTCAACACACGGGGCATTTAGCAAAGCGCAAAGATAATGAGCCTCTTCCAACGAATACGTGTCGAAACAGTAGGTTGTCGTATCTGCGACAAAACCTTGTGTTGGATATCCGAAAACCCTAGGCGATGTTCCAGTAACATCCAGCACACAGGCTGCCAGATGAACTCCGCTAGCCGTATAAAGAAGTTTGTAGGTTCCTGCTAGCTTTTGTGCGGTCAGTTTTCCTTGATAATCATACTGGTCAATCAGATTCTCCAGTTGCGATGTACCTTTTTTTAGTTCATCCCATTTTGATTCGGCAACTTGGAACCACGTCTTCCATGAATGAATGTCGCCAGCCGTTAAGAAGTCATATTCCCCCATCACTTGGAGACTATCTTCAGTGTGCATGCGAACCGGCAACGCAACCAAATGTAAACGCCGGCACCCAAACGGAACCAAATTCTTGCTCAGAAACGTGGTATACAAGTACGATGCCGATACCAGGCCTTCTAGCCGCACACCCTTCCAAGGCGCTTTGGCTTCGGTATCTACGTCTGGATCACTTTCCATCGCCGGGTTAACTGCCGCATCACCTGGCTGCAGTTGTTGACGAGGACGCACAAAACACAAGTTACGCGGCACCAATGTTGCCCCCTGCTTAACCCGCTCATAATAATATGGGCTGGCAACCGCTGTCTCTCCAACGAATTGTGTCGCAGTATTAGATGTCGCCATATAGTGTTGCGCATCACCCAGAGACATCTGGTGAGCCGGAAGGCGCGCCTCGTACACGACCGTTGGCACATCATCGGTGTGCAATTCATTTGGCCGTTTCACAATCACGCACGAGGGAATATTGAACAGCGGGGAAACGCGCAGCAAGTCAATCACACGCGTTACGCCACGCGCCTGGAAGGGGCGATGCTGCTTTGCCCCAGTGATCACGCTGCGCGGCATCACAAAGGCGATGGTCCCGTTTTCCCGCAGATAGTTCAGTTCACAATGGACCATGAATAGGGTTGACAGGTCCATCTGCGTGAACAGCTTCACGTCACCGCTTTCCAGCAGCCCGTAACGGAGCGTCAGGCCCTTGACTTCATCCTGGTAGACCTTATCGCGGATGAAACGATAGGACAGCCACGGCGGATTGCCAACAATGACATCGAATTTCTGCGCCGCCAGCAAAAGCGGTCGGGCTATGTTTTTGAGCATATACGCCCAAATCGAGTTGCGATCCTCATGAATCAGGCGATTGAGGAGACGCAAGTTTCGCAACCAATACGATGGTGAGAGGTCCGTGCCATAGCCCCGCTCAGCTGCGCTAAACCGGCTAGATACCACATCAGCGAATGCCTGCGCTAACCCCATATTGATTTCTTCCTCCGGACGCTGCGCGTAGTTTTCCATCAGGTCGATTACTTCGCTGAACACAGTCGGAGCCTGTGCGGCACTGGTCGGAATGTGAAACAATTCGCCGCGATCACGATCCACCGAGACGATCAGGGTATCCTTATGAGTGCCCGTTTCTTCTGGCATGAGCAAGCTGTCAGCCATATACACCGGCAGCGGTACCAGCCCCATTCCACCCCGCGCCCTTGCTCCTCGCATGTGGGGAATAACCGCAAGCAGGTAATTGATACGTGCAACGGTTACTGCCAGTGGGTGCACATCCACACCCGCGATGTTTTCCAGCGCGAAATCGACCAGGTCCCAACCGGTCAGCCCCAGGCTGGCAAGACGCCGGATCGCCATGAAAAGGAACGTCCCTGAGCCGCAGGATGGGTCGAGCAGACTCTGACCGGGATGGTAGTCAATCTCCTGCAGGACCAGCTCCGCTAACCAATCCGGTGTGTAATATTCGCCCAGGTCGTGACGCGTTTCCGGGTCCACCAGGTTTTGGTAGAGCTGCTTGAGCAAATCTTCGTTGATGCGCGCCAAATCATAGACAACCAGGCTTTGTGCCAGGCGTCGCAGCATAGCCACCGCATCGTCCATCACTTCGTCGGAGAGTATCCACGCGAAAAAATCGATCTCGCCCAGATTGCTCACACCAAAAGCATGAAATGCCTCGCCGGAGATAATGTCAGCCAACACGTCATCATCGCGCGGAATGCCGCGCAGAGCTGCGTATGCCAGCAATTTAGCGAACTGGTTGAGAAACGTATGCCGGATAAATAGATCGTCGCCGCCAATGTCTGAGCCATAGACCTTTGCCAATAGCCCACGCCACTGTTTACGCTTGACATCCAGCGCCGCGGTCCCGGTTAGCTGGTCTAGCATCATCCCCAGCACACGCGCCGCTGCCTGAAAGGTCGGGCTTTGGGCACCATAGCGGCGTACAATATCCGCGGACGTCGGCACGACATGCTTCTGGCTGAACAGGTACGAATCCAGCCATAGGAAGGCCATTTCATCGTCGGTTTTTCCCAGGTCAAGCGCATCCGTTTGGCGAAGGTAACTGCCGTCCAGCACATAGGCTTCGAACTGCACGCCATCGGTCAGCAAGCCTACCGACTCGGCACCATACGGCAGTGTCCGCAGGTAATCCGTCAATTCGCGCAAACCGTCGGCACGTTCTCGCTCCATATCGCGTTTGAACTCAAATACCAAGTCGCGGAACAGCGCATCTACCCACCCATGCTGGCGAATAT
This sequence comes from Chloroflexota bacterium, assembly GCA_012514315.1. Classification (GTDB taxonomy): domain Bacteria; phylum Chloroflexota; class Anaerolineae; order B4-G1; family B4-G1; genus JAAZAN01. The sequence continues at coordinate 3,741 of JAAZAN010000198.1, forward strand.
CAATTTTGAGGAATTTCTCAACCTCAACTTCATGCGCCTCGAAACCAAACGCGCCCTGCACAAAGTCCAGAAACAACGCGCGCCGGTAGTCATGGTGGCGATTTTCCGCCTTCGCGGTGCGCGCCTGGAGTAAATAGTTCTGGAACATCTCAGAAAAGCCGGACGGTACAGGCATGTTGTCTCTCCATCAGGCAATAAAACCTGGTAATCCGAACGTGAACATTATAGCACCGCCAGCCGCTGTAGGTCTTCGCGGCTAGCAACTCTCATCACATAGCAGCCGGTCGATGAACTCGACCAAGATACTACCTGTCGAAAATTGGACCGAACTCGTCTACTGTCTATTCCCTAAAACACCAGTAAGTGCCAGTTGGACTTCATGTCTACTATGGGCTCGGAAAAAGCACAAAACGTGACCCTGATAAAGAAGTTCTTTTCTAAAATTCCACTTAGCTGTATATGGGCGTTTAAGTACATTGATACTAGAAGAGCTTGACTCTAATTAGAGTCGCTATATAATAGAACAAGCGTATCATACCACAAGGAGGCAGGCAAATATGGCCAAGGATGATCTACTCAAACCCGGAGAAAAGGCTCCTGACTCCGGCCAGTACGTCATTGTGGGGCCGCGAGGAGGCGACGCTGGCGGTCAGGAGCGAACTGTCGTGCAAGGCGAGCCGTTACCCCCCACTCCTAAGCCCGGTCAGAAGTACCGCATCACGGACAGGACCAAGACCCAGGGCCGTTCACCGAAGCGCAAGTAACAAGCGGCCCCAGTCAGCTGATTGGCTGGGGCACCTAACATATGCCGACCATTGTTCTTTAGAGAGAATATGGCGGGAAATGGGGAATGTATCATGATTGACATCTCACTAACCGATTTCGTTGA
>JAAZAN010000026.1 GCA_012514315.1 Chloroflexota bacterium
AATACGGGCAGTGAGGGCGGGTCAGAGAACGCCTGGCTGGCAGGTCGGAGCCAAGCTGGTTGATGAAGGCGCCCACCACCAGGCCCAGTAGCACAAATAGGATGAGCATGGCGACATATTATATGTCACCATGCTCGGTTCGCAAGTAACGCGCTATCCTGGGTTCAGGTCAGGGGGTCGTGGACGCTGTGGTGCGTGGGCCGAACACCTCGGTCATCAGCTCGCGGATGCGTTCTGTGTTGGGCAGGAGCACCTCGGCGCCGCCAGGCGTGGTGTGTGGTCTGGTATGTTCCTGGTCAATACCCGCCAAGACGATCTGATCGGCGGGGACGTGGCTGGCAGCCACCCCTAGCTCTACAATCTCCGATAGGGTCAAGTCTGTCTCGAACGAGTCCCGTAGCTGCGTCCAGAGTTGAGGCGACTGTGTAACCAGTCCTGGGATCATATCGAGTCTCAGCACTCGGTCGCGGATGGCGAGTACGAGCTGCCGCTGACGCGCAGTGCGACCAAAATCTCCGGATAGGGTTGCGCGCGTACGGGCATACTTGAGCGCCGTCTCGCCGTCCAGATGGTGTTCACCGGCACTGATGTAGAAGGGGTCGTAGCCTGTGCCCTGATCTGGATAGGTCGGGTCATAGATATCATAGGGTACTTCGACATCCACACCACCGATTGCGTCAACAATCGCCACGTAGGCTCGAAAGTCGACCAGCATAGTGTGATGAACGGGGAGGCCCAGGGTATCCGACACCGTCTCGCGAGCCAGAACGAGGCCCGACCCACCGTTGTTCATCCCCAGGGCGTAGGCTGAATTGATGCGCCCTGTTCCGTGCCCGGGAATGCCGACGTAAAGATCCCTCGGGATGGATAGTACTGCGACGCGGCGTGCAGCAGGGTCGATCTGGACCAGCATGAGTGTATCTGTGTTGTTGGTGCCTGCTGTTTCTCCGCGCCGATCGATTCCCAGGAGTAGTACGTTCACTGCCGTGGGTTTCGATGGTGAAGGTGACGGCAGAGTTGGCATCTGCGTCGGTTGTGTGATACGGACGACCGGTGCGCGATAGGGCGTAGCCGTCGGCTCGACTACAGCGGCCTGAGGTGGGCGTCCACAGGCAGTCACCAGGGCTAGCCCGATCAGGGCGATGAGTATGGCGTTTCGATTCACTCCTCTTTCTCCATATCGTGTTCTGTCAGTCTACGTACTGCATCCGTGTTCAGCCTCTGTACATCGCCGATCGTCGAAACGACATCTGGTTCCGTGCAGCACGCCTGTAGGTCGATCGTATCGATGTCATCTAGCGAGAGGCTCGCCGTAGCCAGAGCGATATCTATCGCTTCGCTCATCGATAGGCTGGTTACGATATCATGATTGACGGTCCTCCAGATGGCCGGCGCCTGTGCGATCAAGTGAGAAAGGACACCCGGTCTGAGTACGTGTGAACCAAGAGCGAGCACGAGTTGTTTCTGTCGGGCGGTGCGATCGAAGCCTGAGACGGGAATGGCCTGAGTACGTGCATAGTGAAGGGCCGTGGAACCATCCAGATGCTGTGCGCCGGCTGAGATGGAAAATGGCTCGAACGTGCCGCGTGGACCTGGAAAGCGACGGTCGTCGATAGGGTGGGGTACATCGATGTCCACCCCGCCGATGGCGTCAACCAGTTCAATGAATGCCTGAGGATGCACCAACACCGTGTGATGTATGGGCATACGCAATGTGTCTGAGACGACCCTGCGGGTCAGCTCCAGGCTGGTCGAAATGGTCTGTACATCCTCAAACGACACGATATCGCCTACGCGCTGAGGGGTAAGGCCATCCGGTTCCACGTACAGGTCGCTGGGAATCCAGAGTGCAAGTGCGCTCTCGGACTGGGCGTCAATCGTGAGTAGTATGAGGGCATCAACTCCATGCGGCGGTGTGTCCTCGGCATCCGGACCAAGAATCAGAATGGACACACTACCGATCCTCCCGTTGTTTGACGGATACGGCAGTGGACTGGGTACTGAGATGGGCGCTGCCGAAGGGGCTAACGTCGGTGTTGGCGGTGTTTGATCAGAGGCTGGACCTGTAACGGCCAGGGTGTGGAGCAAGCCGGCTACGCCCGCTACCATCAGGAGCACAATGCCCAGCGTGGCAGCATGGCGGGCCAGGCCGGTGAAGGGCGCTGCAAGAGGCGAGATGCGCTGCTTCTTCCTGTGCTCCCAGATCCTGTGCCACGAACGGTCTGTCTCCGGCGTGACTTGACGGCCTGCGACCTGCAGGACATCAGTCAGTACCTCGGCGGTTGCGGAGAATGTATCCAGCCGATGCTGACAGGCTGTGCAGGTCTTCAGATGAATATCCACCTGATCCCGATCCGCAGGGGAGAGGGTATCGTGCAGATACTCTATCAGCCGGCGATCACAGAGGTGTTCGTTCACGGTGTATCTCCAACCTGTCCGTCATCCTGTGATATTCTGGAGATGCCCTGCTGCTCCAGAAGCCGCGCAAGGGCTTGATGGCCGTAGACGACGCGCGACTTGGCTGTGTTCACAGTGCATCTCAGAGCCTCTGCCATTTCAGGATAGGACATATCGCCGTAGTATCGCAGTATCAACGCCTGACGAGATTTGTCGGGCATCTGGTTCAGTGCATTCCACACGGTCTGCTGCAGACCCATCGATTCCAGTACGGAGCTCGGTTGATGTTCGGGTGTAGTGTCTTCGGGTTCCTGTCCCCGACGCATCAGTTCCTGGAGCGATAACCACTTCACACGCTTCCTTCGCTGCAGGTCCCTACAACGGCTTGTAACGATGATCTTAAGCCAGGTTCCGAACGCAGCTCTGCGCGGATCATATCGTTCCAGATGTGTGAAGGCATAGATGAAGGCCTCCTGTGTCGAATCGTCTGCATCCGCACTATCTCGCAGAAGCAGGTACGCCAGCCGGAATACAGCGGGATGGTAGGTCCGGTGTAGTTCTTGGGCTGCAAGCTCATCACCTCTCAGCGCGCGTTCGATCAGATCTTGCTTCATTGTTCCAGCCGGCGACAGTTGAGTACACATCTAATACGTCGAAATTGGGCAAAAGGTTCGGTTTTCGGAAGATCTGGGTTGTGACAGTATGCCAATCAGTGTGATACAACGATGATGGAGGGCACAGGTACCAGTGAGTCAATTCTAAGGGCCGTGGTTCCAACGCTGAACCAGAGTCCGGTTGAGGTGCCGCCATCCAGGTTGAGGGCCACGTTAATCTCCAGATCGGATTCAGCGAGGAATCTCGCGGTGTGATGCAGGCTGAGTGTGCCATCCGGTGCTACGATGATTAGAATGTGGCCTCTGGTGTCCTGGGCGACCACACTGCGCCGTGCAGGACGGCCATCATCGGCGTCGGCTGGGAATCCCATAACACCGCCGGGCTTGACGAGGACCGGAAATGACTGGAGGGCATGCTGTAGCGGTTCGAGAGGGCTGTAGGGACGTTCCTGTAGCCACCGTATGCTGACGCTGCCACTGGCGTCCACGGAGAACATGCCGGCGAAGTCCCCATATGAGGCGCCCCACTGCCGGCCATCAGTGACCAGTAGCCCGACCGTCTTGTTTTCGGGAGTGAAGTAGGCGCCGTTGATGACGATCTGTGCGTTGAGGTCCTGCGCCCAGGCGTAGACAGTACGCGGATGGATCGGGTCGTAGTGTACTTCGAAACGAACGTGACTGGGGTCGAGGCGGACGATCGTAATCTGCTCGGGGTTTTCGCCGAAGCGTACTCTGATCTGTCGCAGCTCGATGCCAGGCTGCAAGAGCTGCCAGCCTGTATCGGGCGGTAGAGGCGCCGGGGACGGCCATAGGGTGGGATGCGGTGTGATGGTTGGATACGGCGTCGGCGTTGGCCAGGGCGTCATAGTTGGAGTAGGAGGCGGCGGCGTCGGCAGGACGGCGCAGGCCAGGACGGAGAGCAGAATCGGGATCAGGAGCAGGAGACGGTACATAGCATATTGGCTGTAGGTACGCGGTCGCCTTCAGGCTAGTGGCGTAGTCCAGAGACTCCAAACTACGAGCAGGGCCGTTTCCACTGACCGTCTGCCCAGGCTGCTTTTCAGCAGAGTGCTCTCGACGCATCGCCTGACAGTGTACTATAGAGTCAGTTGTGAAACAAACGTCGCTGTTGGGATGAGAGATAAGCCACGCCCCCGGAATCGGCAAGTGTTCCGGGGGCATCATCTGTCAGAGTGAGTTGTTGAGAGTGGTGTTTGGCCTGTTCCGTTATCCTTACGACCCACTCATATGGATGGCCACGACACCCGCCGTGGCGTCGAAAGCCGGTTTCAGTGCCGGGTATAGACTGCGGTACAGGGGGTAGTAATCCGCATAGACAACATTGTCACACCCCGGGACGACCTGATCGACGGTTGTGATGGTCTTGGCACAGGCATCGGGTACGTCGGCGTAAACTCCGGCCCCAACCCCGGCCAGCAGTGCCGCGCCATAGGCGGCTCCTTCGGTTGTGTTGACGGTTACCAGCTCGGTGTCGAATACATCAGCCAGGATCTGGCGCCAGAGTGCACTTCGAACGCCACCTCCGGAGCCGCGCACCTGCTCGAGCGGTACTCCCAAGTCCTTCATCAGTTCAAGGGAGTCCTTCAGCCCGTAGGAAACTCCCTCCAAAACGGCGCGCACCATATGGGACTTGCCGTGACGCAGGGTGAGTCCAAAGTAGACGCCACGAGCCTCCGGATCTGGGTGAGGTGTGCGTTCGCCCGTCAGATAGGGCAGGAAAAGCAGGCCTTCGCAACCGGCTGGGGCTTGTGCGGCCAACTCCACCAGCGGCTCATAGGGGTCACGTCCGGATTTCAGGGCAGCCCCGCTCTCGGGCTCGCCGAGAGCGTCGCGGAACCAGCGGAAACTGCCGCCTGCCGAGAGCATCACACCCATGAGATGCCATTTGCCCGGGACAGCGTGGCAGAATGCGTGGAGACGGCCCTCGGGCTCCGGGCGGTACGTGTCAGTGGAGGCGAACACCACACCCGATGTCCCAACCGTCACGGAGATGACACCCTCACGGAAGATGCCGGTACCCACGGCCTGGGCTGCCTGATCTCCCCCGCCGCCAACGACCGGAGTGCCCGCCAACAGTCCCGTGGCGGCGGCGCCCGCCTCGGAGATGCGGGCCGTCACGTCGGGCGATTCTGCGCACACAGGCATCCACTCGATCGGGATGTCCATCGCGGCCAACATTTCCTCGCTCCATCGACGCTGGCCCACATCGAATAGGGAGGTGCCAGAAGCATCCGACACTTCGGTGGCGTGAGCGCCGGTGAGGCGCAAGCGGACGTAGTCCTTGGGCAACAGTATGTGGGCAACCTGCACGTAGACGTCGGGTTCGTGCTGTCGGACCCAGGCGATTTTGGGCGCCGTGAATCCGGGCAAGATCGGGTTGCCGGTGAGGCGCAAGATGCGGTCGGATCCGATCTTCCGGGTGAGCGCAGCGCACTGGGCCGCCGTGCGCTGATCATTCCACATAATGCAGGGGCGCAGGATCTGGTCGTCGCGATCGAGCAGGACGAGTCCGTGCATCTGCCCCGTCAGACCGACACCTGCAATGTCACCGGGCTGGACACCGGTCTGATCAAGCAGCTGTCGGATGCTTGTGGCGGTCGCGGTCCACCAGTCGTCCGGGTTCTGTTCAGCCCATAGAGGGCGAGGTGTGAACATGGGATATGCGGTCGTCGCGGTGGCAAGAACGGCGCCTGCATCGTCGGTCAGCAACGCTTTGCTGCCCGATGTGCCAACGTCGATTCCCAGTAGGTACGTCATTCCATCCTCCTTGCCTCTTGCCAAGCTTCTACATAGACCATCTTGCGAGGTTGTCTCAAGTGTATTCGGTCTGTGTGGTTCGTCAAGTTGGCGAATTGCAGCCACTCTGGCCGCACTTGTGGTCTGCGCGAGTTCCGTGGTAGAATATCGTGTTGAGCTGGGAATGGATGGCCTTGTATCAAGTTTGGGGTTCTGTCATGCTCACAATTGCCCTTGCACAGATGGATGTAAATGCGGGCCAGTCCGACGCCAACCTGGCGCGAGCGCGTGTGCTCTGCGCTCAGGCTCGGGACACCGGCGCGGAACTGATTCTGTTACCGGAGTTGTGGCTCCATGGGTACGATTTGGCGCATGCCGCTAGATGGGCAGCCCCAGTTGGTGACGGCGGGTTTGCCGCTATGGCATCACTGGCCCAGGAGTTCGGTCTGTATGTCGCAGGCTCGACGCTTGAGTGTCACGAAGAGGGGGTATCCAATACCGCGGCGTTCTATGCGCCGGATGGCGAGCTGCTGGGGGCGTACCGTAAAGTCCATCTCTTCCGTTTGATGTCGGAGCATCACTACCTTGTGCCCGGCAACCATCTGGTGCTATGCGATTCCCCGTGGGGCCCGGTGGGATTGGCCATCTGCTACGATCTGCGGTTCCCTGAGTTGTTTCGCGCTTTGGCGCTGGCGGGCGCGATGCTGATCCTCGTGCCCGCCCAATGGCCGACCAAGCGTCTGAATGCCTGGCTGCTGATGGTCCGCGCAAGAGCTGCGGAAAACGAACTCTTCGTCGCTGCGTGTAACCGCGTCGGGCAGGACGGGGATGTATCATTTCCTGGGCAATCGTTGGTCGCCAATCCTCTGGGAGAAGCAGTAGTCAACGGTGATGATCGTGACAGGCCTTTCATCGCTCGCGTCGATCTTGATGATGTGTCGGCAGCACGTCGGTATCTGCCAGTCTTCGAGGATCGGCGGCCGGGCGCGTATCGACTCGCTGAATGAGGGCGCTCTGGGTCGATTCCAATGGCGCCGGGTTCGATCCGTAGCCGGCAGCGGTCCGCCACCAGTTCATTCGTTATGCTCGCACTGAGGAGGCATCGATTTGGATTACTCGGCAGCTCTGCACACAGCCATTGATATCAGTCATGAAGCGGGCACGATCATTCGTGCTGCGTTTCCTGAGACTGCCTTGTCAACTATCGTCCGCAAAGGTCCAGTCAACCCGGTCACAGATACTGATACGGCGGCCGAAGACGTGATCGTGAGTCGACTCAGGACGGCGTTTCCGGCCTATCGCATACTTGCCGAAGAAGGGGGAGGGGACGACGCCCTCTCCGCAGGACCGCCAATCTGGGTGATCGACCCGCTGGACGGCACAAACAACTTTGCGCATGGCTTCCCTCACGTCGGTATATCTATGGCGTTGGTGGTGGATCGTGAGCCAGTGGTTGGAGTAATCTACGATCCGCTGCGCAACGAGACGTTTGCCGCGGTTGCCAATGGCGGCGCCGCACGCAACGGGCGCCTCATCCGCGTCTCCCAGGTCGAATGGTTGGAGGATGCCTTTCTGGCTACAGGGTTTGCCTACGATCGCCGGACAGCCATCGACAACAACACGGAGCGACTGGATCATTTTCTGCGCCGCAGTCAGGGTGTGCGTCGGGCCGGTGCTGCAGTGCTCGATCTGGCCTATGTCGCCTGTGGGCGGTTGGACGGATTCTGGGAGCTGCGCCTGAACCCCTGGGATGTGGCGGCCGGTATCCTGATTGTGCGGGAGGCCGGAGGGTGGGCTACGAATGCGGTGGGCAGCCCGGACTGCATTTCCGGCGATTTCATCGTTGCATCGAACGGGCGCATCCACGCTGAGATGCTGCGGGTCATTCGGGAGGGCGCAGAGGCGCCGCGGCCCGAGTAGGTCGATCGATATGATATGGCTGATCCTGAATCAACATTGTATCATTGGCGCAAAAACGTAAGCTGTGGCAGAATAATGGCCAGCGGTTTGACGCACACATTATGTGTGACTCTCCCGATCTTCTGGCAACCGCCCGCCATCGCAATCTCCACTTCTGCTTTCGCACGAGTGGTGGTACAATTGGTGAGTTTGGACGCTTGAATTTATTAAGGAGCAAACAATGGCACGAGTGACTGAGATGATTGACGGTAACAGCGCTGCAGCGACCGTCGCACACGCACTGAGTGAGGTAATTGCGATCTACCCCATCACTCCATCTTCATCTATGGGTGAGCTGGCTGACGAGCTCTCGGCCGCAGGTGAGACGAATATCTGGGGAACGGTGCCCCAGGTCACGGAAATGCAGTCCGAGGCTGGCGCTGCTGGCGCAGTGCACGGCGCTCTGGCTACGGGTGCGCTTACCACGACCTTCACGGCATCTCAGGGGCTTCTTCTGATGATCCCCAATATGTATAAGATCGCTGGTGAACTGCTGCCGACAACGTTCCACGTGTCGGCGCGTGCCTTGGCCTGCCAGGCGTTGTCTATATTTGGCGATCACAGTGATGTAATGGCCGTGCGCGGGACCGGGTTTGGCCTGCTCGCATCAAACAACATCCAGGAGGTTACGGACCTCGCGCTGGTTGCCACGGCAGCATCGCTGGAAGCGCGGGTGCCGTTTGTGCACTTCTTCGATGGTTTCCGCACCTCACACGAGATCCAGAAGATCGAACTGCTCGACAAGGATGATATGCGTGCGGTGATTGACGAGAAGTACGTCCTGGCGCATCGCGCTCACGGGATGAGTCCTGATAATCCGGTATTGCGCGGCACAGCGCAAAACCCTGACACATTCTTCGCGGCACGTGAGACGGTGAACAAGTACTACGAGGCAGCACCCGAGATCGTTCAGAAATACATGGACAAGCTGGCTGGGGTGGTTGGCCGGCAGTATCACTTGTTCGACTACGTTGGGGCGCCCGACGCCGAGCGGGTGGTTGTGATGATGGGATCAGGCGCGGAAGCCATGCACGAGACGGTTGATAAGCTCGTCTCCCTGGGCGAGAAGGTGGGCCTGGTCAAGGTACATCTGTACCGGCCGTGGTCGACCCGGCACTTCGCCGCCGCGTTGCCCGCCACGGTCAAGGCGATCGCGGTGCTCGATCGCACTAAGGAACCCGGCGCACATGGCGAGCCGCTGTATCTGGACGTGCGCAATGCGATGGATGAGGCGATTGCGGGCGGTATGGTGGCCTGTGCCGAGGCGCCCGTCATCGTCGGTGGGCGCTATGGATTGGGTTCAGCCGAGTTCAACGCCGGTATGTGCAAGGCGGTGCTGGATAATCTGAAGAGCGAGAAGCCCAAGAACTATTTCACGATTGGCATCCACGATGATGTGATGATGACCAGCCTGGAATGGGATCCCGCATTCTCGGCCGAGCCCGCTGGTGTGCATCGGGCAATGTTCTGGGGGTTGGGGTCGGATGGCACGGTGGGCGCCAACAAGAACTCGATTAAGATCATCGGCGATTCAACCGACAACTATGCACAGGGCTATTTCCACTACGACTCCAAGAAGGCTGGCGCCAGTACGGTTTCGCATCTGCGGTTTGGTAAGGAGCCTATTCGTAGCACCTACTTGATCGACCGAGCCGACTTCGTGGCTTGCCACAATTTCTCCTTTGTGGAGAAGTACGATCTACTGAGCCCGTTGGAGAAGGGCGGGACGTTCCTGCTCAACAGCCCCTTTGGGCCGGATGAGATATGGGACCAGTTGCCGCGTCAGGTTCAGGAGCAGCTTATCGAAAAAGAAGCCAGGTTCTTCGTCATCGATGCCTACGAGACGGCGCGGAAGCTGGGTTTGGGTGTGCGGATCAACACGATCATGCAGGCAGCGTTCTTCAAGATCTCCGGTATCCTGCCAGAGGATCAGGCAGTTGAGTTGATGAAGGAGTTCGCCAAGAAGACCTACGGCAAGCGCGGCGACAAGGTCGTGCAGATGAACTACGATGCGATCGATGCGGGGACCGCGGACGTGCAGGAAGTGAAGGTGCCGGCGCAGGCGACCAGCACGATCGAGATGCGACCGCCGGTTCCAGAGGATGCTCCCGAGTTCGTCCGCGAGGTGCTGGGCGAGATCATTGCCGACCGTGGACGAGGCATTCCTGTGTCGAAGCTGCCCGCTGACGGGACGTATCCGACGGCAACGACCCAATATGAGAAGCGAAACATCGCTACGGAGATCCCTGTGTGGGAGCCGGATGTCTGCATCCAGTGCGCGATGTGCTCGCTAGTCTGTCCGCACGCAGCGATCCGCGTCAAGCTGTACGATCCGGCTGAGCTGGCGGATGCACCCAGCATGTTCAAGTCAGTAGACGCCAGAGGCCGGAATGTGGCTGGCCTGAAGTGGACTGTCCAAGTCGCGCCGGAGGATTGCACCGGGTGTGGCGCGTGTGTGTACACTTGCCCGGCTCGCAAGAAGGACGAGGAAGGCAACAAGACCGATGTCCGGGCGATCAACATGGCGCCGCAGATCCCGTTGCGCGAGCAGGAGGCGGAGAACTTCGCGTTCTTCCTGGGCTTGCCGGAGACCGATCCTACGCTCTTCAAGCGTGATACGATCAAGGGTAGTCAGCTTATCCGCCCGCTGTTCGAATTCTCGGGAGCGTGCGCGGGCTGCGGTGAGACGCCCTATGTCAAACTGATGACGCAGCTTTTCGGTGACCGGGCAATCATAGCCAATGCTACGGGTTGTTCGTCGATCTACGGCGGCAACATGCCCACAACGCCGTACTGCGTGCGCGATGATGGACGTGGACCGACGTGGAACAACTCGTTGTTCGAGGACGCCGCGGAGGTGGGCCTGGGTATGCGGCTCACGGCGGACAAACTGAGCGAATATGCGCATGAGCTGCTGGATCAGTTGTTCGAATGTTCGTGTGAGCATTGCCGCAAGAATCACGAGTTGTTCATCGCGATCCGGGATGCTAATCAGAGCAGTCAGGACGGCATCGAGCTGCAGCGTGGCCGGGTGGCAGCGCTCAAGGATATCCTGATTGCATGCGGTGGACATGATCAGTTGCTCTCGTTGGCCGACTATTTGGTGAAGCGGTCCGTCTGGATCCTGGGTGGCGATGGCTGGGCCTACGATATCGGCTACGGCGGGCTGGACCATGTGATGGCGTCTGGACGGGATGTCAATGCCCTGGTGTTGGACACGGAGGTCTACTCCAACACAGGAGGTCAGATGTCGAAGGCGACGCCTATTGGTGCTGTGGCCAAGTTCGCGGCAGCGGGCAAGTCGATTGGCAAGAAGGACCTGGGCATGATGATGATGACATACGGCTCTGTCTACGTGGCGCGGATCGCGATGGGCGCCAATCCTACGCAGGCCGTGAGGGCGTTCACGGAGGCCGAATCCTACGATGGTCCTTCGATCATCATTGCCTACTCGCATTGTGCGATGCACGGCATCAACATGACGGAAGGCATGAACTACCAGAAGCTGGCTGTTGAGTCTGGCGCGTGGCCGCTGTTCCGTTACGATCCACGGCGGAAGGTCGAGGGGCGTAATCCGCTGCAGTTGGATTCCAAGGCGCCGTCGGCGCCTCTGGAGGACTACATGTACGGGCAGAACCGGTTCCGTATGCTGAAGCGATCCAATCCCGAGCGCGCGGATGCGCTGCTGGAGGACGCCAAGAAGAACGTCGCTGAACGTTTCAAGATGTATCAGCAGTGGGCGGAGCTGGACTAGCGGCCGACTATCTAAAGAATCGGACGAGCCATTCCCTGACAAGGGATGGTGACTGACAGAACGGGGCGACCTCCTGTGTGTGCCCGGATCCAGGAATCCGGGTTACTCAGGAGGTCGCCGTTTGTCTGCAGAAAGTCTGCGCGTCGTTGGTGCTGGAGCGGGGACAACCGGCATTGTGGGGCCGGTGACTGTACAGCGCCTAACGTGATCCGGAGCTCGATGAGCTAGTCTGGTCTGAATGTCCCGGAATACTCTGGGTGGCCTCAGCCAATTCCTCTTCCCCTTCGGCTACAGGCCAGATCTTCTCGGGGTCATCGATGTGATCGATGAACAGAACTCCATTACAGTGGTCAGTCTCGTGCTGGAAGACGCGCGCAAGCCAGCCGTCCGCCCGGATTCGAACGGCCTTGCCGCGCAGGTCCATGCCCTTGATTGTGACACGTTGGTGTCGCGAGACCTCTCCAACGAAACCCGGAACGGAGAGGCAGCCCTCAATGCCGTCCTCCATCTGACGTGATTGACGGGCAAACTCCGGGTTGATGAGCACGTAGAGTTGTGAGGGACGCGGCGGCGCATCCTCATCATCTTCTTCATCCGGCTCCGAAGGCATCTCAACGACGATCACCCGCTGCGGTACGCCAACCTGAATGGCGGCGAGGCCGATGCCGTTGTTCGTGCGCATAGTCTCGATCATATCATCGACGAGTTGGCGGATTTCCGGCGTGATCCGCCGGACAGCGTGCGAGCGCTTGCGCAAGAGGGGATCATCGGAGTAGACGATGGGAAGGACGGTCATAATGGGTGAGCCTCCTGAGGTGATGTGGATGATTGGACTTCGGCGCCAGAACCGCGAATCTGGTCGTAGACGGCGAACCAGTCCAGTAGCTCGTTGCGTCGTTGTTCAGCGGCCTGCCGAGCCTGCATCCGCTGAAACGCATCCATGCGCCGGAAGATTTCCTGTTGTACACTTCTGGGATCCCACACCATGTCGAATGTGAACTGCCCGGAGGCCGCCGTCTCGATGGTCACTGAGCCGTAATTGAGAAGCTTGCCCAGGATTCCGGGTACCTGCAGACTGATGTTCTGGATCATGCCGAGGCTGGCTTCGCGCCGGTCCTCGCGAATGTAGAAGGGCAGTCGCTCTACGTCGATGATGCGTGTCGAGGTGACCTGATAGATATCGTTTTGCCAGTTGTCGAAACGCCACAGCCACCAAGGGGTCAGGAATATCATGACTGCACCGTAGCCGATCAGGATCGGGAATGGACTGCCAGCGCCTGTCCCGAGCAGGAAGACGGTGATGCCGGCGGACAAAATGACCAGGATAGTGGGTATGGCGATCGGCTTGAGCAAGGCGATCCAGTGTTTGCGCCAGGTGATGGTATCTCCTACCTCGTAACGCATCGGAGGGATGAAGTAGCGCACGAGTCCGGTCGCCTGCTGTAGCCAGTGGGGCACGGCCAGGCCGAGGTAGCGACGTCCTGGCTCAGGCTGAGGAGCTGGCGGCTCTTCACTCGCTTCCTTGCGTGATCTGAACTGCTGCTGCAGCGTGTCGTGAATCGCGGCTCGCTCCGTTGCCCGGGCGCCTGCACGGACCCGTTGGATCTGTTCGAAGATGGCGTCACGGACGCTGGCGGGGTCTGGGATCTGGCGGAAGACGACATGGCCACGCTGCCCCGCCGTCTCAATGATGAGGTCTCCGTAGTTGAACAATCGGGCCCAGATTCCCTCGCGTGTCTGCTGGATGTCCTGGATGGTACGCAAGGGCGCCTCTGTCCGCAGCTCGCGAATAAGAGGAATACGCTCTTCGTGCAAAACGCGCTTGCTGGTCACTACGTAGTTATCGTTCTGCTGGTCGATGATCAGGAAAGCGCCGAGGAGCACCGGCGGGATAGCCAGAATTGCACCCAGCACGAGAGGGAAGGCGGAATCCGCCATTGCGTACCAGTAGCCGAACCCCAGTACGTCTACGAGCAGAATGAAGATCGGCAGACTCAGGTGGCTGATGAGAATCGCGCTGTGTTTGTGCAGGTTTAGGATAATGATTTCATCCTCGTCCTGCCACCTGAAGTGCCTGGCCCGGCGTTTGCGGGCGACGTCGGGGCGCATCTTGAGATCGTCCAGTAGCCCGGGGTTCGCCGACAGGAGCGTATCGAGATCGGCCTTGTCGATGGTGAGCAAGCGGGCATCTCGGACAACCTGTATCGTGGCATCGTGGGGTTCACCCAGAAGCAGCGATGTTTCACCAAAATGGTCACCGTCGCGCATTCGGCCCACCTCGGCCTCAGCTCCCTGGGGGTCGATGTGGATCACGCGCAGCTCGCCGACTTCGACCAGATACAGGACGTGCCCCGTTTCACCCTGTCGGCAGATCACGCGGCCGGCGGGGTACTCCTCACGTTTCGCGATCTCGGCGACGGCGATCAGATCGTCGTCGTAGAGTCCGGAGAACAGCGGGATTTGGCTGATCTGGCTAACCAGATCCAGTGGGACTTCGTGCGACACCATCGCGCTCATTGGGGTACCTTCACGGAGTCATTGTATCACATTCTGCCGGTAGTGTGAAGGCATACCGGGTCAGGGCAATCGCATCTAAACTCGAATTGCACCATATGTGACACTTCGAGGAGTCAGTTGGCGGGTATTTGTGTTCCAGGCATAGGTTCTGACACGGCGGAGCGCGGTTTTCTGCCTCCAACTGCTGCTCTGAGCAGCATTCGTGACCACTTCTTGCCTATCTTGACGCGTTTGGATTAAGATGCGATTGCCCTGCATACCGGGTGATGAAGGCCAATGCCCGGCGTCTCGATCGGCTGGTGTGACTGCATCAACCGGCCGAGGCGTCGTGAACGGCGTCGGTGTAGGCTGTGAGCGTCGCGCGTGCTGTCTCCTGCCAGGTAAACTGCTTCGCCCTGGCCAGCGCCAGTTGACTGAGTTCGTTGCGGAGCGCGGCGTCGCCAGTGATCCGAACCATAGCGTGGGCCAGCCCGTCGACGTCGTCCGGGGAGATCAGGAGCCCCCCACTGCCCACGATCTCCGGGATGGAGCTGGCGCGTGCACCGAGGACGGGCGTCCCGCATGCCATTGCTTCCAGGACCGGTAGACCGAACCCTTCGTAGCGGCTGGGGAATGCCATTGCGGTTGCCCCCCGGTAGAGCGCTGGTTTGTCGGCCTCCTCCACAAACCCTGTCGTGTATACGCTTTGAGTGTCGACATCGTACTCCCCGGCCAGCCGGAGAGGGTCCGGTGTGAAAGCGCTGTCCTTCTCTGGGAGGCGGCCGGCGATGACCAGGGGGCAGACCGGACCGAGGGCTGATTGGGCGAGCCCATACGCTTTCAGCAGTGTGCTGATGTTCTTACGCACATCGAAGCCGCCCAGGTAGAGGATGTACCGTCCGGGCAGGCCGTAGTGCCGGCGAATGGCAGCATCCCGCGGATCGGGTTCAGGGCGAAAGGGCGCATCGGCAGCCAGATAGACTGTGCGCACGCGCGACGGAGCCAGTTTGAGGTAGGTCACGATGTCCTGCTTCGAGGCCTGTGAATCGGTAAGGACCGATGTGGCTGCGTGGGTTGACTGGTTGACCAGCGCGGTGTATGCGCGGACGAGCCAGCTTTTCCGATACTCAGGGAGCAGCAGGGGGATCAGATCGTGGATGGTCACGAGGGTCGGGACCCGCGGGCGGAGTGGCGACGCCCAGTAGGGCACGTGGGCCACATCGGCGCCGATGCGTACACACGTGCGGGGAAATGTCACTTGCTCGAACTTCACTTTGCCGATGTTGCCGCCACGTAGAAACCCAGCCCGTGGCGTCTCCACAGCGCGAATCCGCGGCGCTTCTGCGGGCAGGCCAATCGGAAAGGGTGCGATCAGCGTGATCTCGATATCGGGAGCGATCGTGGGCAAGTGGTCCACCAGCCGACGGACGTACTGGCCGCTGCCGGTCATCGGCTGGTTCCAGAACCAGGCGCTGATCGCGACGTGCATATCAATCGCCGTAGCCGTGGGGGTGTGTGCGGTGCCACTCCCAGGCATGCTCGACGATGGTGCGCAGGCTCGGATAGCGGGGCGACCAGCCGAGTTCCTCGCGAATCCTGTCGCTGCTGGCCACCAGGTCTGCGGGATCACCGGGACGGCGCGGGCCGATGACGGCCGGGATGGAATGTCCGGTCACCTCTCGGCAGGTATCAATGACCCCCCTCACTGTGAACCCCTGGCCATTACCCAGGTTATAGGTGCGGCTGCCCTCATCAAGGGCTCGCAGTGCCAGGATGTGCGCCTGTGCCAGGTCGATGACGTGGATGTAGTCTCGCACGCACGTTCCGTCCCGCGTCTCGTAATCGTCGCCGAAGATCGTGACGTGTTCCCGCTGGTTGAGGGCAACCTGGAGCACCAGCGGGATCAGATGTGTCTCCGGGCTGTGATCCTCGCCGCGTTCGCCCCCCGGCGCCGCGCCCGCCGCGTTGAAGTACCGCAGCGCCGCGTATCGCAGCCCGCTGACTCGGTCGAGCCAGTGCAACATGCGCTCGAGGATGTACTTGGACTCGCCGTAGGGGCTGCCGGGTACGATGCGCTCCTTTTCACTGATAGGCATGCGCTCGGGCTTGTCAAAGAGATTCGCGGTGGAAGATAGAATGAAACGGTGGACGTTGTGGGCTACGGTTTCCTGCAGAAGATTCAGCCCATTGGTCACGTTGTTGCCGAGGTAGAGAAAAGGCTGTGCCATCGATTCGCCAACCAGCGTGTTGGAGGCGAAATGCATGACGGCATCCACCTGATGCGTATCAAACGCAGCCCTCAGTGCCGCCCTGTCGGCCAGGTCTGCGTGGATAAACGCTGCCTCTGGATGCACGGCAGCACGGTGCCCCTGCGATAGATTATCGAAGACGACGACATGATCTCCCTGCGCGATCAACTCTGCTGTGACGATACTACCGATGTACCCGGCGCCGCCGGTGACGAGGACCTTCATTGGGCGATCTCCTGTTCTGAACAGAATTGTAGATAGTGTGTGATTCGCACGATGCTCTCATTGTAGCTAGCTTCACGGAAAGCGCGTAGAATCGACTCGGGCACGCGCCTGAACACACGCTCGGCCATCTGCTGCGGGGAGTCAACGACCGCCTCCATCTCTGCAGCGGACACGCCCATTCGTTCGGCGAAAACCTCGGCCGTCTGGGCGCGACGTCCTGGCTTCAGTTGGCTCACCAGCCAGTCCCGCCAATCTTGGAGAGCCCGATCGCTGACGAAGGGCAACCAGCCGTGGGGCCTGGCCTGCTTGAGCACAGCGGCCGTGAGAGCGCTATCCAGGCGGTGTAGATCCTGGCGATCCATCCAGGTACGCAGTACGTTGTGCTGAAAGGCCCGTTCGGCCCAAGGTTCGACGCCGTCCTTGAAGTGCGGCAGAAAGATACAGTCCAACCATATCTCATCGACAGCGAGATGGGCAATATAGCCTGCGACAAACGCGGCCTGGGAGGCCGGCAGGAGATCTGGGCGGCCCAGCTCCGGGTAGCGCGCCAGGAGCGCTTCATGGGCTGGTGTGTCCGCTGTGCGTGGCAAGGTATAGAAGTGAGTCTCCACACGGCTCTGTCCACTGACGGTTTGAACATCCGGCGCGGTGTTGCCAAGCAAAAACGGCCCCTGTTCTTGAAGCAGCAGTCGCTGGGCATCCGGCGGCAGACGGCGATCCCCAAGTACCTCATTGGCCAGAGCCAGATGCATGAACGGTGTAGGCATAGTGAATCATTCTACAACGGAAAGACTGACTTGGCCAGTGTTACGCAGCGACCAGGGATACCACCGCGCACTGCCTGTATTCCCGATGGGATTGATCGGGAATATTGGACAGCCGGCCAGTGTGGAAGACCGCCCTTCGGCGGATGCAATTTTGGCGAGTTGTGCTATGCTTGGGGCAACTATGTCGCTGCTTAGTTGGACAATTCTACCCGTACGCTGAGGGGCGTCGGTGTGCGGGCCTGTCTGCTGGGCCACAGGCTCTGCGTTCCGACCAGGCAGTTGAATAGTTGTCAATGTCCGGGTTGTTTGAGGAACAAATCGACTGCCGTGGACGTCATAATATGTTGCGGGAACATTTGTCAGCGCATACTGGAGCCCAGTAATTGGGGCTCGAGTCCGTACGAGATGGAGGTGCGATGATGAGCAGACGCAGGATTTGGTCAACCGGTATCTTGTTGGGCGTCACACTGCAGGTGATGGCGCTGCTACTAGGTGCTGCGCCAGTTGCGGCAGCCCCGGGAGAGTGGTGGGGCGATTACTTCGCAAACCCTGATCTGAGCGGCGCCCCGGTGTTGAGTCGCTACGACAGGGAGATCAACTTCACGTGGGGTAGCGGCAGCCCAGCCGCGGTAGTCCCAAGGGACAACTTCTCGGTTCGCTGGGTGCGTGATGAATGGTTCGCTGGAGGCACCTATCGCTTCAGCGTGCTCTCAGATGACGGCGTGCGTATCTGGGTAGGCGACCAGTTAGTGGTTGATGAGTGGCGCGACCGCTGGGCAACGCCCTGGTGGATCGATAGGTACATTCCATCCGGCACTTACCGCGTGAAGGTCGAGTACTACGACCGCACAGGCGATGCAACGATCAGTGTGTCGTGGAACCGTCTGACAGGCGGTGGGGGATGGCGGGGTGAGTATTTCAACAACACCGATCTGAAGGGAGCGCCCGTCCTGACACGGGATGATCCGGCGATCGATTTCGATTGGGGGGATGGCGGCCCTGACCCGGCTGTCGGCGCCGACGACTTCTCGGTGCGCTGGACACAGGTCGTCGATTTTGAGGCCGGCAACTACCGCTTCCTGGCGAGTACAGATGACGGCGTGCGGCTGTGGGTAGATGGCACCCGGATCATCAATGCGTGGACCAACCAGGCGCTGCCTACGACTCACACGGGCGACATCTATCTGGCCAAGGGGCAGCACACGGTGAGGGTCGAGTACTATGAGCGCGGCGGACAGGCGGCGGCCCATGTGTGGTGGGAACCGCTTGACACGGTCAGTGGCGGCTGGCGCGGAGAGTACTTCTCCAACCGCAACCTGATTGGCGGTCCGACGCTGGTTCGGACTGATGCGGTGATCAACTTCGACTGGGGGACGGGGGCGCCAACGGGCTCTCTACCCGATGACAGCTTCTCCGTGCGATGGACTCGGACCTACAACTTCTCCCCGGGTTTCTACCGCTTCGTGCTACGCGCCGATGACGGCGCCCGTCTTTGGATTGACCATGGGATTCTCATCGACAAGTGGCAGGACATGGATTACGAGTTGCACTGGGTCGATGGCACCTATCTGCAGGGGGCGCATACAATCACGCTGGAGTACTACGAGCATACGGGCAACGCGCGCGTCCAGTTCTGGTGGGAACCTGGTACAGAGGGCAACAATCCACCGGTGAACGCGGGGCCGGTCGTGCCGGCGGCAGCGGCGCCGACGGTGAGAGCGCCGGCCACACCAACTCCCGCGCCCGCGGTCAGTAATGGTCCGTGGCAGGCGACCTACTTTGACAATGCGAGTCTGCAGGGCAACCCGGTGGTCAGTCGCGTTGAACCAGGGCTGGACTTCGACTGGAGGTGGGGCTCGCCCGATCCGGCTGTGCCCGATGACTATTTCTCGGCCCGCTGGACTCAGACCCGGTCTTTCGCGCCTGGACTATATCGCTTCACAACCTACACCGACGATGGGGTGCGGCTGTGGATCGACGGCAAGCTGGTAATTGACTCCTGGCGTCCGATGCGCGGTTACCGGAGTGCGACCGTACGGCTGGCGGAGGGTAACCACGATATCAGGATGGAGTATTACGAGCGCACGCAGGCCGCTCGTGCCAGCTTGACCTGGCGCCAAGTTGGGCAGTAGCCAGGTGAAGATCAGGTCTGCCCGGCCAACCACAACATGGTGACGTATGGAGGCTGGCTGGATGACGGACTGTCCGCCGTCCAGTCAGCCTCCCCCTGGTCATCACCCTAGTGCGCCACAACGTGGAAATGAACTGGCTCGCCCGTGACGATCTGGCGAGGCGCGTCGAACGTGCTCGCGCCGACTTCCGTTAGCGTGAAGGTCTCGAGCGTTAACGTCCCGTGAAGTACTTCGAGCTGGACGTCGGCGCCTGCCTCATCAATCCGCATTGCGCATGTGCCCCACGCATCGCCCGTGGCCCAGAAGAACGCGCCATCGTGGGGTGCGAACTCCATCGCCCCTGTGACGCCGGAGTAGTGGAAACCCTCTAGTGCAAGCACCGCCGCCCAGGCGGCCATCGCTCGTGCGTAGTGGTGGCCGCACTCGGCTTCGTTGAAGGGACTGCGTTTCTGGCCATCGTATCGCTCTCGGATGTTCGCGATGCAGCGCAACCCATCGTCCCGCATACCCTCGTACAGCGCGCCAATGGCGGCGGTGTACTCAAAGCCAGTCATGACCTCGGTATAGTAGGGGAACGGGTTCTCGGGGCGTCCCTGCGGATAGCTGGCCATCAACAGCGCGGACTCGTCACCCAGCGCGAAGGAGCGCATGCAGTTGAAGTGATCGAACAGTCCTTCGCGCAGGTTGTATTTCAAGATGCTCTCTAACGTCTTGCGCACGTACTCGGGCTTTGCCAGGTAGCCCAGACCGCACACGTGCGCCATATACTGGCCAACTAGCTGATCCACCAGGCAGCCGGGGCCGAGCTGGAATTCGGGCCGGGTTGGATCCTCGGCGCCCATCCCTACGAGCAGCGCCTCCGCGACGTCGCCTGGATCCTGCGGCGGGCGGATCTCGTGCTCGTAGTACTCCCCGTTAAACAGGTGCGTGTCGATCCAGGCGCTGCCATGCTCGAAGAGGGCGCGGCACTTCTGGGCGAAATCAGTCTCGCCAAGGTAGCGCGCCATCTCCTCACCGGCCCGCAGCGCACCCAGGTACCACAGACCCATCTGCGGATTGGGGCCGTAGTATTCCACGTCCATCGTGTTGTGCTGGCAGCCTTCCATGACGCCGTCCTGATCAGCGTCCCAGCCGCCCTCGATCCAGCAGAACGCCAGCGCTGCCCTCACCTTGGGCCAGAGGCTTCGCAGCAGCGCATTGTCACCCGAGAGCTGCCAGTCGCGGTACATCTTCATGATGCACCCCATCTGCCCATCGGCCGCGGCGCGCCCGAAATCCCCTGCGCGCTCCAGGGGCAGGTTCACGCGGAAGCTCATCAGCCCCTGGTTGTCGGTGGCGTGTGAGAACTCGATCTCGCGCATACTTCGCGACAACTCGCCGAACAGATAGGCCGTCGTCTGTTCGTAGTTCCAGACGTGCGTGCACGATCCGTAGCAGCAGCCCTCATGGTTGCAGGCTCCCTCCCAACCGAAGAACCGCCCATCGGGCGTGCGGAAGCAGGTCTGTGATCGCAATGTGCTGACGTTGAAGAGCGCAGCCTCCTTCACGACATCCGGTAGGTCGCTTCCGCAGAACGCGTCCACGAACCGTACGGTCGCCGCCTCCAGCGAGTCGAGTTGGGGCGCCGTCCGGCAAGCGACGTCCCAGGCGTCGTCGTACTGGGTCGTGTAGTAGTTGCCGATGCGATCGTCCGTGCTGCAGCATCCACACTCGCCCGTCTGCCTCGGTGTCCAGGTGACGCGATTGGGGAAGTGCCAGGTCAGCAGGAAGGTGATGGCTGTCTCACCGTGGGCCGGGAGTTCGGTCCTCACGGCCAAAGAAGCCATGGGCATGTCCTCTTCCTCGTAGGGACGTTCCTCAAGCTGTCCATCCCCGGTGAAATCGTCCCAGAAGTCCTGCAGCGAGCTGCCCCACGGGAGTTTGGCCCAGGCTGTGCGTGCCGTCACGTCATGCCTCGCGGTCGTGACGAGTGCCAGCGTGCCCCACTGCGGCGCGTGCGAATCGACGCCATCTGTGGTCATCATCACGCCGCAGACGCTGTCCAGTCGTCGGAATTCGTTCCGGTTCCTGCATGCGCCCGTCAGTGGATAGCGGCCGATCCAGTCGCGCTGGCCACGGGCTGATCCATCTGTGCCGATGAAGTTCGGCAGGCTGCCGCACACGGCCACTGTCATCGGGTCTGCGGTCTTGTTGCTTATCACGTAGCGCAGTACAGCGATCGGGACGCCGCTAGAGTCGGCGTCGCCAGGGATCAGCGGATTGAACGCCTCCAGCCGCACGTCGACCGGCGCAGCCGGGTCGGAGAGCAGTACCTGGGCCAGCGGGTAAGCCACGGCGAAGGAGCATTCGTGGAACCGCGGGAGTCCATGGTTCGCAGCGGGGCTTCCCCAGTCGCCCTCGTAATCGGCCAGTTCGAGTGGCCCCTCCAATGCCCTGCAGAACGTCTCGCCGCCGGCGGCCTGCGCCGTCAGTGCGAAGAAGGGCGGGTTCGGTCGAGCGCCTTGAGCATCATGTGCAGCCAGACCGGGGATGAAGCCCTTGCCTGGGCGGTTCATGAGCTCCCAATCGCGCAGGTCGCCACGGCCGCCGAGGGATACCGTGCCCGTGCCAATGCCGCCTAACGGCATGGCGATGCGTGCCAGGTGATTCTGATCGTAGTGTTTCAGGATGGGCCATACTGAAGATAACCGAGTCATCGAGATGTTCTCCTTGTCACGCTTCAGATTCGTCGCTGTCCAGTGCTTGCCAGTTCTTCATCGACCACCATCCGGCAGTTATTGACCAGAAAGACGCCCCACACGGCCGGGAGGATGAACAGCAGCCCAGAACTGATATAGCCTACTCCAAATGCAAAGAGGATCCCCATGCCGAGCAGCCCAAGTGTGTTCGCGATATGCCGG
>JAAZAN010000027.1 GCA_012514315.1 Chloroflexota bacterium
CGCGGGTGGTGATGGAGAGGCCGGGCGGCGGGTGGACGATCTACGCGGGGGAGTTGCTGGAGGAGGACCGGGACGCCGGAGGCGGGCTGGTGGGGCGGCGGTCGTACTACTACCACGGCTCGCGGCGAGTCGCGTTACGCCAGTCCGCTGGCGCGGTGACCTTCATCCACGGCGACCACCTGGGGAGCACCTCCTTGACGACGGATGGGAATGGCGGGTCGCCGGTGCGGCAGTGGTATGAGCCGTATGGGGAGGTGCGTTGGAGCACGGGGGAACTGCCGACCGACTACGGGTTCACCGGGCAACAGGACGTGTCGAGCGTGGGGCTTGTGTATATGCGAGCACGGTTCTACCATGCGGGTCTGGGACGCTTCGTTAGTGCGGATACAATTGTGCCGGACGTGAACAAGCCTGAGTACTTGAACCGCTATTGCTACTCAGTGAATTCACCTCTGGTCTATCTGGATCCCACGGGTCACAATCCAGTGCCTCCTGTGGTAGAAGGTATTATCAAAGGATACGAGGTCCTCCAGACGTACGAGATCGATAGACTTTGGACTGTGCGGATCGTCCAACTGAGCTATCGAGGAAAACTGATCTCCAGTGAAGGCCTGACCGCCCGATTTGAGAATCCATACGTAAGCTGTGAAGTTGGACTACAACTTGGCGGAAGAGTTGAGGTTGGGGAATCCACAGTCTTCAGACTGGATCAGTCGTTGGTCACAATAAGGGAACCACAGGGGTACCTGGAAGGCAATTTCGACTACCGCACAGCAGAGTTCAATTTGACGGCAAAGTCAGGCCCACACACCGTGGGTCTCGGCCCCGGTGCGGGGCTGAGCACCAGACTGAAGAGTTCCGTTGGCGGGGGCCTAGTTCCCCCACTCAACTACGCTATCAAGGGAGCGAACATCGCCGAGGTCGAAGTGGAGGGACCGGTCTGGGGAAGTCCGGTTGCCGTCAAGTTTGAGCCCGCTATGACGTACAAGGCAACATTCCACGGCGGCCCTGCAGTAGCGACAACAATTGTCGCTGGGGCGGTTGCACTACCGACAATGTGGCCGATGGGTGTGGTCATGTTCGAAGGGTGGATGGGGACAGGAGCCGCAAGCTCCACAGCCTGGTAAATGATCGAGCCGTATGCGTTTCTACGTCCATTGGCTGCTTCTGTATGGTATTCTTTGTCGTAGGACCATATGCTAGCCAGTGAAGCTGGAGTTGAGCAATGTACGATGCACCAGATGCGCTCAGTAGAGCAGCAGAACTTGAAGACAGAGAGGAATACGCTCTAGCCTTGGAGGAGTGCGAACGGGTCATTGAATCCGGCTTGGGTGATCAGGCAATGGCGCACCGGCTCAAAGCACGACTGCTGGCCAAGATGAACCACCTATCGGATGCTTTGGCGGAGTGCCAGATAGCCAAGGACCTGAATCCCGACATGCCTGGCATTGACGCGATCATAGGGCGCATCTACTTCCAGGAAGGCAAGTACAACCGGGCAGAGCAAGCTTTCAAGAATGCCCTTTGCTTGATGCCGGACGATGAAACGGTGTTGAGTTATCTCGTACGCACGTACAATGAGTTGGGTAAGATACCTGAGGCAATAGAATACACTGAAGAGTTCCTCCGATACCAACCACGCAATGCAGTAACTCGAGCCTACTTGAGCGAACTATACATACAACAACATCGTGTGCCAAGAGCTACACTGGAACTTTGGCGTGCCCTGATGTCAAGTCCTACACAGGCGCATCTGTATCCGCTGTATTTCTTTATCCTGACCAAGGCATTTGCCAGCCTCAATATCCTGCTCAAACTCGCCATCTCGCTGGTGTGCTGGATGATCGCAATCGCCGGCCCATTGTGGGCTGGTGTGGCAGTGGGAGGTATATGGTCGTTCTTGACGTTGGTTCTGATTGTCAGTTTCGTATACCTTGGCAGCAAAGAGATGAAGTCTCAGAGAAGGTTCCTTCTTGGCGTCGCCGTGCGCGTGAGCGTTTACGTATGCTTCTATTGGTTGTTTCTGGCTTTCATTGCACTCACGCGCAGTGCTTAGGAGGTGCGATGGAACTACTACCGATAGTGTAGCTGCTTCGCGGTACCGGACTGACGGGTATGGAATACGAACCGGGTGCGGACCGTCGCCTATCCCGACGGCGAGGTGGTGACGCAGGGGTACGATGCAGCCGGGCGTCCGGCGACGCTGTCGGGCGCGACGGCGGGGACGGTGGTGAGCGCCAGCGCGTACACG
>JAAZAN010000028.1 GCA_012514315.1 Chloroflexota bacterium
AACACGATGCTCGCCATCGGCATCCTGGGCTGGACAGGGCCCACGCGTCTGGTGCGCGGGCAGATTCTGTCTATCCGCGAATCGGACTATGTAATGGCCGCTCGCGCCCTGGGCGTTCAGGACTGGCGCATCATTGTGCGCCATGTCTTCCCGGGCGTGGTGGCGCCGCTGGTGGTGCATGCCACCTTCGGCGTTGCGAGCGCCATCCTGACGGAGGCCGCGCTGTCGTTCCTGAACCTGGGCGTGCAGCCGCCGATGGCGAGCTGGGGTAACATGATGAGCACTGCCCAGGAGTTGGTGATCCTGGAGCAGATGCCCTGGCTGTGGATTCCACCCGGCATCTGTATCGTGCTGGCCGTGCTGTCCATCAACTTCATTGGCGATGGGTTGCGCGATGCGCTGGATCCCAAGGGCATGGTCGAAGGGCGCGAGACTGCGTAGCCCTGCCCGTAGCTGACGATGCCATTCCGAGTCTTCTACGCGCACCCCCATGCTTGCCGGCGCGTTGGCTCGGAGTGGCTTCCATCGTCAAGACAGGCGCGTTCTGATGTGCTATCGAGCCATCTGTCACTGCGTGATTTGTCATGTGTCCCGTTTCGTGCCGATGTGGCTGTCGGGCAACGATCTGCTCTTGGAGAGGAGGTAGCGGGCTTCACAGAGTAGCTGGCTGGAGGGTCGACCCCGGGCCTGGCAAGTCCTACGATCCCATGCGCTTCAGACCAATCCGCGATGAGCAGGACTGCAATGGTGTGTGTTGAGTGTGGTATGCGAAGGAGGAGTAGGCATGCGACGTCATTTGCCAATTGTGGCGCTCATGGTCCTGGGACTGCTGATGGCGGCCTGCGCGTCGGCGACGCCTCAGGTGATCACCGTCGAGAAGGAAGTGGTTGTCGAGAAGGAGAAGGTCGTCACCGTTCAGGTCGAGAAGGCCGTCGAAGTCGAGAAGGTCGTCAAGGAGACGGTTGTCGTCGAGAAGGAGAAGGTCGTCGAGAAGGAAGTGGAGAAAGAAGTCGTCGTGACGGCCACGCCGGTGCCTCCGACGGCTGTGCCGGTGGCGCCGACCGAGAAGCAGATGGGCGGCACGCTGAACATCTGGCAGCCGAACGGCTGGCCAGATGTGAGCTGGCTGCACCTGAGCAACTGGGAAAGCGTGTGGGGCACCGCCCCGATGCGCGAGCCGCTGTTCTACAACGCGCTGGATGGCACGCTGGAAGGCATGCTGGCGGAGAGCTGGGAAGTGTCGGATGACGGCCTGACGTATCTCGTGCACCTGCGCGATGGCGTGAAGTGGCATGATGGCGAGCCGTTCACGGCGCACGACGTGGAGTTCTCCTACTACATGTGGTATGCGTTCGACAAGCAGCCCATCACCGAAGTGCGCTATGGCACGACCATCGATGGCCTGAAGGCGTACAACGCCGGCGAGCGGGACGATATCCCGGGCGTGAAGGCAATCGACGACCTGACGGTGCAGTACACGCTGACGGCGCAGGATGCCGGCTTCGCCAACCTGGCGCTGACTTACTACCCATGCATGAACCCGATTCCGAAGCACATCTTCGAGCCGATCAACGAGACGGATCACGACAAGCTGATGCAGGGCACGCTGGACATCTGGACGACGGCGCCGATCGGCACCGGCCCCTACAAGTTCGTGAGGTACCAGACCGATCAGTACATCGAGTATGAGCGGAACGAAGACTACTGGGGCGATCCGGTAGGCCCTGAGAAGCTGTACATGCGCATTGCCTCGGCCGAAGTCGCTGTGGTGATGATCCAGAAGGGCGAGGTCGACCTGATGAACCCGCTGCAGTTCACCGAGGCTACCCGGTTGGAAGCGGACCCGAACGTGGAAGTGGTTGAGGCGCAGAACCTGGGCAACTGGTACGGGCTGGAGATCAACTACTATGCGGACGATGGCGCCGGCTTCTGGCAGAACCCGAAGGCCAAGCAGGCGTTCCTGTACTCCATCGACCGCCAGGCGTACGTCGACACGATCCTGCAGGGCTACGGCGTGGTGCGCGACAGCTTCTTCGACGGCACAGCCTACGCTTGCCCGACCATGGTCGACTACAGCTACGATCCGGTAAGGCCGATGAGCTGTGGACGGAAGTGATCGGCGACAAGGCGGCCCGCGGGGCCATGACCATCGACCTGATGTCGTGGCTGGGGCTGAAGGCACGCCAGGACTTCCTGCCGATTGCGCAGGAGTACCTGCGGCAGCAGGGCTTCCGGGTCAACGTCGACATCATCGACAACGCCCTGATCAACGACTACCGCTACGGTGAGGCTGCTGGTTCGGGCCGCAACTGGGACTTCCACGTGCTGCTGTACGGCCCGGGCGCCGATCCGGGAACGATCGATACCTTCATGCTGCCCAATAGCACGAGCAACTGGGGCTACCGCTCCTGGCCGTTCTACCCGGACAAGGATGCCGGCAAGAAGCTCGACGCGTGGATCTATGACAACCCGCGCGTGAACGAGCTGATTGCGATGGCGCAGAAGGAGACCGATCCCGAGAAGCGCAAGCAGTACTACCAGGAAGTGGACTGCATCTGGAATCA
>JAAZAN010000199.1 GCA_012514315.1 Chloroflexota bacterium
CCCATGTTCGAGGTCACCGAAGACAAGCAATTTTTCGCCGACTTCGATGCCGAAATCGCGCCGCGCATCCGCAGGAATGACGATCTGGCCCCGCTCGCTGACCGTGATCGAACCGTAGAAACGTTTCCCGTTGGATTCGTTCGCCATCCATCGCTCCTTGCTTGATATGTCTTGTATACAAGATATATCTTACCCCGCCATCGCAGTCTTGTCAAGGCCAGGCACCCGGGTGGCCCAGGTATCTGCAATAGTGTTGACAAAACGACGAAAATAGAGTACAGTGTATTTGTCAGTCGTCGTCTGCAGAGGGGCATACACATGGACACAGCTTGCGATCTCGTCGAGACTATCTGCGCTTATACTACGTCTGAGTATCAGATGGATGCAGCGAAAGTAATAGTCACTGCCCTTGAGCTGGCTGAGGAGGCTCATGAAGGATTTGCACGCCCTGATGGTACTCCATATTACTTCCACGTCTTGAATGTGGCCTCCCTGCTCGCCGACTGGCGTGCCCCAGCAGAAATCGTAGCGGCCGGTCTACTGCATGATTCTCAAAAGAAGTATCGAAGCCGAAACCCCTCGCTCGAACATATCCGGGCCCGCATGGGAAAGCATATCGCCGAACTTGTTTTGGCAGTCTCGGAACTCGGCAAGTATGAGCCTTACAAGTTTATTGACAATCCCGAACTGCGCATGGATGAGACATTCCTGGCCAGCTATGTGGACACTCGTCTCCCATGGATCGTACCGGCGCTCCAGAAACATCCAGAAGCAGCGATCATCCGTCTGGCTTCCAGACTCGAAAAGCTGCAATCCTGGAAAGACAAGAGCGCGGCCGAGCGGGAGAACTACATCACTGCAACGCTTAACATGTTTGTTCCTGTCGCCAACCGTCTCGGGATGTGGGAGGTGAAGCGCCTTCTAGAGGACCATGCTTTCCGCCTCCTTTATCCAAGCGACTACCAGATGACTTGCGAACGCTTCTCAGACGCTGACCGCGAAGAGCATATGCAGCCTGTCCTGTTGAGGTTGCGCCAAAGATACGCCGATAAGGGTGTCAACGCAGATATCGACTATGAGCCAATGAGCCGCTATTCTCAGTTTCTCATCCATGTCAAGAATGCCAATACCCTTAACCGCTGTCTTGCTTATCCTATCAGGATCATTACTAACAGCGAGCAAGATTGCTATGCGGCCTTGGGGGTAGTGCATGGGCTGTGGCCGCCCGTCTCCAGTGAGTTTCGCGATCTGATTTCTGCGCCTAAAACCAACAACTATCGAGCATTGCGAACGAAAGTGCACTACAACCGGGCAAACACAGTGTCGATCCTGATACGAGATCGCGAGATGGAACTGGTAGCTGAGTGGGGACTGGCTGCCGGATGGCGAGGAGCGCCCAAGAACGCCCTGCCGAAGCCACCAACATGGCAGGAACCTGCACCGGACAGAATCGTGGTGTTCACTGTTGACGGTGATTCCAGGGCCCTTCCAGTGGGCTCAACTCCAGTGGACTTCGCTTATGCCATTGACTCCCAAATCGGCCATCAGTGTGTCGAAGCGTACGTCAATCACCGCAAAGTGCCGCTTTTCGCTTCTCTGGACATGGGCGATGTGGTAGAGATTCGCCACAGCGCGATCGGAACTGCTGGCCCGTCGGCGGAATGGCTCAATCGCGTCAAGAGCTCGAGGGCGCGGCGCGAAATCCGCAGATGGCTTGAACGTGGGGCACAACCCCAGACGAATGTCCACAGCACAGCCCGGATGACAAGTGAACACCATGGAAGCGGCATTGGAGAAGTCCATCCCAGTGCGATGGACTCAAGACAGGTTGTGCTGCCTAACCCCTACACGGACCTTCAACCCAGATTCCCAAAATGCTGCAACCCGTTCCCTCCTGACCCAATTGTGGGACGACTTACCAAGGACAAACACTTGACCGTTCATCGCAGCACATGTCGTAACGTCAAAGACTCGACTTCGCTCGTGAGCAACATCCGCTGGCAGTCCTACAAACAACCATATGCTGAGCAGTTGGAGATCGTGGCCACGGATGGAGCAGGGCTTGTTCACGAGGTCAGCAGCGTTTTCGCAGGACATGACATCAGTTTCTCCAATTTCGTGGCCGATAGTATGCCGGACGGTTCTGCTCTCATACAACTGGGCGCTGGGCCGGTCGACCCCAGCTTGTGGGGGAGAATCTTGGAGCAAATAAGAGGGATTAAGAGGGTCCAGCACGTCAAAGTGGGACCTCTCGGACGTCCGATGAGATACTCTGTCGGAGGTGTCGCCGATCACGCTTTCGCAAATCCGTACACGCTGAAGCCAGTGACAGGAGACATGTTCTTCGGGCGTACAAAGGAAATGCAAGAATTGGTTGATAACCTTCGCGGCGTGCAAACATGGGAATCAGTCTTGCTGTGGGGACCAAGACGGATCGGAAAGACCTCGCTACTTCTGGAAGTGTCGAAACAACTCCGGGATCAACCAGGGGGCTATGCCCCGGTGTACGTCGATATGCTGGGGGTGAGTCAAGGCAACACCGTGGAACTCCTGGCCTTGATCGCGGCAGGCATTGCATCGAGTCTATCGAGGCCCGGGACATCGCCTCCTGAATTCGGCAGATTGAGACGAGAGCCACTTGGCACCTTCCGAAGCTTCATGGAACATGTACGCCGGCGCGAAGATCGCCAGCTGATTCTCATCCTTGACGAATTTGAGGTAATCACCAAGCTTCGCGAAGACGCAATCAGTCGTGAGGACATTTTCTACTACTTACGTAGCCAGGCACAAAAGGAACAGGGGATCAGTCTGATTTTCGCTGCGGGCGGTCGCCTCGACACCCTGCTGCACCGAACAGGTGTTTCTCCCCTCCTGAACATCGCACATTATCAAAAGGTCGGGTGCCTGGACCGTGATACTGCACGCAAACTGGTCACTGAACCGGTCAAGCC
This sequence comes from Chloroflexota bacterium, assembly GCA_012514315.1. GTDB lineage: Bacteria > Chloroflexota > Anaerolineae > B4-G1 > B4-G1 > JAAZAN01. The sequence goes on from JAAZAN010000199.1 coordinate 2,952, forward strand.
GTTTGCCACCTATAGCGATGAAGTCATCGAGCGTCTCCTGGAGTTGACGGGGTGCCATCCGTACTACCTGCAGCTTCTTTGTCACGCACTCACCACTCGAACGCATAAGCAACACGCGCCGGTGCTTGATTCAACGTTGCTGGACGCCATGCTAACTGACTGGCTGCCGTATCAGCCGGAGAGCTGTTTCGATCATCTTTGGGGCACAAGTATCGGCCTGGATCCGGCGACAGAGGAGCAGAACAGACAGATACTCATAGCCATCGCCAAGCAAGACAACAAGTGTCTCTCCGAAGAGCAGATCAGGCGCGATCTGCAAACGCGGCAAATCAACACTGAGGAGATCGCCGGCTTACTAAAGCATCTTGTAGATCTCGATGCGTTGGAGCAATGTCCGCAGGGCTATCGATTCAAAGTCGAGCTATGTAGGCTTTGGATTCGAGAAAACTACTAAGCCCCACCGCACGATGGGTCAACGCTGAAGGTTGCGTCAGCCTTCACTATGCAAAAGGACAGAATCATGAGTGAGTTCCTGACGTTAGAACCAGCAATCGCTTCAGATCGCTTTATAGGACGGGAAGAAGATATCGAAGCAATCGCGGCGGTCCTGGGCGGCGTAACGCCACAAAACTGCAATCTTGTAGGTGAACCCAAGATCGGACGCACATCGTTCTTGCATCAAGTCTGCGAAAGGAAGAGCGGTGCCGCAAAAGAGAAGCAAAGCATCTATGTGTGGGTGGCTTTGACGAAACTCCCGGAACGTACATCCGTGGCGTTCTGGACGCACCTATGGGAGGCCCTCCAGGCGAAGCTTCCTGCGACGACCACGTTGCCCTCCTCTGCTGCTTCGGAGAGCGACACACCCGCAGATGATACTGAGAGAGTCGGCGCTCTCTTCAGGAACGTGCATGCCGCACTTAAAGCATACGAGCGTGACGTCAAACCGGAGCGCAGACATGTCGTCGTAGTGATTGATGATTTCGACTTGATCATGCCCGATCTGGACGCCGGAGACCTTGATCGATTACGCGCCCTGATCGCCAATCACCTGGAATGGTTCGC
>JAAZAN010000200.1 GCA_012514315.1 Chloroflexota bacterium
ATCCACTGCGCTTGCGAGTAACGGGCAGCCGGCGGCGAGAGTGTTGTGCCCAGATGACTCTGCTTTCTCCGCTCACCGTCATGAAAATGCGTTCCTTGGTGGCTCTCGCATCAGCCTGCCCAATCGTGGGCGGGCGCGGCGGTGGGGGAATTACATCATCGGTAGGACCTCTCCAATCCAGGAGGACCGCTACGTATGGACACTGAAGAACAATCCCTCAACGCACTCGTACTGTTCAACTCTGCCAGCCCAACCTGCCGAGAGGACGGCGAGCGGGTGCGGATGTACATCGAGCATTTCGGTCTACCTGCCGACCCGCTTGATCTCCTACACGAGCCGCTTCCCACTTCGCTAAGTCGGTATCCGATTGTCATATTGGCCCATCCCCGTCTGGACCCAACAGGACGACGCCTTGGCGGCATCGGGTTATCAACGCTGCAAGACGCCCTGCGAGCGGGAACGGGGATGCTCAGTTTCGACCCTGACCTCTCATACGCGCTGCTCGGTCAGCCCGTCGGAGAGCTCCACCGCTTCAGCGAGGTGGAGATCTCTTCCACGGGCCATACTGTCACCGCCCGGCATGCTCCCGGACAATCATTCAGTCTCGCGCAGGATGTGCTGGCGCCTTCGGCGCCCGGCGAACCACTGCTGGTTGCGGGAGGGTACGCCTTCCTGAGTGCAGCCCGCGAGAACGAGGGGCGTCTCGTTACGTGGGCTAGCCCAGCCTGGGCAGACACGCGCGTGCTCGGCCCTATGTCAGGACTCGACGATCTGCTGTGGCGCGGCCTCGTCTGGGCCGCACGCAAACCATTCTGCCTGCGCGGACTACCCCCACTGGTCACGATGCGCGTCGATGACGTGGTGGGAAGCGGGACACTATGGGATGAGAGCCCGCTCTACTGGGTTGAGGAGAGTGCTCGACTGGGCTGGAAGCCATGGTTAGGCCTGTTCATCTACAACAACAGCCCCGAGACGGTCCACCAGCTGCAGTCCTTTACGGCACGCGGTCAAGCAACCATCTTTCCACATGCTTTTGGCCGCCCCAACCGGGGGGCAGAAGACAGCTTCTTCTACTATGAGGACGCACTCCCCTTGCGCGCTGACGAGTACGATGAGTTCATCTTCTTCGATCACCAGCACGGCGTGCCGTGGTCGGATCACGAGGCGATGCGCGGCCTCCACGCCGTTGACCGGTGGTTCGCCGCCCACGCCCCATTGCCGATGTCGAGCGTGGTGCTGCCGCACTGGTACGAGATGGGAAGCAACACGGCGCTGCACGTCTTCGAGAAATGGAATTGTGACATTGTTGCCAGTATGAACGACGTGGATATGCCCCTAGCGCCCGACGTGCAATGGCTGCCTTTGGGACCGTTCCGTCGCATCGATCCACCGGGCGAATGCTTCCCGTTCACCCCGGGCCAGCGCGCCGGGCGGCCCATCTACTACGCGGACTTCGTCAACCTCGGCGGCTGCCGGTTCTTCAACAGCCTGACCGAGATCCGCCGAGATCATCCTTTCGGATTCGAGTGGGAGCCAAACAACGATGTGGCGGGCACAACCGCACGTGCAGTGGCCCACATTCGTCGAGCTCTGGATTCGATGGCGATGGCAACGCTCTTCACGCATGAGACTGACTATCTGTGCAAGATCAGCCCCGAGAACTGGCGTATCATTATGGAGGCTGTCACGCGCGAACTGGCGCCCTACAATCCTCGGATGGTGACGCTTGATGAAGGAGCGTGCATCCAGCGCGCCACGCGCACCGCGCGGCTGACGCACGTCAGCCGCGCTCGATCCGGCGAGTTCACCGCTCGCTTCAGTACGCCAGCGGAGTGTCCAACCACGATGTACTGCTTCGACACTGATTCACTCGACGGCCACCTGATCGATGTTCCTGCCTTCTCGGAGGAGGTTCGGTTCACATTGTGAGCCAATTGGGCTGACAACGTGTTGCGCAGGATTCCAGTTCCTGGACGCAGCGATCGGAACGCTCCGGTAATGGGGCCTATGAGCCCGGCTCTGGAAAGGAGACCCATGAATAAGCAGTCTTTCGATCTGGGTTGGGAATACTCCGAGGCAACCGAAATGATGGCTGGATGGTCTGCCCAGTGGCAGCCTGTGGACCTGCCCCACGATGCTATGATCTCCAAGCCTCGCTCAGCCAGCAATCCGTCCGGAGGCGCTGGCGCCTACTTCCCGGGAGGCGTGGCCAACTACCGCAAGAAACTCCACGTCCCCGAAGAATGGCGCGGACGAAGCGTGCAGCTGGAGTTCGAAGGGGTGTACATGAACGCCGAGGTCTCAGTCAACAATCAACTGCTGCGCCTTCAGCCCTACGGCTATACGAGCTTCGTCGTTGATATCGCGCCATATCTGAACTACGGGCAGGAGAACGATGTATTGGTGACCGCGAATAACACGGCTCAGCCGAACTCGCGCTGGTACACCGGGACCGGCATCTACCGGCACGTCTGGCTGCGCACTGGCGGCAGCCTTCATATCCAGCCCTGGGGTGTGTTCGTCACGACTCCGGTGGTCGATCCAACCGCCTCGGTGGTACACGTGTCCACGGAGCTAGCCAGTCCATCCGGCCCTGTCGATGGGGCCGTCCTGCGCACCACCGTCTTGGACCCTGCAGGCAGTCCCATGGCCTGGGTTGAGACACCACTGAGGACTCTATGCGTTCAGCAGACGCTGCTGCTGAAGAAAGCTCGGCTATGGTCGGTCGAAGAACCAAACTTGTACACGCTGCTGAGCGAGGTACTGGTGAATGGCGGGGTCGCTGATACTGAGCGTACCCCGTTCGGCATTCGTTCGATTGCCATCGATCCGCAGAACGGTTTTCGCCTGAATGGCATCCCCATGAAACTCAAGGGCGGCTGTATCCATCACGATCACGGTCTGCTAGGCGCGGCGAGCTACGATCGCGCCGAGGAACGCAAGGTTGAGCTCCTGAGGTCCGCAGGGTTCAACGCCCTACGCAGCGCGCACAATCCACCAGCTCCGGCCCTCCTGGACGCGTGTGATCGGCTGGGCATGCTCGTCATCAACGAGACCTTCGATTGCTGGCGGATCGGAAAGAGCCCCAACGACTACCACGTGTACTTCGAGGACTGGTGGCAACGAGACACTGCCGCGCTCGTCAAACGCGACCGCAATCACCCGTCGGTCATCATGTGGTCCATCGGGAACGAGATCCTCGAAGGACTCGGGGCTATTGACGGAGCGACATGGTGCAAGCGTCAGGCCGATTACGTCCGCAGTCTGGACAACACCCGCTTTGTGACCTCCGCGATCCCCTTCAACTTCCTGGAGATGCAGGCGACTGGCGATTTCAGTCTGATGTTCAAGACGCCCCCCGTGCCAGAGGATCCACAGGAAGACAGTTGGGGCATTCTGACCAGCGACTTCAGCCAGCCTCTCGATGTGGTTGGGTACAATTACATGCCCCAACGCTACGAAGTCGATAGAACACGATTTCCCAATCGCGTGATTGCCGGGACGGAGACCTGGCCTCATATGGCCTACACGTTCTGGAAAGAGACGGAACGGCTGCCCCACGTGATCGGCGATTTCGTGTGGACGGCGCTCGACTACCTTGGCGAAGCCGGGATTGGAGCTGTGAACCTGGAGGGTCAACTGGGCTTTGGCGCGCCCTATCCCTATCACTTGGCGAGCTGCGGCGACTTCGACATCTGCGGCTTCAAGCGCCCCCAGTCCTACTACCGCGATCTGCTCTGGCGAGTGCGGACTGCGCCGTTCATCGCGGTGCTGGATCCGCAGCACTTTGGCAAACTGGTGGCGTTCAGCCCGTGGGGTTGGGAACCCGTGATCGATAACTGGACCTTCCCTGGCGAGGAAGGGAAGCCAACTCAGGTCGACATCTACGCCGTAGACGATGAGGTCGAGGTACTCATCAACGGCGTTTCGCTCGGGCGGAAACCAGCGGGCCCTGCGTACCATAACAAGGTGACTTTCGACGTCACCTATGAGCCGGGCGTGATCGAAGCGGTGGGCTACACTGCCGGAAGAGAGACCGGGCGGACCCGTTTGGTGACCGCCGCCAGGCCGGCGTCGCTTCGTCTCACAGCGGATCGGACGATGCTGAACGCCGCGTACGGCGACATCGCCTTCGTGACTGTCGAGGTCGTGGATGCAGATGGCGTGCTGGTCCAGCACGGCGAACCGGCCATCTCACTCGAAGTCACCGGGGCGGCTCAACTGATCGCGGTAGGCGCGGCCAATCCGCTCTCCGAGGAGCTCTACGTCAACAGCGAGCGCAAGGCGTATCACGGTCGGCTGTTGGCCGTTGTACGCACCACCGGGAATGCGGGGGAGATCACTATCGAGGCCCAATCGGAGGGCCTTCCCACGGCGCAGATCCAGATTCGAGCGGGGTGAAAGCCGGGGTGTGGTCAGGCCAGAGGACCTGCGTGCCGTCCGGAGCAACCCAACACGACCAGCGGGCAGGATACGCTCCCGCTGGCGGAGGAGGCCTCAAGTGCGTGATTGTGGACGGTCTCATCGTCGTCCGCCAACGTCGACGCCATATGCCAACCGCCCGCAGCGAGAATGTGAGGGGGGTCGGTTAGGCGTGCTCTGAAAGCAAACGCTGCATCGTGCGCCCGAGAATCATCCGTTTGTGCTCGTCGCTGATCCGCGCCGTAAGCAACGGTCCGACATTGAGCGACACATCCAGATCAGGGAAGTCACTGCCGAACAAGATCTTCTCGGCGCCGAAGGACTCCACCGCCTGCACGATCGCTACCGGCGAGGGCACGAACGTGGTCGTGGTGTACACGTTCTCATGCTGCCGGACAATTGGCGCGTAAGCCACGTTCAGATGCCCGATGATGAAACACACACGTGGATACTGTGCCGCGATACGCGCCAGAAACTCGGGCGGCCCCCACTGATGGGAGAGTACGATTGAGTGATGAGCGTTGGCCCAGTCATAGACTGGGATGAAGCGCTCGGTGTCCTCTGGATGACCCTGGTAAATCGAAATGAGCTTGATGCCACGCAGCCCGAGTGCGTGGCATCGCTCCAGCTCCGGGATAAGGTCCTCCGGATAGTTGGCGCTGAGCGTCGTGTAGCCCACGAACCGTTTCGGATAGCGGCGCACCGCATCAGCCACCAGATCATTGCCATAGACGAAGTCTGAGTTTACCCCGGCAAACCCGAAGATGCACGCGACGTCCGTACCATAGCGATCCATGTAGTTCACGAGGTCATCGGCGCCGGGCTGAGGCACGAAGTAGTCCTTGAACACGCCGAGGTGCGCGTGCGCATCGATCACGAGCTCGTCGGTCAGCGCCAACCCCATACGCACCCGTTGGGCCAACGTCAGCGACTCTACCATCCGACCCCCTCCATCAGATCAGCTAGATTCCCTCCAGCGACCGCCACTTTCACTTCATCGGAGACAGCCGCATACATCACCATCGCGATGGCGAAGCTCGAGTCCATGTGTGGCCAGTTGGTGCCAAATACCATCCGCTCGGGCCCAAATCGCGATGCGATCTCCTCCACCGCCCGGTAATGCCAATAGCCGCTCAACTCGAAGCGCAGGTTGGGGCACGCATTCAAGAGCTGATAGAGCTGTCGGTTAAATCGAATGCGATGCTTCACGAGAATGACCGGCAGATTGGGATGATCGTGACAGAGCCGATACACTTCCTCGGCGTCGAACGTATCCATCGTTGCCCAACGCTCGCCCACATCGAGCAACAGTGGGACCCGGTGGACCTCCAGCGCTGACCACAGTGGGCCCAACGACCATTCGGCCATTGGCACGGCATAGTGACACCGGAAGAACCGCACAGCGCGCACGCCCAGCTCCGCCATCTGCGCAACCAGTACGTCCGGGGCCGGTATCTCGCCCGTTACCCAGGTAGAGACGGTCCAGCACGGCAGTAACTCGCTGTGCCCCGCCGTTTCCGTCATCAAGCGGTTGTTGCCCAATGCCACGTCGTGTTCTTTCGCGATCGCGTGGTATACCAGCCGACGGGCGATACCCTGATCGGCCGTGTCGGCCAGTAGATCCTCAACCGAGTAAGGATTGCCAGCAGGCCGGTGATTGTACCGCCCAATCTGGCAGTTCGCATCGAGGAAGGCGATGCCCTTGCTCCACAGATTAGTCCCGGAACCGTGCTGCACTGTTGTCACCCCTTCAGCCCGCTTAACACCACGCCCTGAACGAAGTACTTCTGCGCCAGCCCGAACAACACCAGCGTTGGGATGATGCTGATCACAGAACCGGCCATCAGGAGCGGCATGTCGGCATAGTATTGCCCCTGAAAGTAGCTCAGTCCCGCAGTCACCGTCATCTTCTCTGGGCGATTGAGATAGATCAATGGTCCCAAGAGATCGTTCCATCGGTTCATGAACGTGAAGACCGCAAGCGTCGTCACGGCCGGCTTCGTGAGCGGCATGTAGATGCGCCAGTATGTATGAAGTGGATTGCAGCCATCGACCTTGGCTGCATCGCCCAGCTCGGACGGCAATGAGAGGAAGAACTGCCGCAACAGAAATGTCCCGAAAGCGCCGCCAAGCCAGTAGGGAACGATCAGTGCCAGGTGTTTGTTGACCCAGCCCAGTGACTTGAAGATCAGGAAGAGCGGGATCATGGTGACCTGATACGGGATCATCAGCGTGGAGAGCATCACGATGAAGATCGCGTTCCGGCCTCGGAAGTTCAGACGTGATAGAGCGTAGGCTGCTGTGCTACACGTCAACACCTGCCCAATGACACCCAGAATGGACACCTTGAACGAGTTCACGATGAAGGTCCCGAATGGGATCTTTGTCATCACGTCGCGATAGTTCGACCAGAGTGCGTCTCGCGGAATCCAGCGTGGCGGGTAGATCTGCGCCTCGGCCAGGTTCTTGAGCGATGTACTGACCATCCAAAGGAAAGGCACCAGCATCGAAGCGCCGATCAAGATGAGAACGACGTACGATACTGCTCGCACTATCGTAACCTGGGCCCTCTGGCCCAATCGCTTGCGTGTCGCCGTGTGAACGGTCATTCAACCCCCTTCTGGGCACACGTAACCACCTCGACGATCTCTTTCCGTGCCCGTGCGTCATCTCGATACTCTCGGGCCGCGGCCGCCATCCGACTGGCTGCCGCCAACGTTGGTGCACCGGACACGTGATACTCCACACCACCCGCCAGCGTGCCCTGTTCGATCCCACTTGTGAACTCGTGCCACGTACAACCGATCTGCAATGGTATCTCTCCGGTTACCAACTGCAGATCCCGCACGATGTCAAACGGCCTCGGGTACCCCACATCCTCTCCTATCTGCAAACCCACGAGATTCCTCAGCCTCACGATCTCTGGCAAGAGGCGAACACCATCCGAATGCAGGTGCTGCCACCCACAGCCGAAATGATCGATGAGCCGCTGCATGTAGTCCCGTCCCAGCTTGACGTACACATCGCTGTGACACGACCCATACGCGTCCACTGAGAGCCATACAGTCGGCCACGGGAACCAGTCCACGAGGCTGCACCAGCCATCTGCAAACGACCCTGCCTCCGCCAGCTGCATCTCCAGCCAGTCGATATTCCACTGGACTCCCAACTCCATCACCTCGCGGACCAAGTCCGGGAAGAGATACAGATCCTGGAACCCCTGCGTCGGCCCGCGCAAGACCGTGACCAGGTTCAGCGCATCAATCGTCTCAAGGACGCCGATGCCGAATTGTCCGCCTGCTTGCTTTCGATGGTAGCGAATTGACCGACGTACTAGATCAACCAATGGGTCCGCCGCATCGAAGCGTAGTCGCTCGGCCAGTCGCTCGGGCCACACGCTGAACGGTTCACGGGACCAACTGGTCTCATCATCAGGCCGCCATATCACCTCGCTGCCGAATATCCCGCCGAAGACACCCATGCCAAAGTGCGTCTGCGCCAGTGGCACCCAGTCGTCGTCCAGCCTGCGCCGGGCTTGGAGGAACTCGATCTGCACCTGACACATCCGGCGGTAGTCCGGAACACACCTCAGGTGATGGGTGCGCGGCATGCCAGCGATCGAAAAGACCGCCAACACCTGATCATTCATCTCCCGGCGATAGAATGCACAGCGGCGTTCCAGCGTCCGCTCAAGATTCGGTTTGTATGTCCACTCAGTCTGAGGCACCGTGCCACCGCGCCCTGCTACTCGTAATGAACCAATACCCTTTCTAGCCGCATCTGCACCACGGTCAGCGCTAGAATGATCGCGAAGAGCACGTAGGCCAGCGCCGACGCGTAACCCATCCGGAACCACTGAAACCCTTGGAAGAAGATGAGCAGCACCATGGTCTCTGTTGAGAAATACGGCCCGCCGCTTGTCATAACATACGTAGCTTCAAACACCTGGAACGAGCCGATCATCGACATCAGCACCACGAAAAACGTCGTGGGCGACAGCAACGGGACGGTGATGTGACGAAACGTCTGCCACCGGCCGGCGCCATCCAGTGTGGCGGCTTCATAGTATACGTTTGGAACACCCTGGAGACCTGCAAGGAAGAGTACCATATTATAGCCCAACCCACGCCAGATACTCATAATGATGACCGCTGGCATGGCGAACTTGGCATCACCGAGCCAGGAGACCCGCGGGAGGCCAATCCGAGTGAGGAAGTAGTTGATGAGTCCATATTGGCTGTTGTACAGCCAGCCCCAGAGCAGAGCGATCGCTGTGCCCGAACAGACGGTGGGAAGAAAGTAGACCGTGCGAAAGACTGCCTGCCCCCTGATACCTTGATTCATCAGTACGGCAGCGAATAGGCTCACTATCGTCCCCAGCGGCACAACGCCCACCGTATAGTATAGAGTATGAATAACTGAGTTCCAAAACCGTTTGTCATCGGTGAACGCCTTGACGTAGTTCCCGAGGCCAACCCAAGTTGGGGGTGTCAGGATGTCCCACTGAGTTAGGCTGATGACCAGACTACCCACAACCGAACCAAGCACCAACGAAAGCCCGATCAACGACGGCAAGAGAAACAGTATCCCCCAGAATCCATCGGACCAGCTCAGTCTGCTGAACCATTCCCGCAATCCGCCTCGCTTCGTCGCCCCGGGGACCTTAGCCTCAGCCAGAGCCATTATTCCTCTCCTTCTCACGATCCGTCCGCCTACAGCTATGCAACGCTTCACCGCGATGGATGTGACTCCTTCCCGCAAGCTCGGTCTGGCGCCGGAGATGACCTACCCGCCGGCGCCAGACATCACATCCACTCACCTTTGAATTACAGCACCAGGAATCTGACGGAAGATTTAACGGCTACTCTCCGAGCGCCGCATATGCTTCATCCAGGATATCATTCACACCTTCGTGGATCTCAGCCAGCGCCTCTTTGACGTCCATCTCACAGTTGTAGACGGCTTGTAGGATTGGCGAAGAGAAACCACCACTCCATTCGTTCCAGGCGGGGCTGAACGAGTAGCCTACCGCGAACTCGCCCTGCTCAATGATGATCTCATAGCTATCTGGACCTAGTTCGGCTTGCCCCTGTACGAACTCTGGATCAGAAGCCTGCGCGATCAACGTGGGAACAGCCGTGGCGGACATGATCTTCTGCGCCTCCGGATCACCGGTTGCGTAGATCATGAACTGCCAGCCTTCCTCCGGTTGTTTGGATGCTGCGGGGATCGACAGCATATCAGGCCCGCCATAGGTGCCCATCTTGTCAACCCCCTCTTTCACGGGATTGTACACCACGTCCCACTCGAAGTCCTCGATCTTGCGGTAGGCAGCAATGTCCCACTGCGCGCCGGGATTCATGGCTACCTTGCCCGAAAGAAATAGGTCGCCAAGCCCCTGCGTGTCAGCGGGCTTGGGAGCCGCCTGATGTGTGCAGCTCAGATCAGCTAGGAATTGTACGACCTCCTCAACCTTCGGATCCAGCCAATTGCTCTCGCGCAGATCTGGCGTCAGCGCCGACGTCTCGTTGGTCGCCAGGAAGGGCGTGACCAACTGGTTGCCGGGAATCAACGAGCCCCACTGCTCCTTTGCCGGGTCGGTAAGCTGCTTCGCCAGCTCGGTGTACTCGGTCGGCCAGGTCCACCCCTTCTCCGGGTATGGAATACCGGCCTCATCGAACAGCGTCTTGTTGATGAAGAACGCCGATCCCGTGAACCGGTAGGGCAGTGCATACAGATCGCCACCCGGCTTGGGCCATACACCCTCCTCGATCAAGCCGGGGAACCACTGTGCCATATCCACGTTGTCTCGCTCGAGCCAGGGGTTCAGGGCAACGATCTGCTTGCGCCCAACGTAATCATACACGACGCCGATGCCCATGCCAATCACGTCCGGTGTATCGCCAGCTGCCATACCGACCTGGAGCTTCTGCCAGTACTGCGCCCACGCTAGCGGCTCAAAATCCACCTTGATGTAGTCATTGACCGCTTCGAACGCGTCGATAAGCGTATCCCAGACCTCGATGTCCCCCTGGCCATACCAGGCCGAGAAGCGAATATTGGTCGGCCCGCTTGGAACAGACACCTCTTCCTTCACCACTACGGTCTCCACGACGGGCACTTCGACCTCTTCCTGCACGACAACCGTCTGCACCACGGTCTCAGGCGTAGCCGGGGCGCACGCCGCTAGAACGGCGCCCGTCGTCGCCATCGCGGAGAGCTTGAGGAAATTACGACGACTCAGCCTATCCTTATCCATCTTTCCCACTCCTTTGGGTACATGCTACTCCATTCACACCACGCTTGCCCGTCGTCGACGGGCGCCGCCTCAGGTCGCCCTGCTGCCGCAGGCGCCTAGCGGCGCTACTTGTGGGTCGCCGATTCGGAATCGCCTCGACATCACCTCCTTCACAATTGCTCCACACAAGACGTCACCAGAGCCCTCGATCCAAGGGGCCGATGCGGCTCCGGTCCGCTGCACCTTAACCAGCTTGCGGGTCAGCGGTTGTACTGATTCAGCAGTCTGCGGATGTTGCCTCCCAAGATCTTCCGCTTATCAGGGACATTGATCCGGGCGTAAAGCACCGGCCCAATGCCCCACCCTACCGGATTCCAAAGGAGGTCCGATCCGAACACGAGGCGGTCGGCGCCAGCCTCGGCGACGAAGCGTTCGGTCACGCCCCAGCCGTTCAACGGGCATGTACCGATATAGAGATTGGGTACAACTCTCACTGCCGGGATCGCCGCTTCGGATGTGTGTCCCGTCATGAAACAGGCATCGGGGTATCGTCTGCACAGCGATATGATACGATCGGCGCCACCCCAGTTGTGGTTGATGATGAACGTGCGGCGCTCATTGGCAATCGAGCACACCAACTCAACGTTCGGCCCCAGAGGGTCCGCTCCCTGAAAATCCGGATGCAACTTGATGCCCTTCAGGCCTCGGGCAAATCCGCGCTCAATCTCGCCCCGAATTGCCTCGGGTGATCGGTGCACGTTCACTGAGACAAAGCCGATGAGGCGATCGGGATATCTCTGAACGGCATCGATCACCATGTCGTTTCCATAGACCTCATCGCTGCTCAGCCCACCGTTCGTAAACAGGATCTCGCGCTCCACACCGAGCCGATCCATCTCGCGAATGATATCTGCGACCTCACAATCGGGGACGTGCTGCAGATTGGTTCGCCCAAGGTGCCCGTGCGCGCTGTGAAACCCTTGTCCGCGCAACGTACCGAGCGACCGTGGGATGGCATGTAGCTCGTCGATCGGCTCGGGCAACGCCACATCCGGACGTCGAAGCGGCGCCTCAGCATTCCAGGATAGGAGTCTGCGCAGATTTCCACCAGCAATCGCCATCCGATCCTCACTGGAGATGTCGGAGAACACCAGCTGCCCTAACGCTGCGCCTGGGTCTCGTTCTGGGAGGCCTGACCCAAACAGCAGACGTTCTGCCCCCCACTCCCGACAAATGAACTCGATCACGTGGTGCAGCCAGAGAGTGGAGACCTCAAGGTGCAGATTGGCACACGCTTCTAGCGCCTGGTACATCGGGCGCATCGCGTATGAGATTCTCTTCTCGACGACCACGACCGGAAGCTGCGGAAACGTACGGCAAATCCGCACCACGCCGGCCCAGTCCGTGTTGTCCTGCGTCCGCCAGTCAGCTCGATCCGGGCTCGCCGAATCAGGGCAGATGAAGACGGGTACGCGTCGCTCAGCGAACGGGGCCAGGAGTTCATCCACGCACCAGTCATCGAGTGTGTGGTGGTACTGGTTGGGAAAGAGAAACGCTGCCCTCACGCCCTGACAAGCCATCGCCTCGACTGTCTCACCCGGAGGAGCCATCTCGCGACCAGCCTGAGGCAGAATCGCCCACGCCGGATGCAGCCTAGGCTGATCCGCCGTGAGTCTCAAAACACGCTGGTTTCCATCAACCGTGTGAAACTCAAACGACATGTTATCAACGACCAGCGCCTCGTGGATCCCATAGTGATCCATCGTGTGGAGCATGTCGATGGCTGTGATTGGCTCGGCGCCACTCCATCGGTTGAAGCGGCCCAACCGCACGTTCGCATCAAATAGCCGCATTGTTGTCATCTCCATAAGACTTCGTCCTGCTGCCAGAGCCGCTCCAACTAGATACGGATATCCACAGCCCGGCCGGTCGCCATCGACTCGTTTGCAGCGCATGCAATAGCCGTCGCCCTCACGCCGTCATAATAGCTCGCCAGAATACCCTGGTTCCGCCCGGCCTTGACCGAGTTGATGAAGGCGCGGTCCTCCAGCGCGAACACGTTGGGCTCACCCGGGATAGAGATGCGCTCTCCACCTGGAACGTCGATCGCAACAGAATGCTCCCATCCGGTGAACGAGGCGCACAGATCCGTTGCCCACAGGGAGAGCGATATGCCGCCGCCTACCGATGTACTACACGAGCAGTACAGGTTTCCGGCGGCGCCGTTGGCGAATGCGAGCTGGACCATCGACGCGTCTTCGATGGTGAAGAAGTCGGGTCGTTCCCTCCGATCTCGCACGGGGACCGCGTAGACAGTTGTCACATCGCCAAACAGGTACCGCGCCAGGTCGATCGTGTACGTGCACTGTTCCAGGAACTGCCCACCGGACTTGTCCTTCTGGACCCACCACGCCCAGATCCCCTCGTACGCAGATGGACCTCCCCCAAGCCACCCGCCGTGGAGCAGAACGGGAGTCTGCGTCTGAAGCAGCTCGCGAACCCGTTGTACCGAGCGTCGGTAGCGCGTCATATAGCCGACCGACGTGACAAGCCCGAGGCGGTCGACCGCCTCGCCGGTGCACATCGCTGTCGGCAGATCAATGGCGACAGGCTTCTCAATGAAGAACGGCAGCCTTCTCTCGATGACGAGGCGCTCCGCCATCCCGTGCGCAAATGGCGGCAGCATGATATAGACCGCATCTGGCCGTGCCTCGTCCAGCATCTCCTGTGCATCGGTATAGATCTCGCCCCGCCCCCCTACCTGATCCCGACGAGCTGAGGCTGTCTCGAGGTCCAGGTCACACCACCCGACGAACTCCACATCATCGAACCCCTCGAGACCCTGTTCCAGATGCGAGCGAACGATGCCACCCGAACCGATGAAGCCCAGCTTGACCCTGTCTCCCATGGTGTGTCTTCTCCCGGTAGTCCTCACTAGAGCGGCCACACATCGTTCGCCCGAGCTCCCACTGTGTCGCTGACGCGTCTGTGCAGGACCACATTCACTCATCACCGCACAGGTTGCGACTCAGGTTAACCATAGTATACTCAGTGGGAAGGTCGGCGTCTACAGATTTTCGCCAAGTATCTGACACTCGAGTGACATGATCGATTCCAGCAACCAACCCGTCCCCGGACCGTCGGAGGAGTTCATCCAGCAAGTGAAGAGCGGCCTGGAGCATCTGTACGACTACGCCTTCCTGCAGGGACACCCGCTCGCACATCGCGGCTCCAGTGATCCGGAGGACCCAGATCGGACAGCGGGCAAGCGTCTGCGCCGTGAGCTGATCGATGCCATCGAAGCAGTCCGCCCGCCGGATGATGCCCCGGCAGGCGTCTACGACGATCGCCTGTTCCGGCTCCTTGATCTCCGATACATCGAGGGAATGAAAGTCCAGGAGGTCGCGTCGGCGCTTGGGATATCGGAACGGCAGGCCTATCGGGATCTGCGGCGCGGTGAGGAGTGTGTCGCGGCAACAATGTGGCCACGCTACAGACCCCAGCAGGCGCCGACGCTAGATACCGATTCGCGGGCCTCCATACAGACGGAGATCGATCGCCTGGGATCCCATCCCCGCCCAATTGACCTACGCATCCCTCTCCAGCGAGCCTGTGAAGCCGTCACCTACCTGGCCAGCCAACGCGGCGTGGACATTTCGGTCAGCGTTCCGTCGGAGCCAGTGACCGTGTCCGTCGATGAGATGCTTGCACGTCAGATGTTGACAACTGTAGTCAGCCAGGCAGTGCAGCACTGTCAGTCTGCATGGCTGGATATACGTCTCCGCGCCGATCCCGCGTCTACGACCGTCTCGGTGTGCGACAGATCTGCGTGGGGCAGTGTGGGCGATACGGTCATCACACAGATTGTCGATGAGCTGGGCGAGCGATTGGGTTGGCGCGTGAGGGAGCACGCCTCACTGGACCGTGGACGTTGTATCCAGGTGGAGGTCGCTTCCGACGACAAGACGTTGCTTGTCATTGACGACAACGAAGGTCTGGCATACCTGGTCGAACGCTTCCTGGCAGACCAGCCCTGTCGTGTGCTCCCCGCCGCCAACGGCCAGGTCGGCCTGCGCATGGCCAGGGAGAGCATTCCAGATGCCATCATCCTGGACGTAATGATGCCGGAGATGGATGGCTGGGAAATACTCCAGCGACTCAGGGCCACACCCGGGCTGGACTCCCTCCCGATCATCGTCTGTTCGGTCATAGATGATCCTGAACTGGCCCGATCGCTCGGTGCATCCGGCTTTCTCCCGAAGCCGATAGACCGCGATGATATCCTGGCGGCACTTCGAGCATCGGATGTGATTGAGTAGCCTGGCACCCAGATATGGCTCTCATCCGAGGAGCCGCCATGCCGATCCAACCATCATACGCCGCGAGCCGTGTGATCTGATCTAGCCCCGCGAGCGTGCTATCTGATCGAGGCGTACCATGAATCGAACGATCCACCCTCCACAACTCAGCTTTCGAGCTGATCTTCGCATTCCCACAGAAGCCATCATCGCCACTTTGTTCGGCTGTGCAGTCGCGCTTGGATTTGCCAGTGAGTTCAGTGTGGCCCCAACCGGAGTAGCCATCCTCGCCATCGCTGTGATGGGCACGTGTTGGGTGCTCTGGGAGCTGGAGCGGTCCCACCCGGCAGTCGCGCAGTGGGGTTTGGTCCTCGTGACGGCAGTCGCTCTGGCAACTGCGGCAGCGCTCTTCCGCGCACCGGTTATCCTGTCGCTGCTGGTCGTGCCAACCGGCCTCGCAGCCGCCTTGATCGGTATCCAGGCCGCAACCGTGACTGCCATCATCATCGCGGCGTGCCTGCCAGCGGCCAGAGCGATGCTGTTGGGCGGGATCGACTCGACAGCCATCACCGTCGTATTGATCGGAATCTTCGCCACCCTTGGTCTGTTCCACGCCGTACTGCGTCAGGTCGCCCAGCTCGAGCGTTGGCTGGAGGAGTACTTCGAGCGCTCGCAGAACTTGGTTGAGGAGACACGCGACCGCCGTGCGGAGCTGGGCAAGGCGATGGATGACGTGATGCATCTCAACCGTCAACTCGTACTGGTTAACGAGCGCGTGGCCTCTTTGCGCCTCATCGCCGAGGAAGCACGGAGGGCCAAGGCGGCCTTCGTCGCACGCGTCAGCCATGAATTGCGCACCCCACTCAACATGATCATCGGCCTGGTTCGATTGATGGTCGATTCGCCCGGGATCTACTCCGCCCCCCTCCCGCCCGATCTCTCGAAAGACCTCCAAGTCATCCATCGTAATTCCGAACACCTGCTCAGCCTGATCAACGATGTGCTGGACCTGAGCCAGGTGGAAGCCGGCCGGGGCAAACTATACCGTGAACGGGTCAATATCTACGAGTTGATCAGCGCAGCGGCCGACGCCGTGCGACCGCTGATCGACAACAAGCGTCTATATCTCCGAATGGACGCACCCGCCGATCTGCCAGCCGTCGACTGTGACCGAACGCGCATCCGCCAGGTCGTGCTCAACCTGCTCAGCAATGCGGCCCGGTTCACCGAGCAGGGCGGCATTAGCATATCGGCCAAACAGCAGGATGCCCACGTGGTCGTCAACGTGCGCGACACCGGGCCGGGCATCGCGCCCGATGTGGCGGAACACCTCTTCGAGCCATTCTACCAGGCGGGTGAGTTATGGATCGAGAAAGGGGGCAGCGGACTGGGACTCAGCATCTGCAAGCAATTCGTGCGACTGCACGGCGGGCGGATCTGGCTGGACAGTGAGCTGGGAGCCGGAACATCCGTCTCCTTTGAGCTGCCGATCTCGCCTCCCCCATCGGTGTCGCCTTCTCCGGCAGGCTTCATTCGCGAGGACTGGATCTGGCGTGAACATACATTTCGCACGGATGAGGTGGGCTTACAGGACGAGGCTGTGCATCAACGCCTGATTGTGTGTGACGCCGGCGGCGACTTGACGCAGGAACTGACTCGCGTGGTGGAGGACCTGCAGATTGTGGGGACCGCGAGTCCCGAGGAGGCCATCAAGCATGCCGTGGAAGTCCCCGCCCTGGCTATCCTTCATAACGCCACCGACCCCGGTACCGTGTGGTCGCAGCTCGACCACATACGCCAGGCGGCGCCTGCGACGCCGATCGTCGGCGCCTGCTTTCCACCACAGCTGGAGCGCGCTCTAGAGGCCGGCTCATCCGACTACCTCGTCAAGCCCGTTACTCGAGAGGACCTTGAGCAGGTCCTCACCATCACCGACGGCCCGACTCGCCGCATTTTGGTTGTCGATGACAACCCAGACGTCCTTCAGCTTATCGGTCGAATGCTTCACACGATAGACGCCGGGCTGGATATCCTTACTGCTGCCAACGGCCCAGATGCCATCGCGACGATTCGTCACCGGCGGCCGGACCTCGTCCTGCTTGACCTCATCATGCCCGGCATGGATGGTTGGCAGGTGCTCGCGGAAAAGAGTCGCGATCCCGCCATTCGGGATATCCCCATTGTACTCGTCTCCGCTCAAGACCCGGCTGAACACCCCCCCGCCAGCCGCGCTTTTTGGGCCACCATCGGCGACGGCATCTCGCTGCAACGGTTCGTCGAGTGCACGCTCGCATTCGCCAACATCGTGACTGGGGCCCCGGGGATATCAGATTCGGCGCACGACCCACTCTGGGCTCAGAGTCCCGTCCATCAGAGCAATCCATAGCAGCAAGCATCGGTGTTGGCCCGCCCGAGACACATCCGTCACAACACCGCCCGGCACCATCGCTCCGCCCACCTGGCACAGAACGGTTGTCCTCCTACGGTGTCACCCCGTCCAGTCGGATGTCAAGGGGCTCCACCTCCTCAGGACCTGAGGTACGTACACGCGCCGACCGATTGCCGTGTGGATCACGACCCTCGCCGTGTGCGTCGGACTCTGGACCGACGTCACTGTCAGCGTCACTGTGTCTCCTGCGCCAACAATCGCACTGCCTGGGATCAGTGTCACCACCGGCACGGTGAATTGTGTACCAGCAGAAATACCCGGGGTGGCTGTGATCAGCAACGTCGTTGTCCACACCGGTTGGCTCATAGACAGGCTGTATGCATCGCTCAGAAGACCCCGGTTACTGATGGGCACGGTGTGCGTGACCGTCTCACCAGGCTCCCCAAACCCGACGATGAGGCCCGGTGCACCGATGCCGTACTGGGCGGGGATGTCGCACGGATTCAGAAAATCTAGAACGCGATGCATCACCGCACGACGCTGAGCTGCATCGTTGATCGCTTCGAAGCCGAATGCGAAGTAGACTATCCGATGGACCCCATTATCCACCGTAATAGCTCCCACCCGGCCAGTGTCATAGCGGAA
>JAAZAN010000029.1 GCA_012514315.1 Chloroflexota bacterium
GACTTCTACGCTGGGAAGCTGGACCTGCCGGACGAGGAGACCGTGCGCCGCGTGAACGCGTTCGACTGGAGCGCGGAGTTCGAAGAGGCCATGGCCGCGGGCGGGTTCGATGCGGTGATCGGGAACCCACCGTACATCCGCATCCAGGCGCTGCAGGAGTGGGCGCCATTGGAGGTGGAACACTACAAGACCGCGTACCGCGCGGCGAGCAAGGGCAATTACGACATTTACGTGGTGTTCGTCGAGAAAGGGCTGCAACTGCTGAACGAGCGCGGGCGGCTGGGCTACATCCTGCCGCACAAGTTCTTCAACGCGCAGTACGGCGAGCCGCTGCGTAAGGTGTTGTCGCAGGGCCAGCACTTGAGCAAGGTGGTTCATTTTGGCGACCAGCAGGTGTTCGAGGGCGCGACGACCTACACCTGCCTGCTGTTCCTGGAGAAGGGCGGCCGCGACGAGTTCCAGTTCGTGCGCGCCCACGATCTGTCCGCGTGGCGCGTGGGTGCTTCGCAGGTGGAGGGGGTGATCCCGGCCGCCAGCGCAGGGCTAACCGAGTGGAACTTCGTGGTCGGCTGCGGAAGCGATCTGTTCGAGCGGCTGCGCGCGATGCCGGTGAAGTTGGGGGATGTCGCGCACATTTTTGTCGGCACACAGACAAGCGCTGATGACATCTTTGTGCTTGATGCTGTAAGAGCGGAGGGCGTATTCGTCATCGGAACATGTGCAGTGAACGGGCAAGAAGTGAAGGTCGAAGCCGCGATCACCAAACCATTCCTTAGGGGAAAACAGATTCGCCGCTACGAACCGTTGCTGGCTACAGCTGCACTTATCTGCCCATACGCCATTGACAATGTCAAGGCCGAGTTGTTTCCAGAGCGTGAACTAGCCTCTCGCTTTCCTTTGGCGTATGCCTACCTCAAGATCCATCGTTCGCAGCTGGAAGCAAGAGAGAGGGGCAAGTTCAAAGGGTCAGACTGGTATGCCTTTGGATACCCGAAAAGTATGATTCTCTTCCAACTTCCGAAGCTCGTAGTGCCCGACTACAACAATCGAGCTTCCTGCGCGTACGATGCAGCTGGGCACTTTTACAAGACCGGTTACGGTATTTTGGCCAAGACCGGGCGACATGAATCGCCATTGTACATTCTTGGTCTGCTCAACAGCATGGTGCTTTTCCAGTATCTATTGAAGATTGGGACAACTTTGCGTGGGGGCTTCGTCCGTTTCTGGACTCAATATATCAAACAACTCCCCATCCGCACCATCGACTTCGCCAACCCCGCGGACGTCGCAGGGCACGACCGGATGGTCGCGCTGGTCACGCAGATGCTCGACCTGCACAAGCGGTTGGCCGCGGAAGGGGCGCCTCCCGAGAAGGCCGCGCTCCAGCGCCGGATCGAGATGACGGACCGGCAGATCGATGTGCTGGTGTATGAGTTGTACGGGTTGACGGCGGAGGAGATCGCCGTGGTGGAGGGGGCGGGGTGACGTCTTTCCAGCCCCCCGACATCATAGTTGCCGGTCTGGACGAATCTGGCTAACTCACCGCTGACAACCAGTACTTCTGCATGGCGGTCGTGATGACACCAGATCCCCTGTCAGCACGCCATCTGATTCGCCGGACCGCGTCGCGATCTGGCAAACGGTTGGGATGACCACTAAAAGGCGCAGCCGAGATCAAGTGGAGCAACGCCAGTCAGCGCATTCGGGCCCTGGCGCTGTCCGGACTGGCCGAGGCAGAAGTTGAGATATTTACACTGACAGGGCTCAAATGTGGGCGGAGGATCGAGGATACGCCGGAGGACTAAGGCATCGTGGCGTGTGAAGTGTTGAGCCTTTCTTGGAACTTCTACCCGAATGTCTCGCTGGCGTTGGATCGTCACTTTACCTCGGCTGCTCAGGTGGCGACCGTCAAAACCCTGATTTGCCGCAAGATGGCTGTCACAGGGAGTGCTCTCTGTAGCGCATGTGGATAGCCACTAGTTGGAATTCCTGGTTCTCAGCCGATCAACTTGACAACCCTGACTGGCAGCACTAGAATCGCGCTAGCGTTTACTCCGCTGGCCATACTACGAGGGACCTGAACAGAAGCAGCGCGGCTACTGGTGCTCTTAGTACATGAGCGAAGCGATTGCAGATCGTTTTGGAACGGTACGTCACTCCTCTGCTTCTTCCTAATGCCCCTCTTTCTATGCGCTTTGCGGCGCGCTCCTTGTTGCACTTGTGTATGCGTTCTCTCCATGCCCCGAGGTGACGACCGTGGAGGCTAAGGGCTTCCTGACTGATGTCATGCTGACCACGAAATTCTCGGCCCCTGCGCTTCGCTCCCCGATTGTTGAACGGACTCGCCTGATTGATCGCATACGCCCTGCTATCCAGCACCGCCTTACCCTGGTGACCGCCCCTACTGGTTATGGAAAAACCACCTTGTTGGGTGGATGGCGCACCTACCTCAACAAGATCGGCTGGCCGGTTGCATGGCTCTCACTGGACAAGGATGACGACGAGCCCACACGCTTCTGGAGCTATGTCATCTCGGCTCTGCGGACCATAAATCCTGAGTGGTTTCTGGATACGTTGAGCATGGAGGAGTCAGGAGACTCGGGGCCATCGCACCAGGCGCTTACGATGCTGATAAACCAGATTTCCAGTGCCCCTTCCGGATTCAGTCTCATTCTGGACGACTACCATGTGATCCAGACGGAAAGCATCGATCAACAACTGAACTACCTGATTACTCACATGCCCGAACCAATGCGCTTTGTGATCGGCAGCCGAACAACGCCCAGGCTTCAGATCGCAGAGCTGCGGGCGAAGAATCAGCTCTGCGAAATCCGGGCGAGAGATCTTTCGTTCACAACGATCGAGAGTCAGACATACTTCCAGGGGATTATGGGGTTGGACCTGACAACGGATGTTGTGCGCAGGCTCGTGTCCAAGACGGAAGGGTGGATTGCAGGATTACAGCTTGCTGCGCTTTCGATGAAAGAAGGCGGCGATATCGAACGCTTCGTAACCCATTTCGACGGTGGCCAGCGTCATGTCTACGATTATCTCTTGGACGCTGTGCTGGTGCACCTGAGCCCGGAAGTACAGGAATTTCTGGTCAAGACCTCCATTCTGGCGGAGGTTACCACCCCTCTCTGCGATCATCTTCTGGAAATCCACAATAGCCGCCAGATCCTTGATGACCTGGAACTGTCCACGCTGTTCATTGTCCCTCTGGATGAGCAGCACCTGTGGTATCGCTACCAGGCGCTCTTCGCCGACTTTCTCGGGATCACTTTGCAACACAGATATCCCCTGGAGATTTCTCAACTCCATCATCGAGCATGTTGCTGGCTCAAGGATAACGGATTCCCGGGAAAGGCGGTGAGACATGCCATTGCGGCGCATGAGTATGAGTTGGCAGCTACGATTATCGAGACACGTTTCCTGCAGGCAGAGACCCAGTTCGACTACCTCGACGCTCGCTACTGCTTCACGCTCCTGCCCTATGACCTCATACGACAGCGTCCCCGTCTTGCCCTTTACTACGCCCTTATGGGCATCACGGTGGGCCGGAAGGATAATGTGGAGCGTCTGCTTCATGACGTAACCGAAGTGCTTGATTGCCCTGCTGACATTGGCCTATCAGCAA
>JAAZAN010000201.1 GCA_012514315.1 Chloroflexota bacterium
AAACCTACTCGGTGCTCAATCTTGTGGACCTACGCCGACAGATCAGCCAACTTCAGGCCCAACTATTTGACTCTGTCTCACACGCGTCCCAATCGTCAGGCAGCTGATCAATTCCAGTATCCTCCTTTCGTGAGTCAACGAATCGGCTTCGGTGTCTTTCTCTCGTGAGTCAACGAATCACTTTCGGTATCTTTCTATCGTGAGGCAACACGCGGATGTTGAGTTGGAGGACTGCGGTGGGCGCGTCGGCGGTAGATCCCGCAGCGCGATGGGCAAATGGCTAGAGTGTTTCCGATCGATGTGCTGTGCCTTGTGTCTCCCGGACAAAAGAATATACTGTGTCTGCTGCGTGAGAGGCGTGGCTATCGCGGTTCCATTGATGGCGCAACCGCCTGTCTGTCGAACGAGTGTGCAGACCAGGCGCCGTTCCGTTGTGTTGAGGAATTCGGATGTTGGAGCAGGCTACCGTTCGGCGCATACGTGCCCTGGTACAGCAGATTGAGCCCGCTGCAGTGACCTACCGCCGGGACTTCCACCGCTACCCGGAAGCAGGTTGGACGGAGTTCCGCACGGCGTCGCTCGTTGCACGCCGGTTGACCGAGCTCGGATATCGGGTTGATGTTGGGCAGACCGTCATTCGCGATACGGAACGTATGGGGCTGCCTTCGTCGGAGGCGCTGGAGGCGCACTGGCAGCGTGCACGCGCGCAGGGTGCGGACACTGAGTTCTTGCCCGCGCTGGCCGGCGGGTTCACAGGGGTAGTTGGCACACTGGCAGCGGGAGCTGGTCCAACAGTAGCGCTGCGTTTCGATCTCGATGCGCTTGAGATCGCTGAAGCATCAGACCGCGATCATCGCCCCGCCAGGGAGGGGTTCACCTCGGTCAACGAAGGAGTGATGCATGCGTGCGGCCATGACGCGCACGCCGCGATCGGGCTCGGCATCGCAGAAGTTCTTGGGTGGCTGCGGGACGAAGTGCGGGGTACCGTCAGACTCATCTTCCAGCCGGCTGAGGAGGGTGTGCGCGGCGCCCGATCGATGGTGGCAGCTGGTGTGTGCGACGACGTAGACTTCCTTCTCGGGCTTCACGTGATGAGTGGCTGGCGCTTGGGCGAGGTATCCTGCGGCATGGGCGGCTACGCTGCGACGCGCAAGTTCGATGCGACCTTCAAGGGTGTTCCGTCACACGCGGGCGCAAATCCTCAGTGTGGCCATAATGCCCTGATAGCCGCCGCGACCGCCGTGCTCAATCTATACGCGATCGCCCGCCACGGCGATGGAGCGACGCGGATCAATGTCGGAAAGCTTGACGCAGGGGCAAGTCGCAACGTGATCCCCGCTGAGGCGCGCCTGGCTGCCGAAGTGCGCGGCGCCTCCAGTGAACTCTGCGAGTATATGTACGCAGAGGCATGTCGCATCCTGGAGGCGGCGGCGGCCATGCAGGGATGCGAGCTAGCGACTGTCGATATGGGCGCTGCTCAGTCCGCCATCAGCGACGAAGCGCTGGCCCGTCGCGTAGAGCGCGTCGCCACGGAGTTGGGTGACATTGCATGCTGCCTGGCAACTCAAGCGGGGGGCAGCGAGGATGTGACCTACATGATGCAGCGCGTTCAGCAACACGGCGGCCTGGCGGCCGTCGTAGGAATCGGCGCTGACTTCTTCAACATCGGTTGCCGTGACTCGGTGGACAGGGAGAAAGTCCTGAGAGCCCACACGGAGCGATTTGATCTTGACGAACGTGCCTTGGGGACAGCAATCGCTCTGTTGTCGGCAGCGGCGCTTGACCTGATGACCGACGGTGCGGACGCTTCAGACAGAGCATAGCTCGGTAGGAGGCATCTTTCCATGGACAAGGTCCGTTACGAGGAGCTTACGCCGCACGAGTTCCGCGAGCGTATCGCGGCGGCGCCCATCGCTTACCTACCGTTGGGCACACTGGAGTGGCACGGTGAGCACTTACCTTTGGGCGCGGATGGACTCCAATCGCGCGGTTTTTTCGAGGGTCTCGCCTGCGCGGTCGGAGGTATCGTTCTTCCCATGCTGTTCCTGGGCATCGATCGGCGCCAGGAAGCCGGTGACCGCGACTTGTACGGTATGGATATCTGCATGACGGACCGTGCGGACCGCCAGTATCCCAGTCAGCAGATGGCTGGCAGTGCATACTGGGTTGATGAGGATACTTTCGAGTCCCTGCTGGAGACTATCATCAGGCAACTAAGCCGGGCAGGTTTCCGCATCATTGTTGGCCACGGGCACGGCCCGTCGACGCGATTCTTCCTGGAGCGCGTTGACGTCTGGCGCGATCGGTATGGCGTCGAGTGCTTCATCTGTTGGGGCAGCGAGCATGATGCCCAGGGAATGGGCATCCAGACTGACCACGCTGCCGCAAATGAGACGTCACTGGTCATGGCGTTGCGGCCGGATCTGGTGCGCATGGATGCGTTGCCCGCGGATCCCGACGTCTGGCCGTTGGGCATCGCGGGCAAAGACCCGCGGGTCTCTGCAAGCCCCGAGCTGGGACGGCGGATCATTGCGCTGCAGCAAGAGCGTATGGCCGCGATACTGCACGAGGCTCTGGTCCGGTTGACGCCTGTTGTGTCTGAAGAGTCCGTGGGCAACTCGAGATAATGACTTCACTTGAGCTGCGTCCGTATCGTCTGTTCAACAACGTCCAGCACTATGCGTGGGGCGCTCGAGGCGGCGATGCATTGATCCCCAAGCTGCTGGGAATCACACCTGAGCAGGACCGGCCCTATGCGGAGCTGTGGATCGGGGCGCACGCCAAGGCTCCCTCGGACGTGGCGATAGGGGATGACCGGGTCCCACTTGATCAGCTCATCCACGAACACCCCGACTTCATCCTGGGCGCCGAGGTCTCCAGGGAGTTCGGGGGGCGACTGCCATTCCTGCTGAAGGTGCTCTCCGCTGTCGAACCCCTGAGTATCCAGGCACACCCTGACCGCCGTCAGGCCGAGGTGCTCCATGTCTGTGATCCAGAGCATTATCCGGATGATCGCCACAAACCCGAGATCTCCGTTGCCCTGGATTCGCTTGATGCATTGGTAGGATTCCGGCCGCTGGATGATCTGAATCGGAATCTGAGGCGGCATCCCGAACTGTCTGATTTCGTCGGACGCGATGTCGTGTCTCAGACGGTCCGGGTGGGAGATGCGCCCGCCAAGACTCCACATGAGTCTGTGAGAGTGTTGGTCGAGGCGATGGTCAAGCACGCAACTGAGTGTCCAGATGACCTGGGTCGTGCGCTGGATGCTCTTCAGCAGCGTCTGATGCGTCTCCCCAGCCTGGATGAGGAGGAACGTCTCTTCCTGGAATTGCGGTGTAGATACCCGGGCCCAGACATCGGGTTGTTCTGTGTGTTTCTTCTGAATCGCGTGCGTCTGAATGCGGGACAGGGCCTGTATATAGGGCCAGGAATACCGCATGCCTATCTCCGCGGCAACATCGTGGAGTGCATGGCCAACTCTGACAACGTGGTGCGCATAGGGCTGACCGACAAGTTTCGCGACGCAGGTGCGCTACGTGATATCTTGACCTATGAGACCGGGCAGGTCTCTCCACTGGAGACTGTGGAGCAGCCGGGGAGTGTCACGTTCTGCTCTCCAGCAAGCGAGTTCCTGCTCAGTCGCCACGCAATCGCGAAGGGTGGTGAGTGGGAGGTCAGCGTGTGTAGTCGGCCTCAGGTGATGGTGGTGTTACAGGGGAAGCTCCGAGTGAGTAGTGGATCATACTGGGAGTCCTTCGCGAGGGGAGAGGCGTTGCTGATTCCCGCAGCGTTGAGATCGTTTGTAGTGTGGGCTGAGGAGGCATCCGAGGTCTATCGCGTGACCGTGCCCGTTAAGTGAGACGAGGCGTATCAGCCTTCATCTGGAGGTTCGACAGACCTATCCTCGTGCTCCAGGCGAATCAGGTTGTTGGAGGAAGACCGTGGGATCCGAGCATGCATTTGGCAACAGCCCGGAGAAGGTGGATCGCTACCGGGATTTCTGGAATCTGGCGTCAGTGGATCGACCATTGATCGGGTTCTCGTTCAAGAGCTGGTTCCCGCTGGAGGAGTTCAGCGCCAGTGCAGCGTGGCAGGCAGCGCATTATCTGACACCCGAGATGGTCGAGCCACGTGATTTCGTCTCCGATCAGGAGCGCCTGCTGCGTGAGGGGGAGCAGATCGACGATGATGTTCTGCGAGGTGCGTCACCGTCGCAGGCTGTGCCCTGGCTCTGTGGTATGCTGGGAAGCCGTCTGCGTATATTGCCCGGAAGCATCCTGGGTGAGGAGATGATGCTTTCGTGGGATGCGCTGGGAGATCTCGGCCTCGATCTAGAGAACCCATGGTACCGGAAGTACATGAGCTTCATCGATACGCTCGTTGAGAGCTCTGCTGGTCGTTACCCGGTGAGCCACGGTACGCTGGTGGGTCCGTCGGATATGGCGGCGCTGCTGCGGGGTCACGGCCAGGTCATCATCGATCTGTTGGAGGATCCCGCCCATATGGCGTGGCTCCTCGAACGCATGGGGGCGATCTTCCGGCAGGTCACCGAGGCGGCGTGGGCGCGGATTCCGCCCTTCTACGGCGGTTACTACGACGCACAGTATCAACTCTGGGCGCCCGGTCCGATCGCTCGCCTGCAGGAGGACGCCACAGCGCTCTTCTCCCCCCGTCTCTACCGTGAGTACGTTCAGCCCATCGATCAGGCATTGGCTCGTCACTTTCCCAGTGCATTCATGCATCTTCATTCGACGTCGATGTTCCTCCTCGAGCATTTCCTGGCGATTGAGGAGCTGCGTTGCTTCGAGATCAACTATGACGTCAGCGGACCCCCGCTGGACGCGATGGTTCCGTTCTTCCAGCGGGTTCAGGGTGCTGATCGGGCGCTGCTCATCCGTGGCACGTTTACGACCGATGAGGCCGCCTTGCTGATGGAGGCGCTGCAGCCCCGCGGGTTGTACGTGTACAATATGGTCACGAGTTGGGATGAGATCCAGGCTCTGCGTGGTGTCTATGGCCTGGAGTGATCCAGGAGGGGCTTCAGGCGGCGACCGCCTGGCCGTGGATTGGAGAGGCTCTCAATGAGAGATTGGATCCGCGTGTTATGTGTGGACAGCAGTGCAGACGACCGTGACCTCATCCGGCGCACGTTGGAGAGGAAGCGCGGAGAATTCCGTGTCACATTAGCGACCAGTGTACAGGATTTCGAGATCAGGCTGGCGCAAGGTAGCTACGATATCTTCCTGATTGAGTTTGGCGACCAGGGCGCTGGAGGACTCCACGCATTGAGCCTCGCTAGCACGCGTGCCCCTGATGCGCCGGTGATCATGCTGATCCCGTTGGAGTCTGAGGATCTGGCATCGGAGGCGGTTCAGTGGGGTGTATCGGACTATGTTCTCAAGACGCCGAAGTTCGCTCGGCGACTGCCGGATGTCTTGCGAACGGCGCTGGAACAGGCCGATGAAGCAGACGAGCTGACGCACACGAAACTCGCGCTACTGGCTGCCGAGGAACGCTACACCACGGTTGTTCACTCGATCCCCGAGGCCGTGATCCTTAGCCGGTTCGACGATGATCAGATCGTCGAAGTGAACAGTCATTGGGAACGCAGGTTCGGTTACAGCCGGATCGATGCAGTGGGCAAGACGGCCGATGACCTGAAGCTGTATACTGATCTCGCTGATCGTCAACAACTCGTCGCGCTTCTCCGCAGGGAGGGCGGCGTCCAAGGCCACGAGTTGCGTCTCAGGCATAAGTCGGGACGGGTTCTCCACGCCAGTTTGAATGCCGAGGTGATTGAGCTGGATGGGGATCCGTACGTTCTGTTCGTCATCCAGAATATCTCGGAGCGTAGACGCCTTGAGGCAGCCCTGCACGACAGTGAGGCGCGTTGTCGCGTTCTGGACGATAGCTTCACCGACGCCCTCTTCATGCTGGATCGTGAGCTGCGCTGTGTTTGGGTGAACGGTGCGGCCGAGGCCCTGACCGGTACCCGCGATGCCGATGCAATCGCCAGACCACTGTGGGATATCCTTCCCGATTCGCCCTCTAAGCAGCGCTTGGTAGATGCGCTGCGGGCTGTACTGGATGATGGCACGCCGCGAGGTATCACCGAGACATGGTTCTTCAGGGGAGCCTCCTGCACCCTGGATGTCTGCATACGGCCCAGGGATGAGGGTTTGTTGGTCGTCATGCACGACATCACGGACCGAGTTGACAACGAGAGTCATCTTCAGTGGGAGGTATCCGTCCGGACTACTCTCTCAAGTGTGTGCGACGCGATTGCCCGGTCGAACGGGGATAGTCACGAAGTGACGGCATTGATCTTCGACTATGCCAAAGTGCTGACGAGGAGTCGGCGCGGCTGCGTGGCATGGTTGGATTCCCACGCGGCCAGTCTGGTCTGCGAAGTGGAGCTTGGCTTGGTCGGTGACGGTGATCTGGCGGACGATGGCCAGACGATCCTCCTGCGTGCAGACCCGGACGGACACTATCGTGGGCTGGTTGGCCACGCGATTGAGACTGGAGAAGCGTTCTTCGCCAATGCGCCGTCGAGCCACCCCGCATTTGCACTGACTTACGACGCTGGCTTCCAGTTTCGCAGTGTTCTCTGCACGCCGATTGTGCTTGGCGATGCACCGATCGGTGAGATCCTGCTCGCGGACACTGAAGAACACTACTCCGATCGGGAACTGGCTGCCGTTCGACGGTTGGCTCAGTTGTGCGCGCTTGGTTACGCGTGCCTGGGTGACGGGGCCCAGAGCGGCGATCGCGGGGAGCGATACCGGCGCCTTCTCGATCACTCCATCATCGGCGTGTTCAGCTCCACTGCCGAGGGGCGTGTCATCGATGCCAACCCGGCATTCGCTCGTACACTGGGGTACAGTTCACCGCGAGAAGTAATCGAGAAGGGAGTGAGCATCGCGCACGACGTCTGTGCCGACCCCGTGTGCTGGACCGAGTCTCTTGGTGTGCTCCGGAACGACGACGCAGTCCACGTCGAGACCGCATTTCGTCGTGCTGATGGAAGTGAATTCAGTGGGGTGATCCACGCCTGGATGGTGCAGGGCGCTCACGGTGAGGGACTCACCGTGGAGGGTTTGATCGAAGATATCGGTCAACGTCGGACGGCTGAAGAGGCGCTCCGCGCGAGTGAGGAAAAGTACCGCAGCTACATCGATAGCGCCCCCGACGCGATCTTTGTTTTCGAGCCGTCCGGTCTGCTTCTCGAAGCCAACGCCGCTGGGACACGTGTCACAGGATACGACATCGATGAGCTGGTCGGACGCGAGATACTGGCTCTCGTTCACGAGAAGAGCAGCGGCAAGGCGCGACGGCTATTGAGTGACGTATTCGCGAAGGGGCGTGCGGGCGGTGAGATTCAGATCATCCGGCGTGACGGAGCTGTCCGGTGGATTGACACTGAACAGGTCAGGCTCTCTGATTCCGCTGCTCTGGCCTTCTACCGGGATATCACCGATCGTAAATGGGCGGAGGAGCAGGCCCGATATCGTGCCAGAAACCTGGCCGCGGTGAGCGAGTTGGCCATCGAATTGGCTGCGGCCTCGCCCGACGTTGACTTGGCTCAGTTGATTGCCGACAAGCTTCGCCAGCTCACTCGCACGATGATGACTATCCTGTCGAGCTTCGATCGGGAACGCGGCCGATTTACCATTGAACGGATCTCAGGAATGGATGATGCGCTCACTGCCGTCCGTGATCTGACAGGAACCCATCTGGTGGGTGTCACCGTGGATGTCCGACCTCAGCAGGTGCGGCAAATTCTCAGAGAGGTCGTGACGGTGTCGCTCGACCCAGCTGGGGCGTCTCAGGTCAGTGTGCCAGAGCCGGTCGCCAGGCTCCTGCAAGGCGAGTTCCACATCGAGCGTTTCGTGGGGTTGGCGTTGATATACGGAGGCGAATTGGTTGGGCTGGCCACCATTGTCGTCCGTGCGGACGATGTCCTGTCCAGTCTGGATGTGCTTAGAGCGTTTGCGCACGTTGCCGCGATTTCCTGGCGCCGGAAGCAGGCGGAGGATGCCCTAATGCAGTACAATGAGCGGTTGATGGCGCTGCGCGATCTGGACACGGCTGTGCTCGCCGCCTGGTCCGCTGAGGAGACGACCCGAGCGGCGCTGCGCCATCTGCGCCGGCTTGTCCCGGCCGTCGGCGCCTGGATCGTCATGTTTGACCAC
This sequence comes from Chloroflexota bacterium, assembly GCA_012514315.1. GTDB lineage: Bacteria > Chloroflexota > Anaerolineae > B4-G1 > B4-G1 > JAAZAN01. The sequence goes on from JAAZAN010000201.1 coordinate 8,199, forward strand.
AGTGCTCAGCAGACAGTTCTGGCTGTCTGGGATTTCGACATGCGATTCGATCTGGAGCAAGGGATGCGTCTGCCATACGGGGGTGTGTTTGATGTGGGAATCCTATCATCTGGACAGACGATCATCCTCAATGATTTCACTCCCCAGACGGATGAGTCGCCTCTCGGTCGCACCCTTCAGGCAATGGGTGTACATTCCTGCATTGCGGCGCCTCTGATCGTCCACGATGAGATGATTGGCTCCATAGCGGTAGCGGCCTTGGAGCCTCACGCGTATGCCTCCGACCATGCCGACGTAGTCAACGAGGTGGCCGCCCAACTGGCTGTTGCTCTGCATCAAGCTGACCTCCGGCAGGCGCTGGAGGTTGAGCAGAGGCGTTTGGCTGCGTTGGTCGCCAGCCTTCCGGAAGGCGTGCTGCTTCTCGATGACGAGCGGCGAATCCAGCTCTGCAATCCCGTGGCCGAAGCTTATCTGGCTCGACTCACCGAAGCCGGCCTGGGTGATGTTCTGCAGTCTCTGGGGGGTGTTTCGCTGGATGATTTGCTCCATCGGAAGGTGGAAGACCCCTGGCAAGAGCTTGTGATTGCGGGGCCGCCCCAGACAATCTTTGAGATCGCGTGCGAACTGGTTGTGGGCGAGACAGGCCGGCCTGGTTGGGTCCTGCTGATCCGTGACACGACTGAGGAACATGAGGCCCGTGAGCGAATTCAGCGCCAAGATCAGTTGGCTGCGGTGGGCCAGCTCGCCGGCGGCATCGCCCACGACTTCAATAACCTGCTGACCACTATGATGTTGTACGCCGAGATGTCACTGAATGACAGTACTGCCTCACCCAGCATGGTACGCGCGTTCGACACGATTTTGGCTGAGTCAAAGCGTGGGGCCCATCTGGTCCAGCAGATCCTTGATTTCAGCCGACGATCTCCCATTGAGAGGGCCCCCGTCGATCTGCGACCGTTTCTGACTGAGGCCATCGATGTTCTGGAACGCACGATACCGGAGAACATCAGGTTTCGTCTCGATGTGGATGCCTATGGAGATGAGAAGTTCGTCGCCAGCGTAGATCCCACGCGAATACAGCAGTTGTTGCTCAATCTCGTGGTGAATGCCCGGGACGCGATGCCGCATGGTGGCGAGCTGCGAATCAGACTGTCCAAGCTTCACGTCCGTCCGGGGATGGAACCTGCCGTGGCCGATATGTCGCCTGGTTCGTGGATCTGCCTGTCGGTGATCGATAGGGGAATCGGGATACCATCTGATGTGTTGCCCCATATCTTTGAGCCTTTCTTCACCACTAAGCCTCCCGGAAAAGGCGCCGGCTTGGGGCTGGCTCAGGTCTACGGGATCGTGAGCCAACACGATGGACTCATCGATGTCGACACGGCTCTCGGGCAGGGAACGGCGTTTCACATTTACTTCCCCGAGTTTCGAGAGATCCAGGCGACCACAGAGACCCAGCAGAGACAGGCTCCGCCCAGGGGGAATGGTGAGGTGGTGTTAGTCGCCGAGGATCAGGATCGGCTCCGTGAATTGGCGCGTGATATCCTCGATTCGCTTGGATATCGTGTGTTGACTGCCAGCAATGGTCAGCAGGCGCTGGAGGTGTACCGTTCCGCCGATCACGTGGATCTCCTCGTGACCGACGTGGTGATGCCGGAGATGGGGGGAGGTGAACTCCTGCGTGTGTTGCGCGAGAGCGTACCGGATCTCAAGGCGATCGCGATGACAGGATATGGCATCGAGCAGGAAATCGGACACCTGCGGGACGCCCACGTCTCCGAAGTGCTGCGCAAACCATTTGACGTACAAGTTCTCGCTGTCGCGGTACGCCGCGCGCTCGATCAGACATAGCTTGAGGAAACAGACCACGCCTCGGACGCTTCCGAGGCGTGGGTCTCTGTCTTCGTCCTACTTACGCCTGTGCGATGGCCTCATTCAGCGCTTGCATCAGCTTATTGATATCTATACCGTGAGCCATAGCGCCCTGCTCGATATTCTCGAAGCGCGCCATAGCGCATCCAATGCAGGTCAATCCCTGAGACATAAAGACCTGGGCAGTCTGAGGGTAAGCGCTGATAACTTCACCGATGGACATGTTGGCCGTGATGGTCTGCTGCTCTGCCATTGTATCCTCCTCATACGTGTGTTCTTCGCGATTCCACGTTCGGTCTTCTTGACGCCCGGGAACCGTGCTTGAGATTGTGGTGATTATAGCACACATTCGGTGTAGTGTCAACAAATGATTGATATGTGTCTTTCTTATCGTCTATATGGCCTGTCGGAGGAAAGGAACTGAGAGACCCCTGATGTTCCTGTGAGCTGACGCCGTGGAATGTTTGCCGCATGATTCGTGATTCGATGGGCAGAACATGATGCGACTACTTGACACAAAGTGTGACGAGTGATAGACTGGGGTAGTGATGGATGAAGGGGCTGAAGTGCGCGCTTGCCCGATGTGCGGAGCAGGGTAGAGCCTGGTGAGGCGATTCATCCTTGACGGCGCGATGTGTTTATTAGTGTAAGGAGTTGCTTAAAGTGACAGAGAGAGAAGTCGGAACGGTCAAGTGGTTCAGTGACGCCAAGGGATTTGGCTTCATTTCGCGCGAGGTCGGCGAGGATGTGTTCGTTCATTACTCCGCCATACAGGGGTCGGGTTTTCGGACTCTACAGGAAGGCCAGCGCGTTGAGTTTGGTGTGGAGGAGACTGCACGCGGACTGCAGGCAGTCAATGTGAGGACATTGTAGTCAGGCTGAACCAGAGTGTGGCGCATCATTCAGCGGATCACGTTGTGATCCGATAGGTCTTCAAGAATCCTGTTGCGTCGTTAGGTGAGCTACCGAAGGTTCAGGGATGCACGCAGCGCGGACCGCACGGCTACTCCGCAAGCCGTGCGGTTTTCCTTGTCTCTCCGGATGAGCCCTTTGGCGGCAGGGTTTGACTTGCCAAACATGGGGCCAGATGTAGAATGAGTGTATATGAAGGGAATGACAGGGTGCCCCGTGCTCTCTGCCTGCAAAACCAGCGCTGTGAGCCTGGCTTTCGCCAGGGAGTGGTTCCTCGATCTGGAGCAACATCCGGATCGATATCGTTTCGCGAGTCACGCCGGTTTCCAGTTCTCAGACGGAGGGTTTGGGGAGGTTGGGGCACAATTCTCCACGGTCGAACGCTTCCTGGGTGTGCCTATCCGCCTGAAGTTCGAGCTGACTGACGTGGCCACAGACCATTTCCGGTTCCGTCTGATTCGTCCTCCCTTCCCCGTCTGGGGCGAGTTCAGTCTTCAAGAGGTAGCGACCGACCACACCGCTGTAGTGCTTTCGCTGGGTGGGGCCCGCGATCTGGGTCGAGTCTTCCTACGACTGCCTGTCGTGAGGAAGGCCATCACTGATCAGATTCAGCGCGAGGTGTTACATGTTAAGGAATCGATGGAACGTGCCCGTGCCGAGGTCCCGTACGCGCGGAACGACTAGAGGGGGTTTCATATGTTATCCGCAGGCCAACCCGATGTTGTCCTACTCGTACTTGACACACTGAGAGCCGACCGGCTCTCATGCTATGGTTACCATCGCCTGACCTCACCACATATCGATCGTTTCGCTGAGAGCGCGGCACTGTATGAGCAGGCCGTCTCTCCTGCGCAGTGGACGATACCGGCACATGCCTCTATCTTCACCGGCGAGTATCCGACGACGCATATGACGACACAGATCTATGATCGACACCGTAAGGACCAGTTGACACTGGCCGAGCTGCTGACACGCGCCGGCTATCAGACAGCGGGATTCTGCAACAACCCGCTGCTGGGGGTGGTGGACAACGACCTCGACCGGGGTTTCGAAGAGATGTACAACTACGGTGGCGCTGTTCCGGTGAGACCGAGCATCAATGAGTCGGGCCCTCGCTGGATGAGCCGTTTGTCGCAACGTGTCGGCCGCTTTCTCAACCATCTTACCACGCCGATCCAGGATGTCTTCGCGCGCAACGAGACTTTGCTGCGTATCGCCTTGCACCCGCGTATCGTGCCGCTGTGGCAGGGCCAGGTGAATTTCAAGGGCAATACACGCCAGTCCCTCCGCGACATTGTCGGCTACCTGCAGTCACGAAGGGCGCGTGGGCGAGAGAGGCCCTTGTTCACGTTCATCAACTTGATGGAGACGCATCTCCCGTACGCGATGCCGCAGCGATTCATTCGGCGCTTCGCGCCGTATCTGCAGGACGATCGTGAGGCCCGGGACTTCATCAAGGGGTACAACCTTGAACACTATCGGTGGATGGTCCCGCTGATTGAGCCTCTGACTGACTTGCAGGACCGGGTGATCAACGATCTGTATGATGCCGAGGTCGCCTATGAGGACCACCTGCTGCGACATCTGTTCGATTACCTCGATGAGCCCGATGTGCGCGACAATACCCTGGTGATTATCACCTCGGATCACGGCGAAGGACTGAATCACCACGATTTCGTGGGGCATTCGTTGGTGGCGTACAATGACCTGGTCCACGTGCCGCTCATCGTGCGGTATCCTGAGGGGCGGGGCGCGAACGAACATGTGCGGAAGGTGGTATCCTCGCGCCGGATCTTCCACACGGTGCTCGATCAGACAGGCGTGGGCGGTGCGATCGATCCCGACCTCTGGCCCGAGGCAAGAACGGACGATGTCCGGAGGCTGAACCTTGCCAACGCCTTCGTTGATCCTGCACTGGAACCCCGTCATGTGTTTTCGGAAGCGTATGTGCCCGACACGCTCATCCGGCTCATGTCCAATATTGATCAGGATGTTGAGGATAGGTTCCGTTGGCGTGAGTCACGCCGAGCTGTCTATGAGGACGGCTTCAAGCTGATCACGGTGGGCGATGAGCCGGATGAGCTGTTTGACGTGCGGAGCGATCCAGGCGAGCTCGTCAACCTGTTGGCTCAGTACCCAGAGATGGTTCTCGAACTCAATGGGGCGCTTGCCGAATTCCTGAGTGCAGCGGAATCGCGGCGATCAGGCGATTGGACGACGGCCCGCGTGGACCTGGATGAGGATGAGGAGCTGGTTGAGCGATTGCGCGGCCTCGGCTACCTCTAGTTGGGCCAGTGACGGCGCACTCAGTATCGAGACTACACGACTCCATTCATGAGGTGAAGAATTGATCGTAGTAGCCAGCACGAACGGGATCGTGGGAATCGACGCGGCGATGCGCGTCCTCAAAGCGGGTGGGACCGCTGTGGACGCGGTGGAGACCGGCATACGCTTGGTCGAGGCCAATGGAGATGACCACAGCGTGGGGTATGGTGGATACCCCAACCTGTTGGGTGACGTTGAGCTAGATGCCAGCATCATGGATGGCGCCACGCTGGCTGCGGGGGCGGTCGGCGCTCTTCGGAACTGCGTCTACGCCATCTCGGTAGCCCGTAAGGTGATGGAGAGGTTGCCTCACGTGTTTCTCGTTGGCGAAGGAGCAGCCCGCTTCGCGCGCGAGATGGGGTTCGATCGTGTCGATCTCTTGACTGAAGAACCTCAATCTGTCTGGGAGAACAGACTGCGCCGAGACTTGCCCGCCCATGTGTTCGAGCACTTGAATCAACAGCCCGATCTATGGCGGTGGGTCGATGTGGCGACTGATCCTGAGAAGGCCTGGGGAACGGTGAACTTCCTGGCTCAGGATGCCGAGGGGCAGATCTGCGCCGGCGCCAGCACGAGCGGCTGGGCGTGGAAGTATCCTGGACGCCTGGGGGATTCGCCGGTGATCGGGGCGGGCGTGTACGCCGACGATCGTTTCGGCGCTGCGGCGTGCACGGGGACGGGCGAGATGGCGATTCGAGCGTGCACCGCTCATAGCATCGTGTTCTACCTGAAGATGGGCATTCCCCTGCAGGATGCCGGCGAGCGCGCGATGCGAGATCTCAATGACCTGGGGGGCGCGTATTTGAGCGACATGAACTTCATCGCTATAGATCGGGATGGCCGCCATGCTGGCTTCATGAGTGGTGAGGTTGGGGCGTATCTGTTCATGGCCGAAGAAATGTCGGCCCCTGAAGAGGCCCCCCGAACGCGGGTTGAGCTCAACAAGCGATGGGCCAATCGCGTCCAAGTCCAGGACGCGACTTGACAATCCGCAGAAAGTGGGTATACTCTATTGAAAGTTGCGTGCTGCAATGTGACGATGGAGTTACCGAACGGGTGATGACAGTACATGTGTCGAGCGGGGAATCCGCTCTCCTGGTTAAGCTCAACCCTCAGCGAAAGCGCTTCTCTCGATTGTGAGAGGTGCTCGTTCTAGGTTGGGACGATACCACCAAGACCGGTCTCTTCAATCGAGTAGCTAGGAAGGGGCCGGTCTTTTTGTTACCATGTGGATGTGTCTGATTAGCGCGCAGACGGTCACCGTCCGGCCGGTATAGCGAGTCTGAGATCATACAGAGGGGAGGGGCCACAATGGGTAAAGTCTATTTTGTAGATGTCACGAATCGAGATGGCGTGCAGGCGGCGCGCCTTGAGACGTCCAAGTTCCAGCGTACTATGCTGAACTACTACCTTGGCCAGTTGGGCGTCTGTCAGTCCGAGTTCGGGTTCCCATTCATCTGGCACGAGCGTAACTACGTGGATGCCAATGTTGAGCTGGCGGAGAAGGGCGTGTTCGGCGACCTCGTCCTTGAGGGATGGTGCCGTGCTGTCGTCAGTGATGTGGAGAACTCCCTCAAAGAAACGAGAGTGAAGCATCTCAATGTGTCGATATCCACGTCGGACCAGATGATCCAGGGCAAGTTCCGGGGTAAGATTGACCACGATTCGGTGATCCGGATGATGACAGACTCCGTTCACGCGGCGCTTGAGGCGGGGGCGATTACGGTAGGCGCCAATGCGGAGGATGCTTCCCGCACTGACATCAACTATCTGATTCGCTTCGCGCGGGCTGCTAAGGAGGCCGGTGCATGCCGCGTGCGCTATTGTGATACGCTGGGACTCGATAGTCCTGACAGTGTCTACCAGCGGGTGTACACTGTGGCGCGTGAGGTGGGGATTGACATCGAGCTGCACTGTCATGACGACCTGGGTATGGCGGTCGCCAACTCGGTTTCTGGCGCGAAGGCAGCGGTCAACGCAGGAGTCAATGCGTACATCAACACAACTGTCAACGGGGTCGGGGAGCGTGCTGGCAATGCCGATCTGCTCTCCTGCATCCTGGCAATTCGGTTTGCTCGCGGTGTTTCCGAGACACTGGAGATTGGGGACAAACTCGATCTTAGCCTGGCCTGGAAGATCGGGCACTACGCGGCCGATGCCTACGGTATGACTGTTCCGATCAATCAGGTGGGTATCGGCGCCAATGCCTTTGCTCACGAGTCGGGCATCCATGCTGACGGGATGTTGAAGGACCGTCACAACTATGAGATCTATGACTATGAGCTGCTCGGCCGTTCGCAGTGGTCCCACTGGCCTACCGGGCGAGTGATCACCACAGGTGAGTTCGGGGGCATGAACGGCCTCCGTCACGTGTACGAACAGCTTGGCATCACGTTCGAGACAGACGATGCGGCGCTTCAGGTATTGAACCTGGTTCAGGTAACCAACGCTCATAACCAGATGCAGTTGACGCCCGACGAGCTCCGGTTCATCGCCGAGCACCCGCGTGCGGTCCACAAGCTGCTCAGTCTCACGATTCCCGACCCATCAGAGCATATTGGCGTGCGTCGTGAGCAGGATTTAGTGGCCCAGAATAATGGCGCGGGGAATGGGGAGAACGGGACTGGAAACAAGGTGCCCTGGACTGAGGTGGCGCCTCAACGGGTGTTGAAGTAGCCCTGACACGGACATCCCACGAAAGAAACACCCGCAGACGCGCATGCGCGTCTGCGGGTGTTCTGCTCTCCGAACCTGCGTGCGGGGCGCCCTAACCCATAGCGCTGACAATCGCCTCGGCCATCTCACGCGTGCCTACAGCCGTTGGATCGTCCCGTGTTGGCTTGAGGTCGTAGGTCACCGATCTGCCGTCGGCGACCACGGTCGCAACCGCCGTCTCGACTTGCTTCGCGGCGCTTGTTTCTCCAAGATGACGGAGCATCAGCGCGCCACTCAGTATCGTGGCGATTGGGTTCACCTTGTTCTGTCCGGCGTACTTCGGTGCGGAGCCGTGTACGGGTTCAAACACCGCCATATCGTTGCCGATGTTGGCGCCCGGCGCAACTCCGAGCCCTCCGACCAGCCCGGAACAGAGGTCGCTAACGATATCTCCGTAGAGATTAGGCGCTACCAGGACGTCGTACTCACGCGGACGCTGGACGAGCTTCATGCACATATTGTCCACGATGCGATCGTTGAACTCGATATCAGGGTACTCCTCAGCGATCTCTCGCGCCACCTTGAGAAACAGTCCGTCCGTGGCTTTGAGGATGTTGGCCTTGTGTACCGCCGTGACCAGACGGCGCTTCTGCGCACGCGCATAGTCGAAGGCAAAGCGAACAACGCGCTCACTTGCAGCCCGCGTGATGATCCGTATCGACTCCGCAGCCACGTTCGGGATGACGTCGTGCTCGATGCCTGCGTACAGTCCCTCTGTGTTCTCTCGCACCATAACGAGGTCGACGTCTTCGAACGATCCCGCGATGCCCTGCATCGCTCGAGCGGGCCGGACGTTGGCGTACAGGTCTAGCGCCTTACGGATCGCGACGTTCACGCTTCGGAACCCGTGTCCAATCGGGGTCGTAATTGGTCCTTTCAGCGCTACTTTGTTCGTGCGGATGGAGTCGAGGACCGAATCCGGCAGCGGCGTTCCGTACCGGTCCATCACATCGACCCCGGCCTCCTGGATATCCCAATCAAAGGAGACACCGGTGGCCTCCAGCACCAGCCGAGTCGCACTGACAACCTCTGGCCCAGTACCATCCCCGGGGATAAGCGTAACACGATACGTCATACTTGCTCTCCTTCATCCGATATGGTGTTTAGCAGCCCGCCTGCGAGCAGAATCCTGATCTGACGGCCTGTCAAGTCGTAGCTGGCCTGGAAAGCGCAATTCTGCGTCACATTTCGAACGTGGAGAGGCCGTTCCTGTTCCAGAGCCGATCTCAGGTCGGAAATCTCCAGTTCGTCACCTTCTGCGATGGCGTCATAGTCATCATCCGTCATGAATGTCAGGGGAAGGATCCCCATGTTGACGAGGTTCGCGTGGTGGATGCGCGCGAATGACTTGGCCAGCACCGCCTGCACGTTCAGGAACCGAGGCGACAGCGCCGCGTGCTCGCGGCTGGAGCCCTGCCCGTAGTTCAGGCCCCCCACAATCAACCCGCCGCTCCAATCCTTCGCTCGATGAACGAAATCCGGGTCGACCCGCCAGAAAACGTACTCCGAGATGGCTGGAATGTTGGACCGCAGAGGGAGCACCTGTGCGCCAGCGGGCATGATGTGATCGGTCGTGATATTGTCCTCGACCTTGATTAGCACCCGGCCCTGGACGGTATCGCCCAGCGGAGCAAACTCGGGGATCGGTTTGATGTTGGGTCCGCGGATTATCTCCACGTTCTCAGGTTCATCCGATGGCGCCAGTATCATGTTGTCGTTGACCGCGTATTGCACGGGCGGCTCGATCTTCACGGCGTCACCGAGCTGACGTGGGTCTGTTATGACACCGAACAGAGCCGCCGCGGCGCAAGTCTCCGGGCTGGCCAGGAAGACCTGATCATCACGTGTGCCGCTGCGCCCTCTGAAGTTGCGGTTGGACGATCGTACAGATACAGCGCCCGTGGGCGGCGCCTGCCCCATGCCGACGCACGGCCCACATCCAGCCTCCAGGATGCGTGCACCCGCGTCGATCAGGCTGGTCAGTGCACCACTGCGGGCGATCATCGTGTATACCTGCTTGCTGCCGGGCGTCACGGTCATACTGACGTTGGGATGCACGCTCTTCCCCTGCAGTATGGCGGCGACGATGGAGAGATCCTCGAACGAGGAGTTGACGCACGATCCGACGCATACCTGCGCCACGGGTGTTCCCTCAACCTCCCGGACGGGCACGACGTTATCGGGGCTGGACGGCTGGGCGATCAGAGGCTCTACAGCGGACAGGTCGAGCGCGATGTTCTCGTCGTATGTGGCGTCGGGATCGGCAGTCAGCGGAATCCAGACCTCCTCGCGGCCTTGGGCCTGGAGGTAGGCTCTGGTGCATGCGTCGCTGGGAAAGATGGAGGTGGTGGCGCCGAGTTCAGCGCCCATGTTACAGATGGTGGCCCGTTGGTCGACTGTCAGGCCCTCCACGCCTGGACCGTAGTACTCAATGACTTTGCCCAGTCCACCCTTGACCGATAAGCGACGGAGCAACTCCAGAATGACGTCCTTGGCGGTGACCCAGGGGCCCAACTGACCGAGCAGCTGGACGCCTACGATCTGTGGCATGGTCAGATAGAATGGCCCGCCGCCCATGGCGACGGCGACGTCCATTCCGCCCGCACCGATCGCGAGCATGCCCAGTCCGCCTGCGTTGGGGGTGTGGCTATCCGAACCCAACAACGTCTTTCCAGGCACGCCGAACCGCTCAAGGTGGACCTGATGGCAGATCCCGCTGCCAGGACGTGAGAAGTAGGCGCCGTACTTTGATGTGACTGTCTGCAGATATCGATGGTCATCGGCGTTGCGGAAGTCGTTCTGCAGCATATTGTGGTCCACGTAGCTCACCGAGAGCTCTGTGCGCACCCGGGGAATGCCCATGCTTTCGAACTCAAGCCATACCATGGTGCCAGTTGCATCCTGGGTCAACGTCTGATCGATCCGGATGCCGATCTCCTCGCCTGGGGCCATTTGGCCACTGACCAGATGACTGGCCACGATCTTGTATAAGAGACTATTCCCCACCTTGCTTTCCTCCTTGCTTCCAAATGGACCCTGTCAGACAGAAAGCTGCTCGGCCGGTTGTCCAGTGGGTAACACGCCGGTCCGGCAGCTCCCGATGTCGTTCTCTACTCATCCCAGAGTAGGGGGCATCAATGAACGCAGTTTACCACATTCTGGTCAAACTGAGAAACGCGGTGCATATTGCTTCTGGGCCTCTTGGCGGCCCTTGCCTGGTTGTCGTGCGTGTGCTATAATATGGGTGGCTTGGGGATGACAGGCTTCGACGGGGAAGGCTGGGCACGGACTGCAAGCCGGGGCGCTCTGACCTCGCAAAAACGGAGCACACTT
>JAAZAN010000202.1 GCA_012514315.1 Chloroflexota bacterium
AATTGTTTCAGAGATATACGTGCCGGCGTATACCGAGAGCCAGTTGGTAAGACCGCTGTTCTCGGACCTGGAGAACGCTATGCACATGACCAAGTGCTCATGATAGACTGGAATACAGGCAAGCCCTTGTTTGCTGCGGGAGACTGCTCTGTACGCGTGCTTTGCTACGGAAAAACGTCAAACGTCTCAAGGATTGTAGTCACGAAGCCAACCACAGAACGTGAGAAGTCCGACAGTGCTCTGATGAGCGACGTTCGCGTTATGAAAGCGATTGCGTATCGCAGCCTCACTGCCGTGCCGGACACAGTCTTCGTAACCAATTCACTATACACGGTGGCACGGGGGAATACCGCGTTCGCACAATTCGCGGCACTGTTCCTTGCTGAGTACCAGCAGTCCATCAGGGATGAGGAGCGTCTTGAACTGCTTAGTGTTGCGGACCAAGCGTGTTTCCCGCTTAGGAGCCGGGCGATCTGGCTTAAGGCCCGGACGATGGACCGCAGTGGACTGCGGTCCGCTGCGCTTAACGAGTACAACCGTCTTGATTCACTTTTTTCCGATTCCGAGCTTTCGTGGCAGAACCGCCACCGCAAATGAGGAAGCAGGAGACGTTTGGCAAGAGTTTAGTCCGTTAGCACGCCGATGAATGCTGGGGGCTTGACATCGGCCTCTCATACCTAAGAAAAGGCGACCAACCCCATGGTCGCCCTTCTTTCTGTCTATGCAGCTTCCTCACCGTCAGCCTTCTTTCCCTTCCTCGCCTTCGGCTGCGCCTGCGTTTCGAGCTTCGCCACGGCCTCGTTCAGTTTTCCTGCAATAGCATCAAACGCCTCAGCCATGCCAGCGCCTGTCCGGTTGATCAGCACGCCTTCCTTGTACGGCATCGCCACCATGGTCATCTTCCTGCCGTTGTGATCTTCGACTTCCACCCGCAGCGCTGCGCCAGGGTGATGGCCGATGCACAGCTTCATCAGAGGCGCTTTGTCTTTGGAACCGTTCTTGGCGAAGTCGATCGCTGCCTGGGCCATGTCGAGCATGATGCCGGCGTCGAACAGGATTTCGAGCACCGTGTCCTTCTCCTGCGGGATCACCTGCTGGTAGGTGGGATAGCCGGCGTCGATCACCTTGGTCGTCTCGATGCTGTGAGTGTCGAGATCGGTGACCGGGATGCACACCTGCGTGGCATCGCCCTTCTCGTTGCGGATGGAGATGAGCGGCGGAGTCGCCAGAATGGGGATGCTGTGCTTCTTGGGCACCTTCTTCAACGCATCGAGGAGCGGCTTTACGGGCACAGTCACTGAATCGCCAGTATCAGGAGGATAGCCGCCATTGGTGAACTTGGGCAACTCGTCCGGGCTGACCTCGAACTGCTCGATGACCGCCAGCTTGCGGCCGTCAGTGGCTACGGCAACGGGATGGCCATCGTCGGAGCGGGTGAAGTGGACGCCGGTTAGGGCAAAGCGAGTATCATCTTTGCTGACGAAGAGCTTGAGCGCATTGACGAGGTTGAGGTCGATGGTGCGCTGCATTGGGGGTTTGGGGTCGGATGTTGTGGTGTTGTTCATGGGAATTCCTGGGGTAAGAGGGTGAAATAAAAAGCGGCAGCCACCCGTGAAGATGACTGCCGCTGTTGAGAACTGCCTGAGTACCGTGCGACCATGCTGACCATGCAGCGGTCAGGTGTTCTATGCGACCAATTGCGTCACCGGCTGCCGGTTCTGCCCAACCGCCTCCCGCATCTCCTTCTCCAGCTTGGCCAGCCCAGCATCCCTGAGTCCCTTCGTTCCGTTGGGATAACGGCTCTTGAACTCGGCCTTCTGCTCAGCCGTCAACTGC
>JAAZAN010000030.1 GCA_012514315.1 Chloroflexota bacterium
CGCGGAGAGACCGTCGGCGCGGGGGCCTTGGAGCGCCTGGTCCGGGCCTCAGGCTGATAGTCGGGGTTGAACCAGCGCATGATGTCATCGCCGCCATAGGCCTCGTGATCCAGGGGCGCTTCGATCGGCAGGCAGAAACTGAAAGTGGTGCCGGCACCGACCTCGCTCGCCAACCACATCTCGCCGCCGTGCAGCTCGATGAATTGCTTGCTGATGCTCAATCCCAGTCCACTGCCACCATGGCGCCGTCGCAGAGAGCCGTCCAGCTGATGGAAGGGCTCAAACAGCCTGCTCTGCTCCTCCACCGCAATCCCTGGTCCGGTGTCAGTGACGCTCACAACCACGCGCTTCTCCTCGCACCAGGCCTTGACATGCACCCCACCGCGGTCGGTGTATCGGCCTGCGTTGCTGAGCAGGTTGAGCACGACTTGGCGGATACGGATGGCGTCACAGAACACGGCGGGTAGGTCCGGAGCTGCTTCGGTCTCCAGATACAGTCCCTTGGATTCGAACAGCGCCCGCACGGCCCCAGCGGCATCATCGATGATGTCCTTAAGGTCGAAGCGCTCCCTGATCAGCGCTACGCGGCCAGCCTCGATCTGACTGAGATCGAGCACATCATCCACAAGCTTGGACAGGTGCTGGCTATTGCGCTCAATCGCGTGGATATCGGCCAATACTGCGCGGGGCAGCTCTGCGCCATACACCCTCGGGGACTGCATGATCATTTCGCTGAAGCCAATGATCATGTTCAGCGGAGTACGCAGTTCATGGCTGACGTTGGCCACGAACTCTTGTTTGGCCCGCTTCGCCTCTTCAGCAAGTTGCTGCATAGCTCTGAGCCGGTCAGTGAGCCCAACCAATTCACGATTGGCGTGCAGCAGGTCCTCCTCAACCTGCTTCAGCTCCATCCGATGCAAACGAGCCTCCTCCATCTTAGCATGCGCTTGCTCGTAGCTGAACAGAGACCAGTGCGTTACGGTGAGAAGGGTATCGGTCGCAGCCCACCCTAGTAGGCCGGCTAGGCCACCGGCGAGGGCAACCTCAATGATGAGTGTCATGGATAGTGATGGTGCAGCCGAGCCATACGAGAGCCAGGACAGGAGGCCAATCAACAGCCCTTCCGCCAGCACCCCTACGGGCCAGCTCATGGTGACAACCGCTATCAGTGGCCACAACGCATACAAGAACGCAATCTCAGTCTGGCCCGACACGCATATGCCGACTGTGACGGCAACCACGAGCCCCAGCTGCCATAGGACGCGAGCGAGGACAAACTGTCTGATCACCAGAGCGAGTGCCAGGCCACATGCCAGAAGGACCGTGCCTGCGACGGGCAGCAACTCCATCCCCAGCGTTCCTGGCAACTGGGCCACCGCAAGGTACCATACAGTACAAGCGCACATTGTCACAAGTACGAGCTTGCGGAATGTGGACTGAAGCAACTCGGTTGCCGCAGATGCGAAATCGGGATCAACCACTGCCGAGACAGGTATTCTATCCCACACGAGAGCTCCCCTCCGGCACTTGTGCACGGTTGCCCGCGTTCTTGCCGCTCAAGAAAGCGAGCTTCACAATCCTACCATACAAGCACTGACTCGCAAAGAAGCAAAGGGAGCAGAGAGAGAGTGTGGAAAATACGGGCACTCAAGGCGCAGCAGGTGGTTGGACGCGGTTGAGACGGTCTATTGGCAGGTGGTTCGCCTATGTCCGAGGCCGGTCAGCCGCCGGATCGGGCCTACAAAGGCCTTCTGTTGCCCTGCTTTCAGCCTGTAGGCGCAGCTGCCCCCTGATCAAGCCCCGATCCACGCGCGACCCTTGAATGAGACGCCAGTCAGCAACTTGCCAGCCGTTTCAGATTCGGGACGATGGCGGTTAAGTAGGCCTGGATGGCGTACCGCAGCCAGCCGAAATCGCGGCTGCGTCGCAGCCCATGCTGGACCCTGGCCTCCCCGTACTTCCGCTCGATCTTGTAGCGCTCCTGCTGCCCCAATCGATAAGCCGGGCTGGCTAGCAATGCCACCCATACCTGCTTGTTCTTGTCCTTCTTCTGGGTCCGATAGGCTTTCAGCTTGGTGGCCGCGTGCAACCCCAGGTGCACCAACAGGTAGTGGTTCTCAGTGTCGTCGTACCCCCGATCCCCCCGCATACGTTTCGGCCAGCACGCCTTGCTGCCGATCGTGCTCCACCAAACGCACAAACAGCTTCCCATCGGGCGCGTTGCCCTCGGTCACCACCACGCTCGTGATCATCTCTTCTCTGCTTGTGCATTCAGACTGGTGTGCGCTTTGTACCCGTAGAAGTACGGCTTCTGTTCCCTCTCCTGCCCCTGCTCATCCCGCACGCGCCACGTGTGCTTCACCCCCCAGCGCGCACCCCCGTCGCGCGGCGGCTTCCCTCACACCATCCGCCGCGGCCGGTACTGAATGGCTTCCGCGAGGTGCGCCGTCTCGATCCGGTCGCTGCCCGCCAGGTCCGCGATGGTCCGGGCCAGCTTCAGGATGCGGTGGAACGCCCGTGCGCTCATCTGCAGTTGCTGCATGGCTGCCCGCACCAGCCCGCGCCCCGTCTCGTCCAACTGGCAAATCTGGCGCACTTCCGTGGGCCCCATGTCCGCATTGCACGCCAGTCCTGTGCCAGCAAACCGTCGCCGCTGCATCGCCCGCGCTCGCTCCACCCGCGCCCGCACCACCGCCGACGGCTCGCCCAATCGATTGTCGGTCAGCTTGTCATAGTCTACGCGCGGCACCTCCACATGGATGTCGATGCGGTCGAGCAAGGGCCCGGAGATGCGCTTCTGGTAGCGGCTGATCATGGTGTTGCTGCACGTACACACGTGGACCGGATCGCCGTAATAACCGCATGGGCAGGGGTTCATGGCGGCGAGAAGTATGAAGTTCGACGGGAACGTCAGCGTGCCGGTCGAGCGGGAGATGACAACCTTGCGATCCTCCAGCGGCTGTCGCATCACCTCGAGCGTGCGCGCACCGAACTCGGGCAGCTCGTCCAGGAAGAGCACGCCCCGATGCGCCAGGCTGATCTCGCCCGGGCGCGGCCAGTGCCCACCGCCCACCAGACCTGCCTGGCTGATGGTGTGGTGCGGCGCGCGGAACGGCCGGCGCCGTATCAGGGGCGTATCGGAGGGCAGCAAGCCCGCCACACTATAGATCTTCGTGACCTCGAGCGACTCCTCCACGGTCAACGCCGGCAGGATCGAGGGGGCCGAGCGCGCCAGCAGTGTCTTCCCTGAGCCAGGTGGGCCGACCATAATCACGTTATGGCCGCCGCTGGCGGCCACCTCCAGCGCCCGCTTGACGTGCTCCTGCCCCTTGATCTCAGCAAAGTCGGCCGCGTAGGGCGGCAACGGCTGATCCTCAGACAAGGGGGCAGGGACATAGGGCGCGATCTCTTTCAGCCCCTGAAGGTGCAGCGCCAATTGTGCCATCGTCTCAACAGGGATAACCTCCAGTCCCTCGATCAACGCGGCCTCGGGGGCATCCTCCGCCGGGACAAACATGCGTTTGAGGGCGTGCTCACGCGCCGTGGCCGCCAGTGGCAGAATCCCGTTGACGTGGCGTACACTGCCATCCAGCGAGAGCTCGCCGACGAACATAGCGCTCTCGACCGCCTGCGGCCAGGCCTGTTCGGAGGCGATGAGCACACCGACTGCGATGGGGAGATCATATGCCGGGCCTTCCTTGCGGATGTCGGCGGGGGCCAGGTTGATCGTGATACGTTTACCGGGGAAGACGAGGCCGGAGTTTTTGAGCGCTGAGCGGACGCGTTCGCTAGACTCCTTCACCGCCGCATCGGGCAGGCCGACGATGATTAACGAGGGCATGCCGCGAGAAGCATCGACCTCCACCTCAATGATCACACCATCAAGACCCTGGAGGGCGCAACTGGTGACTTTGGCGAGCATCTGCGATTCTCCCGTGTCGTAGGTTTCGGGCAGTCTAGCACAAAGCCCACGCCGCGGCAAGTGAGAGGGACTTTGGGGGTAGATGGTAAGAACCGGCGCCGGCTGAGGGTACTGAGTATCCTCAGGCCGGCGCCGGGCGCCTAAATAAGTTACTGTTGCTGGGTTTCGACCCTGGCCTGGGCGGCGCGGGCCTTGCGAGCACGGCGGCGCCTGACGATCGCTCGGATGATCAAGACAATGATCACAATCGGGATAGCGATGACGATCAGGACCGGCAGGATCAGCACCACAATGATGATCAGTGCATCGACCAGAAACTGCATCACCCGGATCAGGCTCTGGAACGCGTCACGCAGCGTGCCCTGCGGGCGCCAACCGCCGATCTCGATCGGTTGGGCCAGTGCATCCGGCGTGAGGCTCACGTTGATCGACGACATCGCCGCCGACTGTTCCAGGTACTTCATGCGCCCGGTGATCTGCTCGATCTCTGCCTGCACCGAGCGCATCTGCTGGAATACAGCCAGCGCAGCCTCGGTGTCCTCAGCATCCTCCAGGAACTGCTGCAGCTTGGCCTCGGTCTGCTGAAGGTGACGCAGACTGGACTGGAGATCAACATACTCCTCGGTCACATTCTGACCCGACGTGCTTTCGTGACGAACGTCTGTAGCCAGGTCACGCAGATTCTCCATGGCGTCATCGAAGCGTCCTGCTGGAACGCGAACCGAGATGTTTCCCCGGAAGCCCTCCTGGTACTTGTAGAGGCTGGACTCGACGACGTAGCCCCCCAGATCCTTGACCAGCGCCTCGATCGCGTCGATCGCCGCTTCGGTATTGTTCACGACGATGTCCAGCGATCCCGTGCGGATGATCAGAGGTTCAATCGACGGATCGCGGTAATCACTGTCGGAAGTCGGCGCAGAAACGACCTGAGTGGACATAACCATGACCTCGCGCTCTTCTGCGACGGCCTGCCCGTCGTAGGCCGGAGCTTCCATTGGGGCCTGACTGGCACGAGACGCACATCCCATAACCAACAACATCGACAGGACACATAAGATCAAGGTACTGTGCAAGAGCTTCGTCTTCATCATCATCCTCCTCCAAGAATGTATGGGTTGCTGCATTCTAGACGCCAGTTACCGTGTCGGTGTTCCCCGTCAGCGTCCGATGGCCAATCGATCGATGAGGCGGCGCGAGAGATGCTCTGCCCGCATGCGGTCCTGCACTACTTCGATTGGGTAGTCCACGCGTTGGCATCGCCAGGACATGTCGGATGTATCCAGAATAGCGTAGCTGGCTCGCGGGTCGCCATCTCGAGGCTGTCCGACACTACCGGGGTTGATGATAATCCGCTTGCGTCCAAGTTGGATCACGTCACCGGGAGACCAAAGTCGCGCGTCGCAGTGGTCTCGATGGTCGACCAGTGTGAAGAGCAGTGGCAGATGAGAATGGCCCACCAGGCACGTCACAGCGGAGGAGTATCGGAAGTTGGCACACGCGACATAGGGTTCAATCACATATTCCCAGATCGGATCACGCGGGCTCCCATGGACCAGATGGAAGCCATCGCGCTCGATCGACTGGGGCAATGCAGCCAGAAACTCGCATGAGTCGGACGTCAACTGCTGCTGCGTCCAGACGTTGGCCAGACGCGCGTCCAGGTTAAACGTCGCCATGTCGATCCGTCCCAGCGCGGCCTGGTCGTGGTTACCGATGATACACATATGAGGCAAGTTTCGAATGCGTTCGATGCACTCATTGGGATAGGGACCATAGCCGACCAAGTCACCCAGACACCACACCTCATCAAATGCCTGGACGTCTGCCAGGACTGCCTCAAGCGCCGGCAGGTTACTGTGGATATCGGATATGATCAAGCAGCGCACGCAGCTATCGCCCCATCCATCTTGTTTTCGATTATATCCCACGAGGGTAGTTTGCGCTAGCTGCAATGTCAGCAGTCGAGGCCGTGACATCTGCCATTCAGCCATGTGACTTGTCGCCTCAAAACATCAGTTGTATAATCGTGACAAGTCAGGCACAGGATCTCCAGGTGAGGGACAATGGCTCCGATTCTCGACGAACACTCGCTGGAATTCATCAGCCGCAGTTCAGAGCAGACACAGCGCCTGGGCGCTCGCCTCGGCGCCTTGCTGAGAGGCGGTGATGTGATCTGCATGGAGGGGCAGCTTGGGTCAGGCAAGACATGCATGGCCCAGGGCATCGGCCGGGGCTGGGGAGCGAGCCAGAACCTCATCAGCCCGACATTCGTGCTGATCCGTGAGTACGAACGGCATGAGGATCCCGTGAAGCTCCAACACATCGATCTCTATCGAATCGGTGATGCAGACGAGGCGTTGGGGCTGGGGCTGGATGAGGTGCTCGGTAATGAGTATGCCATCTGTGTAATTGAGTGGGCCGAACGAGCCCAACTTCTGATACCTCCCGAACATCTGTGGATCCGCTTTGAGTTCATCAGCCGCAACCGACGCGAGCTGCATTTCCTGGCTCAGGGTGAACGGCATACCCACGTGCTACGCCAGTTCCGTCGCGATGCTTTTGGAGCTTGATGCGATGCTGCTAGCAATAGACACCTCGACTTCGACGATCAGTCTGGCGCTGCACGACGGCAACCAGGTGCGTGTTGAGCATACTTGGGAATCCCCGCGCCGTCACACGGTTGAGCTGATTCCCACTCTGGCCAACTCACTGCAGCAACTAGAGTGCAGCGCGCGGGATCTGGCCGGCATTGCCATCGCCACAGGGCCGGGTTCGTTCACAGGGCTGCGGGCAGGGATGGCTGTGGCCAAGAGTCTGGCCCTGGCTCGCAGTCTACCGTTGGCAGGGATCCCGACACTGGACATTGTCGCCGCCGCTCAGGAAGAGGAAGATCGATTCCTGTGTGCAGTGCTGCAAGCAGGTCGTGGGCGCATCTGCGCCGCCACGTATCGGTGGCGCGGCAAGATGTGGACAGCCACTGAGGAACCCGAACTCACGACCTGGCCCGCTCTGATCGAGAACACGATTCACCCGACGACATTCTGCGGCGAGATCGACCAGACGGGTAAGGACGCATTGGCCAGCCTGGGCGACCTCGCGGTGGTGACGCCCGGCGCTGCAAGACTGCGCCGGGCCGGGTATCTGGCCGAGCTGGGCTGGCGCCGCCTGAAACAGAACAAGGTTGACGACCCAGCTACACTGACACCGGTGTATCTTCACTATCCCGTGCGATGATATCACCGTCTCCGTTTGTGATTCGCCCGATGGAGCCGGAGGATATCCCATCAGTAGTTGCTATCGATCGGCTATCATTTTCGACTCCCTGGCCAGCTTCGTCTTACGCTTACGAACTGAACTACGCACAGGAATCTTTTTACACGGTTCTGTTGAGGCCCGACGCGCCTTTCCAGACACCTATTAAGAAACTCCGGCGCCCAAGCCGCAGGTGGCGGACGTGGCTTCGCGAAGCGATGGGATCACCAAACGGAGACCGAGGTATCATCGGCTATCTCGGCGTTCGGCTCAAGCCGGATTCAGCGCACATCAGTACTATTGCGGTACATCCCGACTGGCGGGGACGAGGGTTGGGCGAATTGCTCCTCTTCACTGCCATTGAGAAGGGATGGGAACTGGATCAGGATCAGATCACGCTTGAGGTGCGCGCCTCGAACACCGTTGCCCAGAGCCTGTATCGCAAGTACGGGTTTCGATTCACGGGCATCGATCACGGCTACTATCGAGACGGCGAGGATGCCTGGCTCATGACGGCGGTAATCAGCCATAGTAGCTATCGACGGCGCTTGATTGATTTTCAGTACGCACTTCAAGAGCGCCTGCGCACACAATCTGTGCAGTTTGCGCCAACCGAGATGGAGACGCATACGTCACCGATATAGGAGGAAGAGTGTGTCAGAGCTAGAGAAACTGGCAGCGGAGGTCTCTTCATGCACACGCTGCTTGCTGCATAAGGCCAGGACAAAGGCCGTACCCGGCGAGGGCGCCGAGGACGCCGAGATCATGTTCATCGGAGAAGCGCCGGGGTTTCACGAAGATCAGCAGGGCCGACCTTTCGTCGGCGCAGCCGGCCAGTTTCTGGATGAGCTCCTGGCCAGAATCGGCTATGCACGGGAAAGCGTCTACATCGCCAACGTCATCAAATGCCGACCACCGGGCAACCGCGATCCCCTGCCTGAGGAGATGGAGGCGTGTAAATCGTTCCTGGATCGACAGATCGTGCTGATTCAGCCAAAGATCATCGTGACGCTGGGGCGATTTTCGATGGCCCGCGTTTTCCCCAATGCCCGCATCTCCGTCATTCACGGACAGGCCCACAAGGTCGACGGCATCATATACTATCCAATGTACCACCCTGCAGCCGCGCTACACCAACCGAGCCTGCGTCGCGTCCTCGAGGAGGATGTCGAGCGAATACCCGATCTCCTCAAAGGGGTCGTACAGCTGTCTGAGACTCACGCGGAGCCGGAGGCGCAGCAGCTCACCCTGTTCTAGGGCACGCCAGCAGGGCATGGGAAGGCCAACTATGAGAAGTCGATCGTGATTCGCTTCATCTCGATCGTGGTTCTTACCTTTGCGTTCGCGCTCATCCTGCTGGGCGCGGTCACGACATGGCTCGAGCATGCCCGCCGCAGGGCGCAGGGAGTTGTATTGGGCCTGGTCGGTCTCGTGATCGGAGCGGGTTACGCATTTCTGGGCAGCCGCTTCTCGCTCGCGGCGTTCGGTCGGTTAGTCATCCAGGTCGACCTACCCGCCCTGATGGCAACCGCCCTCGTCTACACCGCCGGTGTACTGGGCGGCGTGTCGCTCGCATTTGGGCTCTTTCTGTGGGCGACGGGCCGCTACCGCAACCGGGTCGGCCAGTCAGTCATCGCAATCGCGGCGGCTGGATTGATCGTAGCAATCGTGGCGACAGTCCTGGCGATTGTCTTCGGCGCTCGGTGAACTCTCATCTAGCCAGCAGACCGATCGAACAGGCGCAGGACAGACTGCGCCAGGATCGAAGTTCCCAGCGGCAGACACCGCTCGTCGATGTCCATCGCAGGACTGTGCAGACGGCGCTCATCCCCTTCAATCCGGCAACCCAACCAGAATATCGCGCCCGGAGCGATGTCCGATAGCAGGCTGAAGTCCTCGGATCCCATCTCGAGCCGGTCCGGTTTCAGGACGTGTTCCTGTCCCAGAATCTCGGCCCCCACTTCCTGGATCGTAGCGACCACGCCGGCGTCATTCTCTACGGGCAGACAACCCGGCTCAATAGACAGCCGGTAGTCCCCTCCCAAGGTCCGAGTCACCTGCAACGCGCGATCCAGCTCACGGTGAAGCTGTTCGCGCACCTCCGGACGCATGAATCGAATTGTACCGGACAGTTCGACCTCCTCCGGAACGATATTGGCCGCCGTTCCGGCATGGATTGTGCAGATTCCAAGCACAGCCGGGACGGTGGGATCGAGACGACGCGAGATAATGCCGTGCACCGCGAGGATGGCGTGGCCCGATAGGTAGATCGGATCAATCACCGTGTGCGGCATCGCGCCGTGCCCTCCCTGCCCCATAATCTTCGCACTGAACGAGTCAACGCCAGCGAAGAACGGGCCAGCATCCACGACGATATCACCTACGGCGACCATAGGAGAGATGTGCAGAGCAATCACCGCGTCCACACCATCCATCGCGCCGTCCTCGATGATGCGCGATGCACCGGTACGCCCTTCGTCGTCCGCCGCCTCTTCCGAAGGCTGAAAGAGGAAACGCACCGTGCCGGGCAGGGATTCCTCTGCCAGCAGCGTAGCAACTCCCAACGCGATCGCTACGTGCGCGTCGTGGCCACAGGCATGCATCAGACCCGGTTCTTGCGACGCATAGGGTCGATCAGCCGCCTCCTGAATGGGCAGGCCGTCCATATCGGCCCGGACAGCCACCACAGGACGTCCCGAACCGAGCTCGGCGACCACGCCCGTCCGTCCTACACCCGTACGCACACGATAGCCCAGACGAGTGAGTTCGTCAGCGACGCGTTTCGATGTTCGAACCTCGCGGAACCCAAGCTCCGGGCGCCTGTGAAAATCCCTGCGCCATGATACCAACTGCTGTTCGATACGTAGCGCTCTCTCCAGCATAGCCGTGTGTTCCTCCTCGCCGCAAGTTATCCCACGTGACACGCGGCGGTCGGGGGTATGGAAGCTCCATCCATCCCGCCGCACCGATGGACCGGAATCGATAGAAGTCCAGGCGGCGCTCTCTCGCCTAGCGCTTAGTCTTCAGGCGCTGGTGGGATGATGCCCTTCTCCATCAAGAACTGAGTCATTTCACGCGCCTGGCCGATAACGGCTTCCGCGTGGCTCAACAACTCCTCCCTTGTGACACTCAGACGGGCCACCCCCTGTTCCTGTGCTTTCATCCCTACAGCCGCCGCTTCACGGGGAAACACCTGCCAATCGTCCATCGTTGGCACAATGCGTTCCTCGTTCAATCCTTCCTCCCTTGCACAGAGCGCGAGCTCCTCGGCAGCGGCAATCGCCATTTCGTCGGTAATCGTGGTCGCACGAACGTCCAACACGCCACGGAAGATCGCCGGGAAACCGAGTGAATTGTTGATCTGATTCGGGAAATCACTGCGGCCTGTGCCAACGATGCGCGCGCCGGCTGCTCTGGCCTCCCAGGGCCAGATTTCGGGGATTGGGTTGGCGCATGGGAAGACAACGGCATCATCCGCCATTCGCGCGATCCATTCGGGCAGGATCGTGCCTGGCCCTGGCTTGCTGCAGGCAATGCAGACGTCAGCACCCACCAACGCTTCGGCCACATCTCCACGCCGCCCTTCGGCGTTGCTATGCAGGCAGATGTTCCACTTCTCCGCCGCCTCGATTTTGCGTTGGGCAATGTCGTGACGCTCCGGGTGAAGAATTCCCCGGCTGTCTGTGGCAATCACGTTTTCGAAGCGCACTCCCGAGGCAAGCAACAGACGGAGCGTGGCAACATTCGCGGCGCCGGCGCCCACGAGGGCCACATGGACCTCGTCCAACCGCTTGCCCACGACCTTCAGCGCGTTGATCAACCCGGCGAGAATCACCGTGGCGGTTCCCTGCTGATCGTCGTGCCAAACCGGGATATTGACCTCCGGATCATTGCGCAGCATGTCCAGCACGCGGAAGCATTTGGGTTGCGAGATATCCTCCAGGTTGATGCCGCCGAAAGATGGCTGGATTAGCTTCACGGCCTTCACGATATCGTACGGGTCCTTAGTGTCCAGGCAGATGGGTACAGCATCAACGCCACCGAGGTACTTGAACAGCAGGCTCTTGCCCTCCATTACAGGCAGCCCTGCCTCGGGGCCGATGTCTCCCAGGCCGAGGACACGGGTGCCATCCGAGACCACCGCGACGGTATTCCCTTTATTGGTATACTCATAGGCCAGATCGCGGTCCTTCTCAATCGCACGACACGGCGCGGCGACACCGGGTGTGTACCAGATCGCGAAGTCGTCGAAGCTCCTGACAACACATTTGGATGCAACCTGGATCTTGCCCCGATAGAACGGGTGGAGGCGGAGCGCGTCCTGAGAAGGCTGTTGCGCCTTCGCAAGCAGTTCATCGGTATTCACTTCAGATGTCATTATGATCCCTCATCTTGTCTGTGGCGACCTACTTCCCCGGGCACTGCGCGGCAACCGCCGGATCGATGTTCTTGTCGCCATATGCCTTATCAAAGTATGCGCTGAAGTCGCTGGCCAGCTTAAGCGCGCGCGCATCATACGCCTCTGGATCGCTCCAGGTGTTCCTCGGGAGCAACACATCGGATGGAACACCGGGACACGTCGTGGGGACCAGCAGGTGGAAATGCCGGTCGAGGACATATTCGACCCCGTCCAACTGCCCAGTGAGCGCGGCATTGACAATCTCACGGGTCAGATTGATATCCATACGCTGTCCCACACCATTAGGGCCGTGACTCCAGCCTGTATTGACCAGATACACCTGGGAACCATGCCGCTTCATCCGCTCACCCAACATGTGAGCGTACACGTCAGGCAAACGGGGCATGAACGGCGCCCCGAAGAAGCGGGAGAACGTCGACACCGGATCGACGATGCCTGTCTCGGTACCGGCCAACTTGCTCGTGTACCCCATTAAGAACCACAGCATAGCCTGTTCGGGCTCCAGACGAGAGACGGGCGGGAGCACGCCATTCGCGTCAGCAGTGAGGAACAGGATTGTATTGGGATGGCCGCTCATCGCGCTGGACTTGATGTTGCTCAAGTAGGTCAACGGGTAAGACGCACGAGAGTTAGGAGTCAGCCGTTCATCATCCACATCGAAGTGGCCATCGGGGTACATCATGGCGTTCTCGACGATGGCGCCGTGATCGAGGTAATCCGCTTCGTGGAAGACTGCGTTCCAGATTTCCGGTTCTTTGTCTGGACGAAGGTTGATCAGCTTGGCGTAGCAGCCGTTCTCGAAGTTGGCGATCCCATCGTCGCTCCATCCGTGCTCGTCATCACCCAACAAGGCACGGCGCGGGTCGGCGATGAGTGTCGTTTTTCCCGTACCCGAGAGCCCCAGGAGGAGGGCGCAGTCACCGGCAGGGCCCTCATTGGCCGAACAGTGCAGCGGCAGTATGCCCTCGGCAGGCAGCATGTAGTTCATCACGGTGAAGATGAGCTTCTTGACGCTTCCGGCATAGGCAGATCCGTACACCACGCCAAGCCGGCGGTCGAAGTCCATGGCAACAGCCATGTCAGATGTCTTGCCTCCCTTGGGGAGTTTGCGGAGACGCCCCTCATACCGAGATCGATCGAGCTTGTCGTAGGGTAGGCAGAGCAGCGTGAAGCCGCGGCGAGCGAAGACGCTGTTCTCGATTTCATTGGGCGCCGGGCGAAACATCGTATCTGTGAAGAGAGCCGTAAGGGCGTAGTCTGTCACAACGCGCACAGGGAGTGCATAGGAGGCGTTCGCGCCAACAACCCGATCTGTGACATACAGTCTGGGCTTACCGGAGAGCGTCGCGAGAGCATCGGCGAACAACATATCGAAGGTCTCGCGCGTCATCGGGACGTTGTTGGGTGAATCCCAGTCGATCTCTCCCTCAGTCTCAAGATGACGCACCATATATGTATCCTGAGGACTCCTTCCAGTCGACTCGGGAGGGGTCCAGGTCGCCAATGCACCGTTCGCGGAGACAAACGCCTCCTTGTTGTCCACCACAGCCTGGATCATATGTCGGCGGTCCGGGTTAGCGAACACGTTGGATCGCTCCTCCAGTATCCGAATCAGATCGCGTTCTAGCACATTCCCCTCTTTCACAGATCTCCTCCTCACAGCGAATCTACGCGGTCCAATGTAGCTCAATATAACCGGATATTATACCACAACCATCGAGCAGTCGGGACGATCGGCGCTCAGCTAGAAACCAGGCAGCACCTTGCCGGGGTTCAGTATATTCTGAGGATCCAGCGCCAGCTTGATACGCCACTGGACGTTGAGTGAAGTTCGACCGAGAGCGGCTTCCATGTACGGAAGCTTGAACGTCCCAATTCCATGCTCGCCGGTCAATGTGCCACCGAGGTCCAACGCAATCAGGAATATCTCGCCAACCATCTGACCGACCTTGGCCCATTGGTCGCTGTCGCGACGGTCAAAGAGAATATTGGGATGAAGGTTTCCATCACCCGCATGCCCAAAGATCACGATAGGCAGTCCGTACTTGGCACTTACTGCCTTCAGCCTGCGAACGGCCTCAGGGATGGCGCTTCGCGGCACCGTGATATCCTCTCCCAGCTTGTTGGGAGCTTGCCGCGCCAGTGAAGGGCTCACACTGCGCCGCGCCCGCCACAGCTCCGCTCGCTCCTCCTCGCTCTGCGCCACCTCCACGCGACTGGCCCCCACCTCAGTGCAGACTCCAGCAACGGTCTCCACTTCGCGCATGACGGACTGTTGATCCATTCCGTCGCACTCAATCAGCAGGATCGCTTCGACATCCAGGGGCAGGCCGAGATGCATCGCATCCTCAATACACGCGATGGCCGTCTCGTCCATCAGTTCGAGCGTGGCGGGTACCACGCCGCGCCTCAGAACGGACTCGACCAGCCGGCTGGCATCCTCGAGGCGAGGGAAATGGGCCAGCGCCGTGCGGGCGTAGGGTGGCTTAGGGACCAGACGCAGCAGCACCTCGGTAATCGCTCCCAGCGCACCTTCGGAGCCGACGAAGAGCTGCGACAGGTTGAGCCCCGTCACATTCTTGATGGATTTGTTCCCAGTGCGCAGGAGACGCCCGTCGGCCAGCACAACCGTGAGACCCATCACATAATCACCAGTCACCCCGTACTTGAGACAACGTGGCCCTCCCGCATTGCAGGCGACGTTGCCCCCAATGGTGGACTGCTTGATGCTCGAGGGATCGGGGGGGTAGAACAGGCCCAGCTTCTCCACCGCGCTCTGCAAGTCCGCGGTGACGACTCCAGCCTCGACCGTGGCGGTGAAGTTCGTCTCATCAATCTCTAGAATCCGGTTCATCCGCACAAGGCTGAGCACAATCCCACCCTGGGTCGGAATGGCGCCGCCGGCCAGGCCGCTCGCCATGCCCCGCGTTACCACTGGCACGTCATAGTATGATGCAGTTCTGAGCACTTGAGAGACATCCTCATTGCTCTCCGCCAGCACGACAGCATCCGGGAGGTGTTGTTCGAACGTGCCGTCGAATGAATAGGCTACCCGGTCAACAGCGGAAAAAAGCACTTTGTCCGGCCCGAGGGTCTCCCGGAGTACGTTGAGCCATGCGTTCATATCGTCCTAGTCCTCCAGCGCCTCAAGCACCAGATCAGTGATGTCTCTGACACGGACACGGGCCCGCGCATTGCGCGCTGCGCCAGCCAGGGTTCGCTCGCACTGTTGACACGCGGAGACAATAACCTCCGCGCCAGTATCCAGGGCCTGGCTCAATCGTTGAGCCGATACCCGTTTGCTCACCTCGGGGGCAAAGCTCTCCACATTTCCGCCCCCCCCACAACAATGCGACCCCGCACGATTCTCGGGCATCTCGTTTAGCTTGAGGCCTGGAATACGGCGCAGGATGCGCCGCGGCGCCTCAAACACCCCTTCCTTGCGCCCCAGATCGCAGGGGTCGTGATACGTCACCGTCGCCGGTATCCCCTTCAGATGCACATCGTCGCGCTCGAGCAAGTCTGCCAGGAATTCGGTAGCGTGCTGGACCTCGATCCCCAGTTCCTGGACGCCCAAGGCGACTGGATATGTGTGATTCCAGAAATGGAAACAGGAAGGGCACGTAAAGACCACCTTCTTCGCTCCGATTGACCGAACCGCCTCCACATTATGCCGGATGAGTTCCCGCGCACCGTCCAGGTTGCCATTGAGAAACATAGGATAGCCACAACACCACTCGGCGCCTCCCAGCAGAGCGTAGTCGACGTTCAAGCGATCAAAGATCTGCACCAGGGATTGGGGCACCGAGTAACTACGCGGGTAGAAGGACCCCACACATCCAACGAAATAGGCCACTTCGGCCTGTTCTTTGCCCAGTCCCTTAGGCCGACTAGGCAGGTTGTCGGCCCAGATCGCGCGTCCCTCGTTTCCTTCAGCTGAGATATTGCGGTACGCCAGAATCCGATCGTTCAATTCGGCGAGCGAGGAGGGGAGCAATCCCTCACCAGCCAGATCACCACGGGTGATCTCGAGGATGCGATCGACGGCGACGCCGCTGGGACACACGAACGCACACGATCCACACAGCAGGCAACTGAAGAACGTATCCACGAAACCATCGTCCGAAGGATCAAGCAGCCCTTCTTTGCGCGCCTGCATCAGGGCGACACGCGCACGCGGTGAATCGGTTTCGTTCAAGCTCTGACGATACCCGGGGCAGACCGATAGACACAGACCGCAGCGCACACAGTGCCGTGCTTCATCCTCAACTGACCGGTGAATCGCCTCAGGTTCTTCGTTGGTTTCGGTCATAATCTACTGCCACACTCCTCAGTCTGAACGATTGGCAGGGTCAGTAGGGCGTGCGGCACAACAAGCACGTCAAGACCAGGACCCAGATCATCGACTGCTAGATTGAGCGCTATCTCCATCGTCTCGGCCGGAATCATCTTGCACGCGGAGACGACATCCGGGTGCTCGCTCCCTACCACCACAACTTTCACCTGCTCAAGCACTTTGGCCATGACAAAAGCGCGCTGCTGTCCAGGAGGGTAACCGTGTCGTCGCGCGTGCTCCAGAACTGCCCGTACCGTCGGA
Organism: Chloroflexota bacterium; assembly: GCA_012514315.1. GTDB lineage: Bacteria > Chloroflexota > Anaerolineae > B4-G1 > B4-G1 > JAAZAN01. The sequence goes on from JAAZAN010000030.1 coordinate 16,192, forward strand.
GCATCTCGCATCGCGGCGAGAAAACGACGTTCCCCTACACCCTCACCAGCTCCTTCCTGACACTGCGCCGGGATGATCAGGTATCCGCCCGGCCTGACGACCGGACTCGGTGCAAAGAACAGGTATGACGCGGCCCGGCTCGCCTGATACAGATTGGCATCCTTCGGGAAACCAACGCCACCGATCGCCACATCATACTGACGCGGAATCGGCGCCTCGTAGATCGAGCGAGCAAAGCGAACCAACTCGTGGAAAGCCGCTTCAGGCTCACCGGATGCCACCTTGACGACCTGCTGGCCATCATCAAGCACGACGTTGAGGATGAAGCGAAGACCCGCCCGTCGTGCTGCTTCGGTCACAGCCCGATGGAATGGATTATCGTCGATCCGACCCAAGCGAGCACCCGGATGATCGACCATCGCCGGTCCATGCGTCGCCGCGATCAGCGCCTCTCCCGCGGCCCCAATGGCCACCGTCTTTCGCCCTCCTGAATACCCAGCGTACTGGTGTGGTTCTACCAGGCCTGTAGCAACGAGCAAGTCCGCCTCCACGGCGGCGCGGTGGACCGATACCGGTATGCCATCATCAGTTGTCCCCAAGTCAACGAGAGCTGAGTCATTCTGCGGCTCACTATCGATCACCCGATAGCGCCCCACCAGATCGGCGCCCAGCTTCTCGACCTTCTCAGCCAGCGTCGATGGTCGATGCATGCCGATGCCGCACAAGAGCGTGATGTTTTCGTCTCTAACACCGGCGCGGGCCAATCGTTGCAGGAGAGCAGGCACCAGGAGATGATCTGGACAAGGTCGGGTGACATCCGTGAAGACAATGCAGACCCTGGATCCCGAATCGACCAACGCCTCCAACGGGGGCGCGCCAATCGGGGCCTCCAGCGCCCCGTCTATCGCCCGCTCCACGTCAGCGATCGGCGGGACCGTCTTTGAGACGACCACGGCGCCCCGCATATCGGGAAGGAGATCGAACTCCAGCGTAGAATGACCATAGGGAATGCTATACACGGAATGCCCTCACAAGTGCAGGACGCAGCCACTCATACGATCTATTGACGATCATCGGGGGAAGGGTATTCCCAACTCACGGCCGATGGACTCCAGGTCGGCAGCCACTTTGGGATGCAGCGGAATCCCGTCCTGGGACCGTCGATCCATCTCATCCCATTCCTTCTCCCCATGGATGTAGATGCGCTCCTGCCCCTCGGCCTTGCGCGAGGCCTTCAACCCACGTTGCAGGTCGTCCATAGCGGCCTTGAACTCGTCCACGGGACGAAACGCATCGATTCGCCAGGCCCCAAAGAAATGACCGAGACGCGATGGCAGGGGGTTGCCCTCCGCCGTGACCGGGTAGGAAAGGAACGAGAAGGCAGCGCCAGACAGAACAGCGCTCAGCACGTCAACCAGAAGGGCCATCCCGTAGCCCTTGTGTCCACCGGTCGTCTCACCAGCGCCACCCAAGGGTAGGAGGCCGCCTCCAGCGTGAACATTGAAGTTCCTCAGTGCGCGTCCCGCATCGGATGTTGGGAGACCGTATTCGTCAGTCGCCCACCCCGAAGGCATGGGCTTCCCCAGACGTTCGTAGACCTCCAGTTTACCCCGCGGCACAGTACTGGTCGCCATATCAAGAACATACGGTCGTTCGGCGCCCGCCGGCGCAGCGACTGCAATAGGATTGGTCCCTAGCATCGCATCACGTCCGAAGGTGGGCACGATGGAGGAACTGGCATTTGTCATTGAGACGCCGATACAGTCCTGACTGAGCGCCATCATGGCGTAGTAGCCGGC
>JAAZAN010000203.1 GCA_012514315.1 Chloroflexota bacterium
CGCGAGAAGGCCGCCGCCGAGAAGGACGCCCGCATGTACACCGCCGAGGCCGAGAAGTTCGAGCGCCAGGCCCAGGCTGACGCCCAGCTGTACGAAGCCGAGAAGGAGGCCGAGGCCATCCGCATGCGCGGCGAAGCCGAGGCGGAAGCCATCCGGCGGAAAGCCGAAGCGATGCAAAAGTACGGCCAGGCCGCCATGCTGGAAATGGTGGTCAACAAGCTGCCCGAGATCGCCGCCAGCGTCTCCGAGCCCCTGAGCAGGACCGAAAAGATCATACTCTTTGGCGAGGGCGGCGCGACCTCCATGGCGCGCGACACCGCCGGCACGATGCTGCAGAGCTTTGAAGCCATCAAACAGGCCGTGGGCCTGGATATTCCGAAGATGCTGAAGGATGTTTCCAGTGGCGGGCTGGTGGGCAAGGTAGCACAGGATACCGCCGATGAGCCTCACAATGTGCCTGTGAAGGACAGTGGGCCACTGAGGTAAACGGTATCTCCGAACAGGGTAGCCTCTGACTTGTTTAATTGGTGCAGGCGCTTATCACGCCTGCACCGCATAAGATGAACTCAAAGAGCATTGTAGGCTGGAAGCTACCGAACGCCACTCCACAAAACCGAGCCAAGTTTGACGAATCGCGGCCCTGTTGTGCGCAAGCTTCACCGTGAACCGCAGTCCGATCAATTGCCGAGTATCCACACCCAGTTCGGTGATTCGGTGATGTACTCGCTTGCCACCCAGCCGAAGTATTCAAACGTGGTGTTGTCGTTCTCGTCAAAATCCGTCCACTTGCTCATGAGCGTATAGGGGATCCCGTTGTCCGCGATCTCCTCGCAACGGTAGATCCGTATGATGGAGCCCTTCTGAAGGGAGCCAATGATATCGCCGTTGGGCCACGCCCGGACGTTCAGATTGCTCTTCTGGGTGGTCACTTCGACGCCGTGCACGTAATCATAGTAGTCGAACAGCGCGCAGATTTGCATCTCCCTGTAATCCCGTGCGTTGTCCCTGTAGAAATTGGAAACCTGCCAGCCGCCGGCCCTGCCGCCCTTGCTGTCAGGGACCCATTCTACGCGCAGTGCCCTGTGCGTGCCGGGTTCGGTGCGGTGAAACATGATGTAGGCGGTCAGCCGGTCGTCCTGGGGGGTATAAATGCGCTTCACCTGGCCATCCGTGGAGCCGGGATAGCGGTGGCTGGTGTAGCTGACGAAACCGCTGTCATCTGTTTCCGGATTGGCGGTCGTTCCATCATAGCTGAACCGAAGGATATCTTCGCTGGCCATCTTGCAGACGACGAAGTCTCCGTAGCCGCGGTTGGCCTCCGCCCAATGCCAGGCGGCATCCGCGTATTCCTGCATCGCCTCGTTGGTGACGGGGTCCGGGAGCGGAAAGTCGGCGTCCTCCCCGGCGTTCTGTATGATGAGCATGTCCGCCGTGGAATCGCCGATAGGCTCGTCGTCCCAGGCCGTGATGACAAAACCCTTCACGTCGTCAGCTACGGCGCAGTCATCCACGTAATGGCCGTACGCGGCAAGAGCGGAGGGTGCGGTGA
>JAAZAN010000204.1 GCA_012514315.1 Chloroflexota bacterium
CCTGCACTCCTATATTGTTTGACATGCATTGTTGATTGTGTTAACATTGCGGTCTATGGGTATGTCACATGCGCACATCGCTGGCGCGCTCGGGTTGACCTTGGTTCTCAGTCGCCTACCTGGTTCAATGTACCAGGCCTAGGTCATAGCGGTTAAGGTGGCTTGATGGAACGGTTGCAGATAGTTCCCCTTGGCGGGCTGGGTGAGGTTGGCAAGAACATGTTGGCCCTGGAATATGGGCGCAACATCCTGATCATTGACGTGGGGTTGATGTTCCCCGAGGCTGATATGCCCGGTGTGGATTACATCATCCCTGATTACCGCTACCTGCAGGGGAAGGCCGACCGCATCCGCGGCATCGTCGTGACACATGGACACGAAGATCACATAGGGGCACTCCCGCACTTCTTACAGGAGTTCAACGCGCCCGTCTACGCGACCAAGCTGACCCGGGGGCTGATCGAGGTGAAGCTGCACCGTGAGCTTCAGAAGCGGACCAAGCTTCAGACGATGCAGCCCGGCGATATTCTACATTTGGGGCCATTCAGGGTGTCGCCCTATCACGTCTGTCACAGCATACCAGATGCGGTCGGGTTAGGGATCGATACGCCTGTGGGCTTGGTCGTGCACAGCGGCGACTACAAGCTCGACCATACACCGGTGGATGGATGGCCGACCGACATCGCCAAACTTGCGGAGTTCAGCCAGCGTGGGGTGCTGGTGTTGATGTCGGACAGCACCAACGCCGACAACCCTGGGCGTACCCTCTCAGAGCAGTCGCTCAACACAACCCTGGCAGAAGTATTTCGACCGGCGAAAGGACGCGTCATCGTAGCGACCTTTGCCTCCTTGATCTCACGCATCCAACAGGTAATGCAGGTCGCCCGCAGTTTTGGGCGAAAGGTCGCGATTGCCGGCACCAGCATGGCGAAGAACGTGCGCATGGCGCGGCAACTTGGCTATCTCGACGTACCAGACGACCTGATCCTCTCGCTACAAGACATAAACCGCCTACCGCCCCATCAGGTAACCATCATCGCCACTGGAGCTCAAGGAGAGCCGCGCTCGATCATGGGTCGGCTGGCGACCGGACGGCACGCGTCTCTGCGAATCATCCCGGGAGATACTGTAGTGCTCTCGTCTCATACGATTCCGGGAAACGAGGAGACCGTGCATCGTGTGATCAACCGCCTCTTCCAGAGGGGGGCGACCGTCGTCTATCATCCGGTGGCGCCTGTGCATGTGTCGGGTCACGCCAGCCAGGAAGAACAGAAGTTCCTCATCAGCATTCTGAGGCCCAAGTTCTTCGTGCCTATCCACGGTGAGTTGAGGCATCTGCAACTACACGCCGCCCTAGCACGGGAGGTCGGGGTACCTGACAAGAACATCGCCGTGGTGGAAAACGGGTACGTGTTACGGTTCTCGGAGGACGCGCTCGAGGTCGGTGAGCGTGTACCGGGTGGATACGTGTTCGTCGACGGGCCGTGGGTGGGCGACGCTGTGAGCCCTGACCTGATTCGGACCCGACACGAACTCAGTGAGGCTGGGGTGTGTTCGGTAGCTCTGGCATACGATCAAGATGGGGGCCGCATGGTGGGACTCCCGCAGATCACGGGGCGGGCAATTGCATCGAACGATGTGATGGAAGCCCTGCTGCCGGAGGCTGTGGATGCTGTGAGGTCTGCGATGCGCGGCATCAGTCCCGGAACTCCGGCGCCTACGGTGGCGCGGGCCGTGGAGAAGGCGTTGTCCGACTTCTTCTATCGTGAAGCCCGCAATCGTCCCGAAGTCATAGTTCACGCGCTTCCGGCTCCTTTGTAGGTTCCAGGTCACGGGTGCCCTGTGGCTAGCGACAGCCTGGGGCGCCGTAGCAACTGACCAGACACAGAGTCCGCCGTGGGTTGTGCCGTCCGAGAGCATTACTGTAGAATCAGCCGGTCCCTGTCCCCGAATCTACTATGCATATCCTCTTCGCGTATAAGCAGTTTCCGGCGCCATCGGTGGGCCATGCCGGGGGAGAGGCGCTCTTCCGCCTAATGGAAGCGCTGCATCGCCGGGGGCATCGCCTTACGCTCGTGGCGAGGATCAGAGACGAGGAGCTGACGCACCTGCCGGTCGTTCGCTCGATCTGCGAGGGTGTCTACACCGTTCCGCACCATCGGTCTCTTGCTGGGCCGCGCCCCCTGGCGTTTGCGCGGAGCTACATAGCTCTGCGAGGCGCGATCCGGCGCGCGATCCGGACGGAGGCGCCGGATTTCGTACACGTTGAGACGACCCAGACGGCCTTGACTGCTCTTGGCCTGTGTCGCGTTCCATGTTCGTATCGCACGCAGGATGTGAACTGGTTCCTTGCAGGACAACAACTAGCCCAGTTGCACGGTGCGCGACGCTGGCCTGTGTGGATCCGGTGGGCTTTCCTGCGTATGATCGAGCCCTGGATCTGTCGGAAGTATGATCTGGTGCTCGCGATCTCGGAGGGCGATCGGGCGTTGTTGGCTCAGGCATGTGCCCAAGGCCGAATCGATGTGGTGCCCCTGACTCCGGCCGTACGGGCAGCGCGAGGCCACGGGGCTGCTGTCGCCGGGGAGGCGAATGTCCTGTTTGTCGGCGCGATGTCCCGCGATCACAACGTGTCGGGCATCGTGTGGTTTCTGGACCATGTCTGGCCAATCGTCGCCAGGCAGGTTCCGGAGGCACGACTGTACATCGTCGGACGTGATCCACCAGTGTCCCTGCAGGCGCGGATGGACCCGCCGGGGGTCGTGGTGACCGGCGCAGTGGATGACCTTGCACCGTGGTATCGCGCGGCGGCGGTGTTCGTGTCCCCGCTCCTGGTCGCGGGGGGGCTGCTCCAGAAGGTGATGGATGCTATGGCGATGGGCGTGCCCGTGGTCGCGACGTGCGTGTGCAATCACGGGATCGGGGCGGTTCCAGGGGAGCACCTGGTGATTGCTGACGACCCAGAGCATTTTGCATATGCAGTGGTTGGGCTATTGAAAGACCCCTCCGAGCGGTCGCGTATCGCGACGGCGGCCCAACAGTTTGTGGTCGAGCGCTACGATCTAGAGGTGGCAGTCGATCGCTTTGATCGGTCCATCCACAACCTGGTGGCAGACTACGTCAGGCGCCGGGCGTAGGGCTGCAGGGCGCTCTCCAGATCTCTGCAGCAGCTCTGTGAGCGGGGGAGGGGACGTAAAGGTACTGCTGGAAGCCACAAGGGCCGCCCGCCAGCACAACGATGGCTAGACAGGGATCGTCAGAGGCGCGCAGCAGCAGCCCAGTTCTAACACAAGCCCGCCTTTTTGGGTATGCTGTGGGTGGTATAATAACGCGGGTCGCCCGGATGGATCAGCCGGGAATGCTCCGCGAACCGGAGCGATGAGTGCGTCATCCGATTCGGCTCGGGCGGGCGCAGCCTGGCGGGAGACTCGAGGGTGAAGGAACCTATGGCAGCTAGAGACAGATCACTGGGACGCAGGCACAAAACACCGGTTCTTCTGACCGCCGTGCTGATTGTGATGCTCCTGGCCATCGGCTTCGCGGTCGTGCTCTTTGTGCTCGCATGGCTGCGGGGCAGCCTTGCGACGCCGGGCATCGTGCCCGGGCTACCGGGCAATACGCAACCGAGCGAGAATGTGTCGTATGGGTTCGGGCAGCTCGTGCCCACGTGGAGCGGGCGGGAGCAGGTCACAGTTCTGCTACTGGGGGTTGACGAGCGGGCGCAGGAGACCGGCCCGTGGCGTACAGATACGATCATGCTGCTCACGCTGGATCCAGTGACGCGACAGGCCGGGGTCCTGTCAATCCCGCGCGATCTTTGGGTACCCATCCCTGGGTACAACGACGGTCGGATCAACACCGCGCACTTCTTGGGTGAGCTCTATGGACATCCCGAAGGGGGGCCTGGGCTGACGAAGGAGACGCTCGAGTACAACCTGGGCGTCCCCATCGACTACTACGTTCGCGTGAACTTCCGGGCATTCGTGGCGATCGTTGACCAGATCGGCGGGATCGACGTCTATGTTGAGACGCCGATCTACGATCCTCAGTATCCCGACCACAACTACGGATATGATCCCCTGGTGATCGAAGCTGGCTGGCAGCATTTCAACGGTGAGCTAGCCCTGAAGTACGCCCGGACACGCCACACCAGCAATGACTTCGACCGGGCACGTCGCCAACAGCAGGTCATGATGGCGATTCTGGATCGAGTGACGTCTTACGAGCTGTTGCCCGAGCTTGCACGAAGCGCTCCCGAGCTGTTGAGGACGCTGGAATCGTCCATCGCGACTGACATGGCGCTTGACCAGATGCTAGCGCTGGCAAACATCGCCGTGGATGTCGAGCAGGAAGCGATCCGCTCTGCCGTGATCGACCAGACGTGCACGCAGGCATGGGTGACGCCTGAGGGAGCCCAGGTTCTTATCCCGCTCCGTGACCGCATGCGTGAGGTGCGTGACTACGTCTTCCAGGCGACGCCGCCGACCCCAGTCGTAGCGGAGGCCACGGCGATCCCTATTCCTTCGCCTACGCCTGAGGTGGCGACCGTCGCCGTGCTGAACGGCACAGAGCGTGGCGGTCTTGCCGGGACCACAGCCGACTACCTGAGGACCCAGGGGATTCCGGTTAGCCAGGTGGCGAATGCGGACCGGCAGAACTATGCCAACACAACCGTGGTGATCAATAGCGATAAGCCCCTCACACTGGCCAAGGTGCTCAAGGCGCTCGACCTGCCGGCAACGGCAACTGTTCAGGGCCGTGATCCGGAGGCTGCCCAGGACATCGTGATCCTGCTTGGGCAGGACTTCGAGATCCCTTCGCAGCCGTGAGCGTCTGCAGATCAGGCGTAGGAGTGACACGCTTATGACGGGCAGCTTGGGACCACTATCGCAGAACCGCCTCTTTCCCTACCGGCTCTTTATCCGGATTGGTCTCGTGCTCATCTACCTGATTGGTACGACCGCAGCGGCCCTGGTCGTCTTCAACCGGGTGCGTAACGAGGTCGCCAACTCGGACATACTCCCTGATTTCACGATTGGCAAGCCTGCGGAACAGGAAAGCCCCAACGTAGAACGTGTTGAGGGCGAAGTGTTGCCGGTCTGGACGGGCACGGATCCGATCACGGTTCTCATCATGGGCATCGACGAGCGCGCTCAAGAGGAGGACTACTGGCGATCTGATACGATGATTCTGGCGACGCTCGATCCGGTAACGATGAAGGCCGGGGTGCTATCGATCCCGCGTGATCTGTGGGTGCCTATTCCGGGATACACTGAGAACCGGATCAACACTGCGCACTTTCTCGGTGATTCGCAGAAGCATCCCGGTGGTGGTCCGGCGCTCGCCGTTGAAACGGTGGCCTACAATCTCGGCGTTCAGATCGACTACTATGTGCGGGTGAACTTCAGTGCTTTTGTCGAAATGGTAGATCTCATCGGCGGCATCGACATCTATGTTGAGGAGACGATCGATGACCCACTCTATCCCGACCATAACTACGGCTATGACCCCCTGCATATCGATGCGGGCTGGCACCATTTCTATGGCGAGGAAGCGCTGAAATACGCCAGGGTTCGCCGTACGACGGGAGGCGACTTCGACCGGGCACGCCGCCAGCAACAGGTGATTGAGGCGATCCTCAAACAGGTGACGGACACGAAAAAGCTCCCGCAGCTGGCGGCGCAGGCTCGCGAGTTGTGGCAGGTCGTTCAGAGTTCCGTCAAGCTCGATCCGAAGCTGCAACTTGACGAGATCGTTGCCCTGGCGAATCTGGCAACGAAGGTGGCGGAGGAAGATCGTACCTTCCGGGTGATCGATGAGACGTGCACGCTGTTCGATGAGACACCTGACGGTGCGCAGATCCTGATCCCGCTGCGCGATAGGATTCGCGAGGTGCGCGACGAGGTTTTCGGACTCGCGGCCGTGAATGGCGAACAGCAATCCCTGGCGAAGGAAGAGGCAACGATCGCCATTCTCAATGGTACGGCCACCGCAGGACTGGCCTACGCTACAACGGAATATCTGGAAGACAGTGGGCTTGACGTCGCGAAGTACAGTAATGCTGACCGTCAGGACTACGATACATCCCTGATCATTCTCAACCGTGCCAAGCCTGTGACCGCCCAGCAATTGGTGGCGTTGTTGCAGTTGCCCCAGTCAGCGGTGATCAACGGATCGAATCCGACTGCCGATTATGACATCGTGGTGATCGTGGGGGCAGATTACGCTGCCCAGATGAATGGAGCTCCGTAGGCTGGGGCACCTCTGGCGCCTTCTGCGGGGCGGTCGTCGTGCGGCGCGCTGATGCGTGCGTGGACCATCGACTACGGAACAGGTTGCCCCAGCGGCTTCATAATGATGTAGTTGAAGCCGTTCATCGGGATGTGCTCAACTAATCCGTAGTGCTCTCCAATCGCCGCTAGAACCGGCGGCGGGTAGAATTGTGCCCGCATAATCACCAGCCCAAACTCCTCACGTCTGAGCATGGCCTCCAGCTCGCTCGTATCCAACATACCGTTGTTATAGAGATTCAGCAGTTGGGTGGGGTTGGTGACAACGGGCTTGCCCCCCAGCATCGTGAATGCGGCCTCTTCGCTCAACACGGGGCCATCGGCCTGGCGAACGTGGGCCATAATGCGCGCCCCGCCCTCATAGTCCCTCGTTAGCATCAGATGGCCGACTTGAGAGTAGCCGACGGCATCGTAGTAGGGGTAGTCCGCATAGGCGGATCTGCCGCTTACGCCCAGGAGTCGTGCCAGGTCGCCCCAGATCACCCCCTCGGTAGGCAGGTGGAGCATTCGGGTGCCCTGCAGGATATAGAGCAGCGGCACCGCTAACGCCACAGCGCTACGCCACTTGAGGTGGTGAGTTGGGAGCCAGGACTGGATACCGCCCAGCGCGAACCCGGTCAATATGATCGCCGCGGCCACGGAGCTGACCCAGTACGCCTCGCCAGCCCCCCACTTCCCTGACATAATCGCTGTGCCAAGGGCGGCTACGAACCATAGGCTGTAGACCGAAATACGGCCCACGTACGTTTCATAGAGCACCATGGCCACGGCTCCGACAACAAAGAGTGTGTGGATCTTCAGCCACGACTGCGCAAGCCCGACCAACTGCGGAAGGAGGTAAGCGTTGACGTTTGCAGCGATGGTGTTGATCCACCAATGGCCGTCGGTCAACAAGTTGATGATGACGAACGCCAAGCCGAAGACGGCGCCGAACGCTGCGGCGAACCCAATGGCCCGGAGTGGGTGGCGGAGGAAGAGATAGGCGAAGATCGCCACAGCGGTGAAAACCGCCAGTTGCTTTGCATACCCGGCAAGGAACAGGCAGGCTAGCCCCAGGACAAGGTTCCGACGACCACGCACTGAAGATGCGGGTGGTGAGTCCTCAACGCCGGCGATGAAGGCCACAGCGAGCACCTCAAGGAACACCATCGTCAAGTGCTGACGACACAACGGACCGATGTGATAGACAAAGTTGGAGGCCAGATAGGCAAGGCCGCTGATGATCGGGACGAACAAGCCTGCGGTACGTCGGCGGACGGTGAGTCCTATGGCCACAGCCGTAAGCAGCGTAATCGTGAAGCTAAGTACCCGTCCCGAAAGCAGCGTCTTCCCAAAGACAGGGAAGAGCAAGACGTTGAGCAGGTGGAACACCGGCGGATAGTTGGACGCATAGAAGGGATAAGTGCTGCTGTCGCGGTAGGGCCACTCACCGCGGCTATGGAGCACGGCATCGTAGAGCTCGAAGCTCTCACCCTGGTCATAGTCGTAGGGCCATCGAAAGAGATCGACCGCGTATGTGACATATACGGCGAGATAGGCAAAGAAGATGGTCAAGGCGATGGCCTGCAACACCGTTGTGCCCCGACGAAGCGCCCAAGGGACGGTCGTATCCGGATCGGCCGAAGTGATGGGGTAGCTGGGCTCACGTTGGGTGGCCGCCGGTTGGTCGCCCAGGCGCAACAAGGGGATGCCCAAAGCTGCCACAATCAGCCCTCCCAGAAGCAGGGCGCCTTCGAGGGGTCCTATGCCTTGCCAGGCGCCGCCTCCCAGCCGGCCGATGAGCAGGATGCTGACGTCGCCGGCTATGCCTGCACCGATCAAGAGCCAGCCAAGGAGCCGCTTGGTGATTCCGCGCTGGTGAGTCACGACAGGTTCCTGTGTGGGCATGGGCCGGATTATAGCGGCTTGAACCCGGACTGCAAGGTCTATACGCGGCCCCTTCGTAGCGCCCCTACCTCGGCAGGTACAGCCGGTCTGTGGCCTCTCTGCGCTTGAATGTGCGGGTTCAGTGGGTGCCAAATCGGCGAGGCTGCGCTATAATCACGAGTGGGGCCGTTCCTTAGGCCTGCAGGCAATCCAGTGTATGCGTCTATCTCATCTTGGCTCTGCAGATGAGCTCTATTCGACGAAGGCGGGTGCGTGGGTGGTGATGGGGCAGAGTCTGGTATAATGAGACGGAGGTCCAAGTATGTATTCCAACATGACGCTGCGCGAGCAAATCCTGCTGCGGTTGACCGAAGTGATCGATCCGGAGACCGGCGTTGATGTCATCCGTATGCGGCTGGTCGAGGACCTTGACGTCGACGGAGACACAGGTATTGTTTCGTACCGGTTCAGGCCGTCGTCGCCGCTCTGTCCGCTGGCGCATAGTCTAGCGCTGGACATCAAGCGAGCAGTCGGGTCGGTCGAAGGCGTCTGCGGTCAGCAGATTGAAGTGGCGGGATACGTTAGGGCTGAAGAACTCACGGATATCATCAACCGTGCGGATGTATGAACTCCTTATCCTGAGATCCCTGTTGCATGCGGAGTAAGTATATGGCTATCTACGAGTATCGCTGCGAAGACTGTGGCATGAAGTTCGAGGCCCGTCGGGCCATGAAGGACGCCGATGCGCCCATCGCCTGCCCGGGATGTGGCGGTGACCATGCAGCGCGAGGGCTGTCAACGTTCTTCTCGGCTCGGAGCGGTGGTTCCGGGGAACAGCTATCGCGTGGTGGAGGTGGTGGAGGCGGCTGTAGTTCGTGCAGCAGCCACTCGTGTGCCAGTTGCGGAGGCCACTAGGGACCGCTCGTGGTCCGGTCGCGACCTCTGCAACGCGGTTAAGGCCTCAGTCAGTCGTCTGTGAGCTTTGCGCCTCGCCCTTACCGCGGTAAGGGCGAGGTGCGTGTAGGGGCCCGATCTTGGGTGTCGCTCTTTCGGCCTGGGAACTCCTGGATTCTGGGGGCAAGACTGAGTACGTGGCAGGGAGCGCTTTGAGTCACTCTCGGGAGGATCGTCCATGTCTTCTCTGTGCATACTGGCCGTGGACCTGGGAGGTACGCAGATACGTGCGGCGCGTTTCGCGGAGCGCCAGGAGATGGAGGCTCGGACCGCGCTAGAGACCCGGGCCGATGAAGGTCTGCAGGCGGTGTTCGGGCGCGTCGTTGCAGCCGTCAGTGAAGTGTGGCCTGCCGGGGGAGATGTCGCGGTTGCCGGCATCGCCCTGGGTGCGCCGGGGCCTCTCAATTTCCGACGGGGTGTTCTGCGCTTTGCACCAAACCTGCCGGGATGGGAGAATGTGCCCTTACGCGACATGCTTACTGAGAGGTTCGGCGTCCCGGCCTTCGTGGGGAACGATGCTGATGTCGCGGCCCTGGCGGAGCATCGATTCGGAGCGGGCAAGGGCCTGCCGGACTTGGTCTATCTGACCATCAGCACCGGAATCGGCGGAGGGATGATTTTCGATAACCGTCTGTTCACGGGGGGGCATGGGCTCGGTGGCGAGGTGGGTCACATGGCGATTGATCCGCACGGCCCGAAGTGCACATGCGGCAATGTGGGGTGCCTGGAGGTGCTGGCATCAGGGACTGCAATCGCTCGTAGGGCTCGGGAGCGACTGGCCCGCGGCGAGAAGTCCTCGCTTCTGCGTCTTGTCGGTGGCGACCTCTCTCGCATAACCGCCAGAGAGGTGAATGTGGCTGGACAGCAAGGCGATGCCCTGGCGGTGTCAGTTTTCCGGGAAGCCGGCACGTATATCGGTTCCGCTCTCGTAAGCCTCATGTACATGCTGGATCCGAGCCTGTTTGTTCTGGGGGGCAGTGTCACGCGGGCGGGTGAGCTGCTGTTTGGCCCAATCCGTGAGACGGTGGAAACCCGAGCACCGCAGGCCTACCGGGAGCACACGGATATCGTTCAGGCCGAGCTCGGCAGCGATGTCGGGTTGTGGGGGGCGTTGGCACTCGCGCTTATGGAGTTGGGAGGTGGGCCGGGGCGCGTCGACTGAGGAACGCGAAACCGGTACCGGTCCTAACGATCAGATGGCAATAGTGTGGGGTAAGGAGCTATGTCGCGTCTACTGGTCGTGTTAGCTGCTATTGAGATCATCCTGATTATGGTGGCGGGATGGTTACTCGGGCCCGGGCTTGACCAGCGAATCGTTCCGGGCGTCTGGGTATGGGATACGTCAGTGGGGCGGATGATGCCCGATGAAGCTGCGCGGTACCTGGAAGCTGCGCTTCCGCTGCATCAGCCGCAGATTGTGCTGCTGGGACCGGAGGGACAGCGATGGTCGCTATCGCCGGCGGATCTTGGCGTATCTTTGGATATGCAAGCCACGCTGGCGCAGGCATTCGAGGTGGGGCATTCCGCAGGTGGGGCAGATGCCATCCCGGAGCGGCTGGCGGTCATGGTTGATGGGGCACGCTTCTCGCCTGTCCTGGCCTGGGATGAAGGACGCGCCTTGGTGGCGCTGGAATCGATTGCGACTGAACTGAACCGGCCCGCACGTGACGCGCGGGTCGAACTCGAAGGAACTGAGGTCAGGCTGCTCGCAGGCGACCTTGGTCGCAGGGTGGAGGTCAGTGAGACGCTGGCGGCGCTTGTGCCCTCCTTGTATGCGCTCGATCCGTTGGAGATGGTCGTCCCCGTAACGGAGCTGGCCCCCGGAATCGGAGACGCGCAGGCGGAATCAGCATTGCGGATTGCCGAGGCGATGCTGTCCAAGCCCCTGTCGCTCCTGGTTCCGGACCCGCGTGAGGGAGACCCAGGACCGTGGGACGTCGCTCCTGATGTATTGGCGAAGATGATGGTGATTCGCATCGACGAGCAGGGCGTGACGGTGGGGCTGGATGAAGCCGCGCTCGCGGAGTTCCTGGCGCCGTTGGCGGTCGCTCTGTATCGAGAGCCGGTAGATGCTACGTTTGAGTTCGCCGCGTCGAGCATTGAGCTAACAGTGCTGACTCCCAGCCAGATAGGCCGGGAGGTCGACGTGGCGGCTTCCGTGACCGGGATCAACGAGAAGCTTCTCGCCGGCGAGCACCTGGTCCCGCTCGTGCTGACCGAGATTCCACCCGCCCTGTCCGACAGCGTTACCGCCGAGGATCTGGGCATCCGTGAGCTGGTTGCTGTCGGCGAATCCTACTTCACAGGCTCCTCGTCTGCTCGCGACCGCAATATCAGGCTAGGGGCGTCCAAGTTCGATGGCGTTCTGGTGGCACCGGGCGAGGTCTTCTCGTTCAACGAGCATCTGGGGGAGGTGACGCCGGAGGCGGGGTATGACGAATCATATGTGATCATCGGCAACCGCACGGTACCGGGTGTGGGCGGGGGCATCTGTCAGGTGGCGACGACTGCGTTCCGAGCGGCGTATTTTGGTGGCTATCCGATCATCGAGCGGTGGCCGCACGCCTACCGTGTCGGTTACTATGAGATTGGGGGCTTCGGACCCGGCTTTGATGCCACGATCTACTCCCCTTTGGTAGACTTTCGTTTTCAGAACGACACACCGCATCACATCCTGATCCATACGGAGGTCGACGCGGCCAGCTCCCGGCTGCGATTCCTCTTCTACAGCACCAGTGACCACCGAGAGGTCGAGCAGATCGGCCCGAAGTGGGGTGAGGCAATTCCCCCAGGCGCGCCTGTCTACGAGTACGATGCCACCGTTCCAGCAGGTACAGCGCGCCTCATCGAATCGGCACACGCGGGCTTGAACGCGGTATTGGGGCGGATTGTTCGGGACGCTGAGGGCAAGGTGCTGTACGAGGACAACTTCGTCAGCAACTTCATCCCCTGGCCTGAGCGTTACAAGTATGGGCAGGGATATGTGCCGCCGTCCAACGCCGAGGTGATCAGTACACCTGAGCCTTGACAGGCCACAGTAGTACGTAACAGCACAGGCTCCCGCACTTGCGCGGGAGCCTGTGTGATGTGTTTGCCTGTTCCGGGTGAGTAGGGGCCGGGACCCAGTCGCTTAGCTCTCCTCGAATGCCACGATCTCGTCACTGTTCTTAACCCAAGCTGTGATCTCGAAGTTGACCCTCTGCACGAAGCTGTTGGCGGGGAGACTGGCACCCTGAGCGTAATCGAGCTCCTTTATGCGGGCTCTGACGCGGAGTTTAGTCGTCTCGAGGACGATCTCCTCACCGGGCCGCATCATAACGATGTCGCCCTTGGGCTCGAGCTTCTCGTGGAGATCAGGCTCCTCGAACGCGTAGCGAGTAGCCAGCACCTTAGTCACTGTGCGAATGTCGCTCTTGTCAAATAACCACGCTTCAAAGGCGGTGACCTTCTTGGGATCGCCAGCTCCCAGTGTCTCCGAGATGCCGATACCGCACTCTCCCAGGAATTCGCTGCCCATCTCGATGCTGAAAGATGGATCGAAGTAGTCGTCACCGAGCACGTAGGGCGTGCTGAAGGACTTCACAGGTCTGTCCCCTTCGATGACATCGTACTCGTCGGGCGGGAGGGGAAGCCCGGAGGTTTCAGTTGTGCGTAGCTCCTCGGCAGTGGTCGCGCCTTTGTTCCTGCCGGCCAGCAGGTACCAGACGATGCCGATGGCACCAGCGGCGAGGAGCACCAAGCCCACGATGGCGACGATCCGCAGGAGTCGGCTCGCGGGTGTCGCTGTCGTCGCTTCCTCTTCGGCTGGCATCTCTCCCGGGCTCAGAATGCCTTGATCCTGCCCCGAAATCTGTTGCAGCCCGGTTAGCGATGGCAGGTAACCCTCGAGCCGATATGCAGGCGCCGTGTCGATCGCTGTCTGGAGGCTCTCGTCGAGAAGACCTTCCTCGGCTAGCCAGGGCACGTGCTTCGATTTCGGCAGGTTCAGCCCCAGGCGCTTCTGGAGTAGGTCCACGTCGCCGGTGCGGAAGAACTCGTCGGCTGAAAAGGCGAGATATGCGGAGCGATAGTCCTCGCGAAGATGACCTGGCGTCGCATTGATCCACTCGACGGGGAAGAGCCAGTACCCCAGGGCAAACCAACCGATGAGGATGCCGACAACCAGGCCAATGAGTGCCTTGTACCTGTCCCAGATGGGCTGGAACTTCACCATAACCTGTGCAAAGATGGTGAACACCTTAGCCAACAAGTTATCGAACATAGGATATCCCTCCCAGGCTAGATGGGGTGAGTTTCCATAATGTATCGCTACAAGATTACCATATATCGCATGTAATTGCAAGCTGGGGCCACAATCTGCGATGTCATTTTATGTGCGGAGATACGATATCGGCAATTACTGGTGCCACCCCGCCGGTGCGCCAAGCGTCTGTTGACCGTCCTCGATCAAGCGCTATAATCTCCCTGGAGCGACAATGATTGCCTGGCGCAGCCTTATTCAAGACCTCGTTGAGTCAAGCCCTTTGCGACGGATCCTCTTCAACCGCCGGCGCTGGTTGTTGTTGACGGCTGCTATTCTGCTGCTGGTCGGCGTCAGTGTCGGGATAGGTTGGCTCATCGGCGAGATAGGCCCGCTCCCCGTGGTCATCCTTGCGGTGGGCGTCGTCTATGTCTTGTGGATCCTTGCCGACCTCGAAATCGCCTACCTGGGCGTGATCGCGGTCATTACACTGCTGCCGTTTGCCTCTCTCCCGTTCAGCTTGGGCTTTACGCCGACGTTTCTGGACCTGGCTCTGCTGGGCCTCTTTGGCGTATGGCTCCTGCCGTACGTGTTGGGAGAGGAGCAGCGGATCGTCGCTACACCGGTGGGGGCACCGATACTGGCGTTCGTGCTCCTGGCGATCACTGCCTTTATTGCGGGCCTATCGCACGGCGCGCTCACGAGTTACCTGATCCGGCACTTCGCCGAGATCCTGTTGAGTATCGGCGTGTTCTTCCTGGTCGTCAACTCGGTTCGTGAAGCGGGCCGTCTGCGGCGCATTGTGCGATGGCTGGTCCTTGGTGCCTCTGTCGCCTCGTTGGTGGGAGTAGTGTTGTATTTGCTGCCCGAGACCCTGACGATTCGTGCCCTTTCGGCGTTGGGACGCTTTGGGTATCCCACAGGTTCGGGTGTTTTGTGGTACATACGGGATGATCCCTCTCTGATGAAGCGGGCGACGTCAACGGCGGTACACCCGAATGTGCTGGGCAGCTTGTTGAGCTTTGGCCTGGTTATGGTGGCGCCTCAGCTCGTGGCCAAGCGTCCATTCCTTGGTCGCGGTGTTGCGGTATTGCTCGCGGGGGTTCTCGGGGTGGGCCTCGTCCTCACCGTTTCTCGCAGCGCGATCCTTGGCGCCGGCGTGGGTATTATGGTGATATCCGTGCTTCGGTATCGCAAGCTCCTGCCGTGGATGGCGCTACTGGGAATTCTTGTACTGCTATCACCGTGGTCCCAGGGTCTCATCGATCACTTCATTGAAGGATTTCTGCGTCAGGACCTTTCGACGCAGATGCGAATGGGCGAATACAAGGACACGTTGATCCTGATCCAGCGATATCCACTGCTCGGTGTCGGTTTCTCAGGTGCGCCTGACATCGACATCTACGTGGCAGTGGCGAGCCTCTACTTCATCATCGCTGCCCAGATGGGGTTGGTTGGGTTGCTGGCATTCCTTCTCGTGGTTGGCACGGTGCTCTGGCGATTCTGGAAGCGGCGGGACGCGGTCCGATCGGCACCGGAGCTCGAGGCGTTTTTCTATGGCCTTCACGCGGCCATCATCGGTGGCGTTGTGAGTGGCATCTTCGATCACTACTTTTTCAGCCTGGACTTTCACCATTCTGTGACGCTTTTCTGGCTCGTGGTTGGGCTGGCTACGGCGGCAACGCAGCTGGTCGATTCGCGCGGCGCAGAGCTAGAGGCAGCGCAGCTGCCTAGCCGCACGCCCATGGTGTCTGTTCAAAGGACGGGAAGGGACTTAGAAACTGGCGCGCCACCAGGCGGAGTCACCACCGGTGTGCGCTAACCGACAAGCTCGGCGAGGTCATAGTAGCCCGGGTGCGCGCCGATGCGAGCG
>JAAZAN010000205.1 GCA_012514315.1 Chloroflexota bacterium
ATCCGACGTAATCACACCGCCAACCGCACCTCGTCGGGAGCATCGACAGTATACGCTGAAAAGGGTCGCAGTCAAGCCTTTCCAGGACAAGGGTACCATTGGCAGACTCCGGATTATGCGCTAGAATGGCCGCTATTGGTCAGGGGTATCCCTAACGGTGAGGTCACATCGTGCAATCCACTCCGCTCACATTCGACACGAAGGAGTTCCTTCGCCCACTGCTGTTCGGTCTGCCCGAAGAGGACCTGGACCTCTTGGCTCAGAAGGTGGTGATGAGGCGGTTCGAGACGGAGGCAGTCATCTGTCGTGAGGGCGAGCCAGGCGAACACGTGTACATTGTGGTGGATGGATGGGTCGGTATCTACAAGCGGGTTGATGACAGGACTGAGCGGCACATTCACACTGGTGGGCCTGGCGAGTTCTTCGGTGAGATCGCCGTACTCCGTGAAGGCGCGCGAAGCGCCACAGTGCGGGCAACTGAGCCGACTACGCTGCTGGAAATCGACAAAGATACGTTCCTCTCCATCCTGGGTCGCAGTCCGTCGCTGGGCATTCGCTTCCTGATGCACGCGACGACGCGCTGGATGGACTCCGACAGACAATCGATCGAGGCGCTCCAGCGCGCCAATCAGGAGCTGACAGGAGCGCTGCAGCGACTCGAGCGTCTGGACCGCACCAAAACCGACTTCATCCAGGTGTCCGCGCACGAGCTCCGCACCCCGCTCGCCGCACTCTTGGGCTACACACAGATGATGGAGAAGCACACGACTGTCCAGGATGATCCCGAGCTACGGATGCTTATGAACGGCATCCTGACCAGCACGCAGCGGCTGCATCGGGTGTTCAACAGCATCTTAGATGCATCTCGGGTGATGAATGAAGGGCTCAAGATCTACCGCAGTCCGGTCAGTATCCCCGTGATCTTCCACGGCATCCTGACTGACTACGCAACGGTGATCGACGAACGCAAGCTGACGGTCGAAATGAGTGGACTGCAGGGTCTGCCCTTCCTCTCAGCTGCGCCTGACCTGCTGACAAAGGCATTCCACTACCTGGTCAACAACGCCATCAAGTACACGCCCGATGGCGGCACGATCACCATCACGGTCAAGACGCTGGACGACACTGAGCAGGGAGCGGCGATCGAAGTCGCCATCCGCGACACGGGAATCGGCATTGCACCGGAGGATCTGGACCTGATATTTGAGAAGTTCTACCGTACGGGCCAGGTAGCACTCCATTCCTCGGGTGCGACCAACTTTCGCGGCGGCGGCCCTGGGCTGGGCCTAACGATCGCCCGCGGGGTGATCGAGGCTCACGGAGGCCGAATATGGGCAGAGAGTCCCGGCTACAGCGAGGCGGAATGCCCGGGAAGCACCTTCTACGTACGCCTGCCCATCACTGCGCAGGCGTCAGTCACCTCGTGAGCAATCGAACGACGAAGCAACCACCATCTCGAGGCCAAGACACCTCGCTCTGCCTGAGCTCAGGGCATACCCACAAGCACCATCTCTCTGGGACACTCGACCGCAAAGTCGAAGCGCACCACCTGCCGCTGGCCAGGCTGCAACTGCAGGATCCATTCGAGCTGGCCTGTCTCCGTCGCGCTACTGGGCTCTGGTTGGGACATCTCCAGTCGCACTTTGACCTCTTCGTGTCCTGATAGCGGTATCTGGTCACGCAGTATGAGCGTTGACACCACCGACAGATGGTTTTCGACAGTGATCGCGTACCCCTGCCTCTGACGACGCCGGTCGCCAATCAGCCGCTTGTCTATCTCACGGCGGACCATCTCCCGCTTGATCTCAAACCGATCATCGGAGCCAAGGACAAGATCGATCTCTCCCTGGGGTGGAGTGAGATCCACCGCCGACTTCCCAAGGTACTCGGTTCCCACGAAGACAGCCGCCGGACCAGGCAGTAGCGTATAGGGACTGTCGTTCGGGACCCGCGCCCAACGAAACACGGCCCCAACCCGCTTGGGCGCCGCGACGTAGTCCAGCCGCGGTGCGAGCGCAAACTTAGCCACAGTCACACGGTGCTGTGCGCCGTCCGCCGCGACGCTCACTTCTCCGGGAATGATGTAGGAGACGGCCGAGCCACTGTCTGCGACTTGGGCCGTCAGCGTGCGTGCCTCCTCGACGGCAGGCACAGCCGGGACCCCTTCGAATGGTGCTACGCTAAGCACGGCATCCCCATCGTCCATCGCGGACCGCGCCGAAGCCCGCACCAGCACCGGTTCGCTGGAGGGCATCGGAACCGCCGGGCCGACGATCCACGGAGCAAGCTCGGGGACCGCCTGTGCCAATGCGGGACGCGCGGTCGAGAGGGTTAGCGCAACGCCCTCCCAGTCCTCACCAGTGCGTTGGCAAACAGCGGCATGGTACATAATGACGAGCTCGGGCGCGCCATTCGCCTCGTTCAAACGGAAGTCGTACAGCGGCTGCCACCCTGCGCCACGGATAACGTAGGACAGCTCCAGCACCAGGTCCCCGGCTGCCTGTACCTCACACTCAATGATCACGGTGCGGCGCTCGCGCCCGCCCGCGCCCTGTAGCTCCTGCAGCTCTCGTCGCAGTTTGTCGATCTTGCGTTCACGTGAACGCCGCGCCGCCGCAAGCTCCACAACCGTCGTGTTGATTGCGTCCAGGCGTTCTCGAAGCAGATCGAAGAGGTGCATCTGAGCATCGGCAGTGCTCCTCCCATAGGCAAGGCCGCGGGCATAGACCTCCGTGTGCCTCCCCAGCGATCCGACTGCAGTCCGTTCCTCCTCGAGCGTGGCTATGCGGTGATCAGCGCCCTCCTGCTCACGCTCCAGACCCTCGATCTCCCGCTCAAGCTCTCGCACCCGATCCGCCGGGGTGTCCACGTAGTGCTCACGGCGCACGTCCAGCCCTATCAGGAGAGCACGCGCCGTCCCCTCCGCTGCCACACGCACAGAGTCCACATCGATGCTGGACGGCAGATCCGTCACCTCCAGCCGGTGATGACCGGAACCTAGACTGACTGTCCCACGTCGAGTTACTTGAGCACGATCCGGAAAGACGGTTACCTGCGCAATACACGTGTCGGCAGTGCTTGTCATCGTCCCCCTCTCCCCCTCAAGCCGGTCAGAATCGACATCATCCGCAGTCCCAGTGCCCGCGCCCACATGCCGAGACGCACCGAGAGCCGCTCGTCCTCCGGCGCGTAGGCCTGATCTCCCGTGATCAAGTGGAGCGCGCGCTCAACACTGTGGGGAATGATATCGCCTGCCATACCGTATCCGATGCAGTCATATCCAACCAGGTATAGGTTGTTGATCGGAGAACGGGGATCCAGCCGCTGATCACCGCTCTGTCCCATACGATGGGCCATCTCGGCCGTCCACAGGCCCGTGTAGAACATGGGCAGCTCCATCTCGGCGACGCCATCGTAGTTGGGAAAGACCTCGCGGAGCTGCTGCCGCACACGCGTCAGTTCGCGCTGGCAATTGAGCGGGCGATCCATCACCCAGAAAACGTCGAGTATGTGCCGCCCCTCTGGGGCAAGACTCGCGTCGAAGTAGGTCGGCGCATAGCAGTTCAGGGTTGGATCCCAACCCATCGTGTGCAACAGCGAGTGATCATCATCGCCGAGCAGATTCTCCCGTGTTCCCAGCACCAGGCAGGCCACGTCGGCCGGCACGGCGGCGCGTAGCCGTGCCACGTAGTCCGCCGGAAGGTTCTGCTCACCTACCAGGGTGATCAACCGGTTGAGGCCGGCATTGTGGATCACGATGTCGGCCGATACCTCGCGGCCATCCGCCAAGCGCACACCGGTTACCCGCCCATCGGTCACCTCAATGCGATCCACACGGGTGGATGTGGCAATCCGTCCACCAAACTGATTGATCACATGCGCCAGTGCATCCACGATCGCCTTCGTCCCCCCGACTGCTGTCCCCCAGTCGGCCATGTTGCGGATCGAATCGACGATCGCACGCTTCGTCTCCATCGCCGAGAATGTGTCCACGGTCTGCGATGCGAAGCAATACGTGATGATCGTCTGGACGTAGCGCACATACTCCTCGTTGCCAGGAACATACCGCTCGATATACTCACGAGCCGTCATCTCGTCGGGGTAGACTCGCCAGGGATTGTACATATCCGCCATCCAAGCGAGCACTTGGGCCATGCCGGAGTCTCCCCCAACGATGGTCGATTGGGCCTCGTCTAGTGACGCAAACCGACGTCCATCGCGCGTGACCACCCAGTGATCACCCATCGACCCAACGTCGTGGATCGTCACCCATTCTATGGGCGCCTCAAGACGATTGCAGAGCCGGCCAATACGGCTATTCGGCCCGGCGCAAGTCCACGCAGCCGTTGTGATTGCATATTCCTGATACATCAGATGCGTGTACTTACCCCCAATAAACGAGAGCTGCTCTAATACGAGGACACGACGACCTGCGCGCGCCAGCGCTGCAGCGGTCAACAGCCCACCGATGCCCGCCCCAATGATCACGGCGTCGTATCGTTCGCCAACCGGAGCGAGATCAATTGGCGGATCGAACCCCGAGAACACATTGTTCGGACAGGCAGCCGCACACGCGCCACACTCAGTGCAGGAGTCGGCATCGATCTCAGGCCAGGCCTTTCGTTCAACCTGAAGCGTGATCGCCGTGTGAGGGCAGGCGATCACGCAGTAGCTGCATCCGCTGCAGCGAGCACGGTCGACGACGATGGTCATCAGCACCTCCCCGGAACTGGGTTTGTAGTGACAGGAACATCCACCTAAGCGCTGCCTCACTGCATAGATCGTGTCTGGCGCTATCCAGCGTGACACGACTCCCGGACGACGTTGGCTATCGCTCTATCGGTGGCACAGAACCGCTGCCGCCAGGTGATCGAGAGCCCGCTCGCCATACGCGGCATATCGCTGCTGTCTGCCCCGCACCGGCGGATCCAGCGGTGGAAGCAATCCGAAGTTCGCCTTCATCGGTTGAAAGCTCGTCGGATCACATCGACTGACGTAATAACAGAGCGCCCCAAGCATCATCGTGGGTGGGAGGACAACAGGAGCCTGCCCCAACATAGTCCGGGCCGCGTTCGTCCCGGCGACCCAGCCCGTGCCAATGCTCCCGACGTATCCTTCCACGCCCGTGATCTGACCGCCGAAGAACAGCCCGTCCACCTTTCGGAAAGCCATGGTCGGTTCAAGCAGCAGCGGTGCGTTGATGAAGGTGTTGCGATGCATATGCCCATATCGGACGAAGCTTGCGTTCTCCAGACCAGGGATCAGCCTGAAGACACGTTCTTGTTCGCTGTAACGGAGGTTAGTCTGGAAACCTACCATATTGTACAATGATCCGGCCAGGTTGTCCTGACGCAGCTGTACCACCGCGTTTGGCCGCTTACCGGTACGAGGGTCTCGTAGGCCAACCGGGCGCAGTGGTCCAAACGCCAGCGCCTCCTCTCCTCGTGCGGCCAACACCTCGATGGGTAGGCACCCCTCAAAGAAGCGTGAATCCTCCTGCTCGAAGCTGCGCAACGCGATACGGTCAGCCGCAACCAGCTCGTTCACGAACCGTGCGTACTCGGCTGCATCCATCGGACAGTTGATGTAGTCCGCGTCGCCCTTCCCGTAGCGCGACGCACGAAAAGCCACGGTCATATCGATCGATTCGACGTCCACGATAGGCGCAAGCGCATCGTAGAAATACAGCTGGTCCTCGCCGGTGAGTCCCACCACTGCGTTCGCCAGCAAATCCGAAGTCAACGGGCCTGTGGCGATGACCGCAGGCGGCTGAGGAATCTCTCGTTGCTCCTCACGAACCACACGGATCAAAGGGTGCTCCTCGACTCGTCGCGTGACCTCCTCGGAGAACCGCTCGCGATCGACAGCCAGCGCACCTCCAGCCGGGACTCGGGTGGCGTCGGCGCATTCCAGCACGAGCGAGCCCAAATACCTGAGCTCCGCCTTCAGCAAGCCGCCCGCCCGATCGAGCAGGTCGGAACCCAGGCTATTGGAGCACACCAACTCGGCCAGCCGATCACTCACGTGGGCTGGCGTCGAGCGTCGAGGGCGCATCTCAACAAGCGTGACCTCCACGCCCATCTGCGCCGCCTGCCACGCCGCTTCGCAGCCTGCCAATCCTCCACCGATAACGCGCAGCTCACGGGTCAGTTGCTCAGCCATTCCTCGATTGTACCACAGATGGCGCTCAAGCATATTCGCGGTAACATAGGTCCTGCACTAACTACTCCATCGTCTGCTCGCGTGCCGAGCTCCCATCGTGCTCGACGTTCGCTACTGACGCCCTCAGGCCCGTGCGTCGCCTCCAATTTGTGCTTCAGACACCTTCCCACTATACTCTGAATGATGGAAAGTCCAGCCCAGCACACATCTGAAAGATGAGGTCCTCTGAGTACGAAGGCAGGTCACCCATGAGCTCAGCACAATTCGACCAGCAGACCCGTTTCCTGATTGACTTCCAGCTTACCAGCGTACCTGCACTGGTCGGCCTCGACGTGCCCTCGCCTGCCGCAGCGAGTATATTGGGTGTACGGGAGGACGATCTGCGAACATATCTCAGTCAGGCTGAGCAGTGCGTTCGGAGCACTGCCACGGAGCTACTCGCACAGCCGGAGCTTGCGTCGGTGATCGATCAGTGGCCCGTATCGGCCGGCGGATCAGTAATGACTGTCGGTGACTCGATCACCATCCACCGCTACGGATACGCTGAGATCCTGCGGCGGATGTTCGCGCTTCGCCGCCCGGCTGACGAGATACATCTGGTGAACGTCGCACAATCCGGCTATACCTCGGCAGACGGTCTGCTGAACACGTACACGCAGTACCTATCCTACCAGCCCGACTGGGCTTTCATCATGTACGGCTGTAACGACTGCAAGCGTCTGGACGGCAACCGCACGCTGGTGTCCATCACCGAGTACCGCAATAACGTAGCGGACATTGTGCGCGCGTTTCAGCGCCATAGCGCAGCGCGGATCGTTCTGTTGACGCCAACCCCGGTGGTTGAGCCGATGATAGACTCCGACCCGGACTTCCAGGCCGCGCGGTTGCGATGGGACAATCGGGACCTGGCCGCTTGTGCCCAAGCTGTACAAGAACTCGGCAACGAACTGGATGTCCCAGTCATCGACACGTTCTCGGCAATCAGTAATCCGAACCCGGCAGTCTACGTTGAGGACGGTCTGCATCCCAATGCCGAGGGACAACGGATCATCTCAACCTACCTCATCCGAGCACTGATGGCGGTGTTCTGATTGACGACAGCTTACCGGACTTAGGAGGCCTATCCCGATGAACTCACGACAACGCGTTCTCGCTGCGCTCACACGCAAAGAGCTTCCCGATCGAGTCCCGCTTCAGTTTGACCTGTGCCGCTCACTCCTGGATCGGTTTGGTGAGCGGTATGGGGTTCCCGTGAACTACACAACCTCATGGTACGAGGATGTTACTTACCGTATCTCTGGCAATGAGCTTCGTGTGGCAATGGGCAGCGATTGCATCGTTGTCGGAGCGAGCCTGCCACGAGGCTACACGCATCCGTCAGATGCGCACGGTAACCTAGTGAACGAGTTTGGCATGCACTTGCGTCAGGGGCCGGTCTATATGGAGGTGATCGCTCCTCCGCCCATGGCGCACTTCACCACGGCCCAGGATGTGGTCGAGTTCGAGTTCCCCAACCCGCTGGCTGATGGCCGCTTCGACGACGCGGAGCGCAGCATCGCGGCCTACCGTGGCGAGTACTTCATCATTGGCGACATGGAACTCACGATGTTCGACCTGATGCATCTGGCGGTCGGTATGGAGAAGCTACTGACGGATATGGCGATGGGTGCCTCCTACATCGAACCGCTGATAGACCGGTGCAAGGACTTCTCGCTCGCTATCGGTAGGAGACTGGTCGAAATGGGCGTCGACGGGATATGGGCGGGCGATGACTTCGGCGGTCAGAACGGTATGCTCATCTCGCCCCGCATGTGGCGTCGGTACTTCAGGGAACCATATCGGCAGATCTACTCCGAGCTCAAGACAATCAACCCCTGTGTGATCATCATGCAGCACTGCGACGGGGCTGTCGCGCCAATCCTCGACGACTGGATCGAGGTCGGGCTCGAAGTCTTCAATCCCGTCCAGCCGAACGTGCCAGGCCATGATCCTTCCGATTTGAAGCGACAGTTTGGCGATCGGATGTCCTTCTGGGGTGCAATCGACCAGCAGACCCTGCTACCCTTCGGTACCCCGGCACAGATCGAGGCTGACGTCAGGGCAAAGATCGAAGTACTGGGCGCCGGCGGGGGGTACATGGTCGCCCCAGCCCACATCATTCAGGCTGACACCTCTGTGGAGAATGTAGAGGCCTTCATCAACGCGGTGAAAACCTTCGGCAAGTAGGGTTTAGATGGCAACTTACTTCGAACAACTCAAAGCGCGACTCGCTCAGGTCTCAGATCTTCAGCGGGCCGCCGCGGTTCTGGAGTGGGATCAGCAGGTCAATATGCCCCACGGTGGCAGTAATGCGCGTGCCCGTCAGTTGGCAACACTGCACGAACTGGCTCACACGCTGTTCGTTGCAGAGGTGACTGGCGACTGGCTGGAGCACGCTGCCGCCGAGGTAGCCGCAATGTCACCCGACTCAAACGAGGCGTGCCTCGTGCGAGTGACTCGCCGGGACTATGATCGGCTCAGGAGAGTGCCGGGTTCTCTGGTCGCCGAACGGGCTCAGGTGACCGCCGAGGCGTTCCAGGCATGGGAGCAGGCGCGGGCCGAATCCCGATTCGCCATGTTTGCGCCGCACCTGCAGCGTGTCCTGGATGTCACCTCCCGATCCGCCGAGGCGCTCGGCTACGAAGACTGCATCTACGACGCCCTACTGGATCAGTTCGAGCCAGAAATGAGGACGAAGGACGTCACCGGTATCTTCGCCGAGTTGCGGAACGGGCTTGTTCGACTGGTGCGAGCGATCTCGGATCACGGCAGGCCAATCGATGACTCCGTCCTTTCTCGGCGTTTCCCTGAAGCAGCTCAATGGGATTTTGGCCTCACCGTCTTGGAGGATATGGGATTCGACACAGCCTGCGGGCGACAGGATCGGTCGGCGCATCCTTTTACGACATCCTTCTCTCCACACGATGTGCGGATCACGACCCGCATCAACCCCAACCAACTTCATTCAGGACTTTTCAGCACCGTGCACGAAGGCGGACACGCATTGTACGACCAGGGCATATCGATGGAGCTCGATCGGACGCCCCTGTGCGACGGGGCATCCTTCAGCCTTCACGAGTCCCAGTCCAGACTCTGGGAGAACATCGTCGCCCGAAGCCACTGCTTCTGGACGCATTACCTGCCTCGTCTCACTGAGTACTTTCCTCAGCAACTGGCTGATCAGACCGTTGACAGCTTCTATCGTGCGATCAACAGGGTAGAACCATCGCTGATTCGTGTTGAGGCCGATGAAGTCACCTACAACTTGCACATCTTTCTGCGCTTCGAGCTCGAGCAGGAGCTGCTCGAGGGACGGCTGAAGGTATCCGAGCTGCCCGAGGCATGGAATGCGAAAATGGAATCGTACCTGGGCATTCTCCCCGGTGACGACGCAACCGGCGTGTTGCAGGATGTGCACTGGTCAAGCGGGTCGTTTGGATACTTCCCATCATACGCACTGGGCAACCTGCTCGCAGTGCAATTCTACAACCAGGCGCTGCAGGACATGCCCGAGCTGCCCGACCAGATCGCCCAGGGTTACCTGCACCCGTTGCGCGCCTGGCTGCGCGACCACATCCACATTCACGGGAAGAAGATGATGCCAGACCAGCTGGTGAGGCAGGTGACAGGACAACCGCTGAGCGCGGCGCCGTTCTTGACCTACCTGGAGACGAAGTACGCGGAGATCTACGGGCTCTGATTCGACGCTCCGGGGGCTTTCCGAAGAGAGGGATTCGTCCCTCCCATTCCGCCCTCCGGGTTCCCGGTCGCGGGCTGAACGCCCTCGATCCAACGTCCATAGATGCGTTGTGTCGGGTACGCGAACTCCACATCGGGCTCACTGGCAAAGGCATTCAGAATGTCCTCCCAGATCTGCGCCTCAGTCGATCGCCGACGACGCGGTTCACACAAGTACCGTACAGTCAGTTCGACACCACTCCATTGGGGATCCACCCTCGCATAGACAATCGGGGTGAATGCGTGATACATGATCAGGAACGGCGAACGTTCGCGCTCCAGTCGTTCTTTCGCCTCTTGACTTAGCTCCGCGTCGTGGCGTTGCGCGATCGTCTGCAGAATGGACTTGGCTTTCTGCCAGTCGCTCTCGAACGTCACGTGCACCGGTATCTCGTTCCAGATATACGCCAGTCCTCGGGTGTAGTTCGCCACCGGCTGCTGAAAGACCAGACCATTGGGCACGTGGATTATGCGCCCGGTGCTTTGGTCGGCCTGGACCCAGTTCTCGATCTCCAACATGGTGAACATGAACAGACGCACAGCGACCACATCGCCGGCGTGTTCCCCAACCTGGATCCGATCCCCCACATCAAAGGGCCTGCGCCACAGGATGAAGGCCCAGCCGGCCAGGTTGGTCACCGGTTCCCGAAGTGCAACCGTGAATCCAGCCGAGAGCAGGCCCAGGAACGTCGCCAGCGACTGCAGCCCATCCGTCCACAACCGCACGATCCAGACCAGCCCGATTGCTCCGAGCACGTAGGCTGTTGACACTCGCCAGCGATAGCGCAGACGCATATCTTGCGTGCGCCACTCAGCCAACACGACGATGATGCGGCGCAATAGCCATAGGCCGAGCACGAGGGCCAGCGTTTTGAGCAGCCGCAGCTCAACATCGATCGGCAAGCCAACAAGAGACTCTGTCTTCGCCAGGGCCGATATGACCAGACGATCAACCACGCCCATACCATGCTCCAGAACTGGATGACCCTTCCCGCGCACAGTATAGCACAGAAGCAGCACCGTGATAGCGGTAGTCAGTCGCTTGGTCCAGCCACACCTGCCTTCCAGCGCCGCCGTGCGGCACTGAGCCTCAGTGACAGGATTGAGGTGTCTCCAATGTGGACCCAGGTGTCGTCGAGTATATGGGCAACCCCGCAGGCGGCTTCGGCCTTCTCGAGGCCCTCGCAGACTCCGACGTTGCAGCCCGCCCACTCAACACGTGTGTCGATCGACTCCACCAGCAGGGGTCTGTCTGCGTGCGGGGGCGTATGAACTCCAGCTCATCCGCGCAGCCAGGCGCATGGATCGAGGGCGCGCACCTCTGCTATGTCTTGAACAGCTTATCCCGCCCTCGAGGTATCTCAAACAGCAGCGCCTCGTCGCGGTCGAGATCCTCAGTCCGGCGCTCGGCGAACCACTGACACCAACGCGCCGGCGCATCAACGTCCTCAGCGCCGTGCTCAGTGAAGCGAGTACGTACCCGACAGAGCACCGGTGTGTTCACCCCGGCGCCCGCAACAATCGCTTGCCCCTTCGAGAGCGCAGGCAACTCGTACAGCAAGTCGCGTCCCACGCTCTCCACACTCTCGGCCACACGAGCTTGATCCACAGGGTTCACAATGCGCAGGATGAACTGGGTCATGCACTGTGAGAGCACGTCCGTATCCAACCGTCCCGGTCGCTGGCTGATCAGCCCTACTGCAACCCCAAACTTGCGTCCCTCTGACAGGATCGTCTTCAGAATCTGCGAACTGACCAGATCCGCTGATGCTGGGGCGAAGTTGTGCGCCTCTTCGATTAGCACAAAGGCCGGATACGGTAGATACGTCTCATCACCGATAGAGGCCAACTCTCTCTCTGTGTCCATGCGGGCCTGGAGCAGCCGCCGCAGGAGTGTCGCCACGACAACCTGCTGTTCGCGATGCTCGACCTCATTGAGCTGAAGTATGGTGCACTGGCCCGGCTTGAACAACTCGTCAAGCCGCAGGCTTCGCATGTCGTCGAAGATCTTCGAGTTTTCCAGCCGTGAGTTCACACGCCAGATGACGGCCCCGGCCGTGCCGTAGTCATCCTGACCCTCACGGTGTTCCTCCTGGGCTTCGCTTCTATCTCCACCGCTCACCCCCTCCTCAGCCTCGCGAATGGCAATCCGGAACTGTGCTAACGTCCATCTCGGGCCGAACTTGTGACCCACCAGATGGTAGGCACGGCCCAGGACGTAGTGCATCCGCTCCGACAGCTCGGGCAACAGGTAGCGCAGATCACCCAGTGTCAGCGACGAGATGCGGACCTTGACATGGTCCGGGCGGATGATCTCCACATCCGGATGGTAGCCATCGTCCCCTACGAACTGAGGACGCTCTCGCATCTGCGTCAGTGTGCTGTACTCGGCGTGCGGGTCGATGATCAGGACAGCGGCCCGATTGCGCGGCGCCATCAGTTCCTCGATCAGAACCCCCGCGAGATAGCTCTTGCCCGCCCCGGTACTTGCGATGATCGCCAGGTGCGTACTCGTCACTGCGCGCAGGTCGACTGTGACGGGCACTTCGCCCGCCGGCCGACTCAGCAGGGAACCGATGTGCGCCGAGCCAGCCTCGTCTGCACCCCGCTTACTCAGGACATCCGCGAGCATCTCGCTGTCCGCCACGAAGATAGGGGTGCCCGCACGCGGCGGCAGACGCGGGTTCACGAAGTCGCCGAGTGCGCTGTCGTAATAACCGAGTACAGCCACAGCGACTTCAAACAACTCGTGTTCGTCGCCAACGTAGCCAATCATCGCCGCCACATCAGCAGGCGATACCTCGGGGTCTGCCAGGAACCCATCCGGGAACAACCGCACCGGTCGACGCCCGGTCACGCGACCCAGAACGCGACGTGGAGTCTCGCCAACCGGGGCCTCGTAGTACACGAACTCGCCCACCTTGGCCAATCCCTCGCGATCAGGGCTGACGAAGAGATATTCGTGCGCACTCTCACCGGGGCCTTTCGTGATACCGATCGGACTGAACTGTCTCATACCCCACCCCCTAGTGGACCGATCAGCGCGCGCCACGTCAGCTCACCCCTCAGTACCGAAAGCCCCTCCGCCTCGTTGGGCACAAGGACGCACAATTGCTCGACGACCTTCAGAACCAGGTAGCGCGCCAGCGGGCTCCCCAACGTCAGCAGCATGGGCGCATAGCCAACCTGTACACCGTGGTCTGGTGTCCGATGGAACGCGACAACCGCACCGTCGTCCATCCTCTCGACCAGTGCGTCAATCTGGGCCGCCAGCGGAGGCACCCCGTGAATCGCTGTCCCTTCGGGCCCAAACATACCCACCGCCGTGATCCCGACCAATGTAGACTGCTCAGCCAGATAGTCGGGCGAAAAGACAGATAGATCGGGCGCCGGCGAGAGGCGCGGGCCGAGACTGCCGAACTCGGGATTGAGCAGGACTGTGTCGTAGATCAGTCCAACCAGGTCGCCGTTACTATCGCCCAGTGGGATGCGCACGAAAGTACCGAACGCATAGTCAGGGGCGGACGCGGGCTGCCCGATCTCGCCCGGCCCGTATATTTGACAGATGTAGTCGGTGTGTGAGTTGGATTTGACAAGCTTTCCGATCGGCACAGATCGCCTCCCTTGGTGAGTCGCCGCCCGCGGATGTTGCACCGTGATCCCACTGAGCGCCCAGCCGAGCTCTACCGCCGGCCCTGCTTGCTCGCTGCCTTCCGACTCAGCCGCAATGGAAGGCCCTCACGTTTCGCGAACTCCTGGAAGAGCCGGTAGAACCGTGCACGGTCCTGCATAGTGATCACCGCGACGGCATCCGCAGCCTCCACAGCGTACGGGTAACCGTTGCCTACCACGCATTCTGCACGCACCACGTCCACGGTATGCTCCAGCTCGCCGTCCTCCACCACCCACCGAGGCACTTCTAGCCGAGCCGGCGGGCGATCGGACGTCGTCTTAAGATAGACGAAACAGACTTGCTCGTAGTATCGTTGCAGCACGGAGTCGTCCCGCGCACAGACAAACGCCGTGCTCCGATCTCCCCACCCCATTCTCGAGCGCAAGAGCGCACCATCGCTGACCGACTGATGCGACTGCTTGCCCATCACCGCGTCGAGCATAGCGACCAGATCGCGCGCGTAGCTCGTGTCGACATAGCCCACCACCGGCACACGATGCGCCTCCGACGCAGCCAGCAGTGCCGTCACGGCGTCCACATACGCGCGCTGTCTTTCCGGCAGCATGTGCTGCACGAACGAGAGAATCAACGATCCGTCGAAGAAACAGACCGGTCTAACCACCGGATCACGTTGGTCGACGACGAACTCGATCAGCTTCTCGCACTCCAGCACAAACCGTCGGGCGTTCACTCGCCAGTCGGGAAAGCCTGCCGGATCCTCCTCATCACTCGCCAGCTCGTCCGGTGCAAGCACGTCGAAAGCGATGTCCTTCACGTAGGGTCGGGCTGCGTCGTGAGGATTCATGAACCAGCCCACCTGCACGGCCCCTACCGGCATCGAGAAGTCCTTGCTCGGCGTGATCTGCGATCCGTCGACCGCTACAGTAGGCACCCCTCTGAGCACACCAAGCGCCCATGCTCGGGCCTCCTCGTGGTCCACCCAACGGCGCCCAAAGGGCATCACCACGCGAGGGCACATGTCGTGCTCGGCTGTCGGTCGCGCTCCCGGTGCATCCATGCCAGCCAGCGCGGTATCGATCTCCTCGCGCGTCATACTCGCCAACCGGTCCAGGGATCGCTCGTAGTCCGCCAATGCATCACGCAGATCGGTCTCGAATCCGACGAACCGTTCTGCTTTCGCTTCCAGTGCGGCGACTGCTTTGCCCCGGTGTAGCATCAGGCCTCCACGCGACTCACGCCGTTCTCCTTGACGATACGCACGGTGTTGTCCGTGTTACGTTCGAATGTGTCATCGTGGCTGATCACAAACAACTGCGAGAACCCCTTGACGCGAAGTATCTGCTCGGCCAGATTCTCACGCCGATCGTCATCCAGATTGGCGGTCGGTTCATCGAAGAACGCAACGTTGACCGAAGAGACCTCCCTCAGAAGCGCCAGTCGCACGGCCAGCGCCGCGACCATCTGCTCCCCTCCAGACAGTTGGTGGAACTCCCGCTCGCGTCCGACCGTGTTCAGCATGATACCGTAGTCCTCGGTCCACATCAGCTTGCTCGTGTGGTCGCCCATGATGTCCGCGTGAAGCCGGGCCGCCTGCAACGAGATGATATTCACTAACGTTCGGGTCACCTGTGGCCCGGCTTCACGCAGCACCTGGCGTACAGTATCCAACAACGCGCGCAGTTCGCCCAAGTCCGTGTGGCGTTCCCTGGACGCACGCAGCGAGTCCATCGCCTGACCAAGGCGCTGGATCTCCGACCTTGCTTCATCAAGCTGAGCACGCTGAAGCCGCAGACGTTCTTCCACAGTCGACACTCGAACCATCAGCTCGTCGCAATGCGCCACTACCCGTTCGTAGGCCGTCGCATCATACTGCGCCGCATACTTCTCACGCTCATCCTGGCGCTGCAACAGAACGGCCTGAGCTGCCTCCAAATCGCTGCTCAGATTGACTGCCCGCTGCCTATGCGTAGGAAGAGTCTGCGCCTCGCGCGCGTGCTCCAGGTAGCGCCGATGATCAGGCAGTTGGGCGTCACGCTCGGCGCGCTGCCTGTCTATCCTGTCATCCAGCCCAGCAAACGTTTCCAACTCCTCCGTCACGGACGCCAAGCGGCTGCGAAGTCCCTCAACCTCCTCGCGCACTATCGCCAGCCTATGTTCGATGCCCCCTTGCCGTTCGGCAATGTCTCCGGCACGCTGGGCTGCCCGGCGCGCATCACCCAATTCGGCCAGCGCCACTGTCAGTCGTTCGACCTCAGCTGGTGCGCCTGCCAGATCTGAGACAACGGCTTTGGCTCGTTCGACCAGCTCCTGCTGACCAGCAATCTGGTCAATCAGGCTGGTTTCCTCGTCTGGCCGCGGTACCAGTCCCAACTCGCGGTCCAGTTCCTCAAGCGCCGTGCCTACTGTATCGCGCGCGGACGCGGTCTCCCGCTGGTCTTCCCGCGCTGTAGCCAGTGCTGACTCCAATGCCACCAAGCGATCACGATTGCGGGACAGAAGCTCTTCCCGATGCTCAGTCGTGAGCGGCCCCTCACAGACCGGACAGACCGCTGTCTCTACGTCCTCCAGTGCCGCCGTCTGCTCGCTTACCTGATCCCGCTCCGCCCCAAGCGCCCCAATCTGAGCGACCAACTCATCCCACCGCGCGGCCAGCGCCTCCAGCTCACCGCGACACCTCGCAATCTCCTGCTCGATCTCAGCCCGCCTATGGAGCCCGTCGCGGACCTTGGCCAACCGCTCCTGCAGCGATTGGAGCCTCTGTTGCTCGCGGACAAATTGGTCCTCTGCACCGTCCAATCGGTCGCGGGCCCGCTGCGCTTCCGCCAACGCTTCCTCAAGCTCCAGTTGTCTCTCAACCTCAGGAGCAAGCCGCTCCAGCTCTGCTCTCGCCTCGGCCACCGCGGCCAGCTCTGTCTTCAGCGCAGCGATCTGTTGGTCGGCTAGAGCCATCTGCGTCTCGGCAGAGTGACGCAGCCGCTCCAGGCCGTCTCGCTCCAGGCGCTGTTCCTCGAGATTTCGCAGCGCTTGCTCCGCGACCAAGTAGGCTTGATGGCCACTCTCGCTCTCCAGCACTGTAGCCTGCGCTGCCTCAGCCCGAGCGACCGCCGACTCCGCCTCGACCAACTGCACCTTCAGAGCCTGCGCCTGAGCTCCCACGCGCGCGATCAATTGAGTCAACTCATCCAGTGTCCGCTTGAGCTTTTCCAGTTCGCGCTTGTGCACAGACGCTTCTTGAAGAAGCCGCTGAGACTCAGTCAGTGTCTTCTCATCAGCCTGGATACGCATTTCGAGGTCGGCCGCCTTAGTCTCCAAGCCGGGGAGTGCTCTGACCTCTGCCTCCAGGCCCGCGATGCACTTCTCCTCCTCGACAATCAGG
This sequence comes from Chloroflexota bacterium, assembly GCA_012514315.1. GTDB lineage: Bacteria > Chloroflexota > Anaerolineae > B4-G1 > B4-G1 > JAAZAN01. The sequence goes on from JAAZAN010000205.1 coordinate 16,950, forward strand.
CCGTCAAGATGGCGACGAGGCTCGCGAAGTGAGGACCACGCTTGATCATACTCCTCGACACGGAGTAGCGGATCGAACGTATCTTTTCGTCTCCGGGCAGGCTCCAGGAACACGGCTGTGAGGAGCCCTTGCGGTACACCGACCGCATCGCGGAACAGCGCCGCGAGATCAGCGAACTCCCCGACACCCAAGTATTCCGCTAACCACGCCATCGTCTCGGTCTTGCCATCGGCCAAGCGCTGATCGATCTCTGGATCGTACACATAGAACTGGCTACTGGCGCCACACTTGCGCACCACCTGGTAGCACCGTTCATCATCGTCAACCACGTGGACCGTAACCGTCCCCACCCTCTGGCCCTCGCGCACAAACTGGGCCTGCGTGGTGGGCAGGTAGTCAAACAGTGCGAATCCAACGGCTTCCAGCAAGGTGCTCTTGCCCGCACCGTTGGGTCCGCAGATGGCGTTCGTACCCGCCGTGAATGCAATGCGTTCCCGATGGTAACTCTTGATGCTGTCCAGGTCAACCTGTACGATCCTCATCCTACGCCTCAGCGCCCTTCATTCCCAGTAGCTCATCCCGTCCCTGTCGCAAGGCATCGATAACCATCTCGGGGGGAGCCCCATCGAGCGTCAGACGTTTCACGTTGAGGACTACGTCGGCCCATTGCTCCGACGCCGGGCGGAACCGCGCATCCCGCTCCAGCAGCTCGCGCACAATCTGGTGTTCCAGCTCAGGTCGACTCGCTTCCATATCGACGTCAACCGCCAAGTCAGTCGGCTGACTCAGATTGCGGACCCGTGTCACCAGCGGCCTCCATGCCGCCTCGCACATGCTCTCGATGTGTTCGAGGTCTAGGTCGAATCGGTTGAACGGCAGCACGCCTCCCAAGATCAGCTCGATCACCGGTCTATCCTTGCGCCCGACGATCGCATCGTGCTTCGCGATCAGCCCGGCCACCGCGTCGTAGACGGCCTGAGGCGACCCATACCCATCGACCTCGAGATACATTCGGTGGAATGGACGCCGCGATACCGGCGTGAGGACCGCTTGATGGACTGGATCGCCTCCCGGATTCACGTCGACGACGAAGTAACCCCGCTCGGGCCATGCAACTTCATCCATCGTACACGTCTCGGGGCTTCCTGGATTGTGGATCCAGCCATCGATCGCGCACGGCTTGTGGATATGTCCCAACGCCACGTAGTCGACCTTTCCACGCAGCAGCCCCAAGTCATCGGTCGTGAGTGTGCCCGGGTACTTCGGCAGCTGTCCCTCGAGTCCAGCATGAGCCGTCAGCACAGTGTACTGCACGCCCGTGGAGTCGGTTCTTTCCAGTGCATCCACAAACAGCCGGAACACTTTACCTGTGGCGGCCCCGTAGTACTTGATGCCGTATACGCGCACGCCACCCGGCAGATCAACGAACGCGCCTCCAGCGCCACCGTGCGGATCCAGGATCATGCGGCCTTCGTCGAAGCGGGGATTGAGCAGTCGCACATAGCCGAGCGCGTCGAGGAAGTCGACCCACGAGTACTGGTCGCGATAGTGCGCACGCTCGTGGTTCCCCTCAACAGCCAGGACCGGAATCCCGGCCTCACGCAGTCGCGCCAGCCCTTCGATGGCGACCCTCATGGCGAGTGGGTCAACCGTTCTCTTCTCGAAGAGATCGCCGGCAAGGATCATGAAGCTCACATGCCGCTGTATCGCTTGGTCACAAATCGCCAAATATGCCCGGCTGAAATCGTCGAAGCGCTCCCGGCTACCGTACTGCTGGTAACCCAGGTGGATATCGGCAGCATGGATGAAACGCATACTTGGCAGTCCTCTCCTCTGCGAATGCACCGGTAGTATAGGCGCCCTGTCGCCTAAGTCAAGGGCGGTTCTCACTGTCAAGCCTCCTCGCTCTGTGCTATACTCGTCGACACGCCCATGGCACTTCATCTCGCTGACTCTTCGTATCCACTGTAATCACATCGGGAGGAGCACAATCCTTGTCCAGCTATGCTGATCGCCCCAACATTCTGATCATCATCACCCACGACCTGGGCACGCGGCTGTCCTGCTATGGCGAGAGCTCGGTTCAAACGCCCGCACTCGATAGCCTGGCTGCCAGCGGAGTCCGCTTCGCCAATCACTTCTGCACTGCACCCTACTGCAGTCCGAGCCGCGGCGCCATCTTCACCGGCAAGTACCCTCATACCAACGGGCTGATGGGATTGACGAACCTGAACTGGGATCTTCCAGACGCGAACGCCACCCTGGCGCGCATCCTCGGCAGCGATGGGTACGAGACCTTCCTGCTCGGCTTCCAACACGAGGTACGGGGAAACGAGCGGCTGAACACCTACTTCCAGCACGTCAGCGAGCGCGCACTACCCCATGACTGTGATACGGTCGCAGACCTGGCGACATCCTTTCTCACAGAGCGGGGTTCATCCGGTCATCATACACCATTTTATGCGCGCGTGGGGACCACCGAAGTACACCGACCATACGACGGCTATGAACCCGATGACCCCACCACCGTGGATGTACCGCCATATATGAAGGACACGCCCGGCGCCCGTGAGGACCTGGCCCACTTCCACGGAGCAATCCGCAGGACTGACCGATCCGTGGGCCGGATTCTGGAGGCCTTGGAGCGCTCGGGACTGGCCGAGAACACAATTGTCGTGTTCACTACCGATCACGGCATCGCATTCCCCAGGGCGAAGGCGACACTGTACGACCCAGGCATCCGCACTGCCCTGCTACTGCGCTGGCCGACACGGGTACCAACAAATCACAGAGTGGACGATATGATCACTAACATTGACCTGCTGCCCTCGCTGCTTGATGCAGCGGGCATTGCGCTGCCGCCAGATCTGCAGGGCCGATCCTTCCTTCCACTGTTAGTCAACCAGCCCTACACGCCCCACACACAGGTCTTTGCGGAGCTGAACACAGTCCCCGGTGACGTCAAACGCTGCGTTCGAACAGCGAGGTACAAACTCATCCGCAACTACGACGAGGGGGCCCTTCTGCAACTGCCCACCGATATCGAAAGCAGCCCCACACGCCGCGATATGGGCGACGACCATCTGGCGCCCCGCCCTGTCTTGGAGCTGTACGACCTGGAGCTAGATCCGTGGGAGGTGGACAGCCTGGCCGGTCTGCCCCGGATGCGCCAGGTGGAGATGGACTTGACCGAACGGCTCGACCGCTGGCTGTATGAAACAGATGATCCCATCCTGCGTGATCCGATCACCCGTCCGGATGGAGAGGCAGAGATTCTCCAGAAGCTGTGGCGAATCTACGGCGGCCAGTTCCGCAACCCGGCCTACGATCGTTTCATCGCTCAATAGCTGAACGCGTCTGAGCGTAATGAAGTAATCGGCACGCAGACTGGTTTGCACGGCAGACTCTTGAATAGACTACCACAGCACACGGTCGGCGCGGATGGTGACGCTCAATCGACGATCTGAATCATCACCTTCACGATCTGCCCCGGCGCGGCATCCCAGTCCACAAACGCCTGCGCTGCCTCATCCAGCGGGACCACCCGTGTGATCAGATCCGCGAACGGGAATTCGCGACGTTCGATCATCGCAACCACCGCCGGGAACTCCAGCAGCGCATTTCGCGAGCCCATGATATCCAGCTCCTTGCGAACGAACTCAGTGCTGTCATAGGTCACCGGTTGCTTGGCGTAGCCTACGTACACGACCCGTCCCGCGTAGGCCGCCGCCTCGACCGCCAGCCGATACGTGCCGGGCAACCCCACAGCCTCGATCACCACGCTCACTCCGTCCCCGTCAGTCTGGTCCTGCAATGCGCCGAGCAGATCGCACGTGGACGAATTGACCGTATGCCGGGCGCCGAACCGCTCCGACAGCGCTAGCTTGCCATCGTCGATATCGGCCGCGATCACTGTCGCACCCTTGCGGGCCGCAGCCGCGATAGCTCCCATCCCGATTGCACCGCACCCTATCACCAGTACCGTATCGACCTCACTCACCCGCCCCCGGTTCGCTGCATGATAGCCGACGGTCATGGGCTCCACCAGGGCCAGCTCCTGAAGCGTCAACACATCGCTCGAGACGATGTCGGCGTAGTGAACCGAGATCCGTTCCGTCAGGGCCCCGTCTCGTTGGACTCCGAGGGTGCGATTGAACTGGCAGCAGTTGCGTCGCCCCGCGCGACAGGCCGGACAGTCGCCGCAACTGGAGTACGGAGACACCGTCACGCGTGCCCCAATGTGCACAGAGTCGGGCACCCGGTCACCCTTGGCAGCGACCACCGCGCCAATCTCGTGGCCTGGGATCAGAGGGTAGGTGACGTTGGGCGAGAGTCCCCGGAAGGCATTGAGATCGGACCCGCACAGGCCAATGAAGCGGATACTGAGCAAGACGTCATCAGGACCCAGCTCGGGTTCCTGCAGATCAACAGTAGTGACTGTGCCAGGCCGCGCGATCGATACAGCTCTCATGAAGCACTCCAATCCATACCCAGTTGTCGGACGAAGCAACCAGTGTGCAAAGCGTGCCGGCAATTATAGCCGACGGCACCTCCGGGCGCAACGCCAGCCCGCCAGGAGGCGCACAGACGGGCATCCGGACGCACTCTCATCATCAGACTGCGCTCAACGGTACGCGGGCATTGCCCTCTCCGTGTCCTGATGTACAATACGAACATCCCATATTCACAGAGGCAGGGCGTGACAGAGACCACCATCACATTGCACACCGACTTCCAGATTGCGCCGGTTGACCCACGCATCTTCGGTGGCTTCCTTGAACAAATGGGGCGATCGATCTACCAGGGCGTCTACGATCCAGCCTCGTCGCACGTGGATGAGGACGGGTTCCGCCGTGATGTGCTTGACGCGCTGCGCGGGTTGGCAATGCCCGTCGTGCGCTACCCTGGCGGCAATTTCGCCTCCGGATACCACTGGCGCGACGGCGTGGGACCGCGCGATCAGCGTCCTACGGTGCGCGAACTGGCCTGGCAGAGCATTGAGCCCAACTCGATCGGCACAGACGAGTTCATGCGCCTGTGCAGGAAGATGGACTGGGACCCGATGATCACGGTCAATCTGGGAACTGGGACGCCAGAGGAGGCACGTGACTGGGTGGAGTACTGCAACTGCGCACCTGGAACCCGCTTTTCCGACATGCGGGTGGCGAACGGCAGCCCTTCACCCCATAGCGTGAGCCTATGGTGTCTGGGAAACGAGATGGACGGACCATGGCAGTTGGGCCACGTACCTGCAGGTCAGTATGCTGTCCGGGCACAGCAGGCAGCCAAGATGATGCGCGACGTTGACTCAGGAATCGAACTCGTTGCTTGCGGTTCGTGTGCCACAGGACTCGCCACCTATATGGATTGGGACCGTGAAGTACTCGAATACCTGGGCGATTACGCCGATTACATCAGCCTCCACCGCTATGTAGGCAACGACGTGAATGACACGGCCGACTTCCTGGCGATCACCAACTCCATCGACCGACAGATCGAGGACATGGATGCCGTGTGCCGGTTTGTCCAGGCCCGCCGGCGGAGCAAGGCACGTACCTACCTCTGCTTTGACGAGTGGAACGTCTGGTACCGGGCTCGCGGGAGCGCTCACCAGGATGGCATGGGACGGTTCGCCCCGCATCTGATTGAGGAGGTCTACAATCTGGAGGACGCGCTCGTTGTGGCTGGGTTCCTGAACAGCTTCATCCGCCACGCCGATGTGCTCAAGATTGCCAACCTGGCCCAGCTCGTGAACGTCATCGCGCCACTACTCACCCGCGGAGACCAGCTCCTCGTTCAGTCCATCTACTACCCGTTCGCTATGTTCGCACGCCGGCGCGAGGGTGTGGCGCTGCAAGCCGCCGTGTCTGGGCCCACCTACGAGGGAAGGACCAATGGGGAGGTCACGGTAATCGACTCCAGCGCCATCCTCAACGGCGACACGCTGCACGTCTTCCTGACGAACCGAAGCCTCGATCAGAGCGCGACGGTGCGGATTCGGGTGGAGGATCGGGCAGCTACGGCGATCGACAGCGCTGAGATCGTCACAGGCGAAGGGCCGGCTGCAGCCAACTCCTTCGAGCGACCCAACGCGGTCACATCGCGCGCTTTCAGCGATGTGACCATCGTAGACGGCGCCGCGTCCGCCGTCATGCCGCCCCTCGCAGCAGCAGCCGTCAGCCTACGGCTCTGCTGAGCGACGGCCCGAGAAGATACCTTTCTCTACCACAAGGAGCCCTATGAGATCCAGTGCCGCACACCATGAGATCGTCGTGCCATACGGACACGAGAGCCGAGTACTGCGTGTTCCGGCCGACAACATCATTTGGGTTGTCGGTCCCGGCAACGCAGAGCCTGTGCCCGATCTCCCAGCGGCTGTCCAGGCCGCTATCCGCTCTCCCATCGCCGCGCCGACACTGCCTGAGTTGGCTCGCCGCCACGGCACACAGACGGTCCTATTGATCGACGACAACACCCGCTCAACACCTCAGGCACGCATCCTTCCGGTCGTCTTGGATGAACTCAACGCCGCAGGAGTCCCCGACTCTGATATCTCGGCATTGATCGCGCTGGGCACGCATCGCCCGATGTGTGAGGCGGAGTGCGTGGAACACTTTGGACAGGAGGTCATGGACCGTATCCGAGTGGAGAACCTCCCTCAGAGCCCCGCCGATTTCGTCGATCTTGGTACAACACCGCTGGGTATCCCGGTACAGGTCAGCCGCCGCTACCTGGAGAGTGACCTGAGCATCGCAGTGGGAAACATCATTCCGCATATGTACGCCGGTTGGGCCGGGGGCGCCAAAATGGTGCAACCCGGTGTGACCAGCGCGCTGACTACCGCCAGAACCCATCTGATGGCCGGGCCGTGCGTCTACGATATCCTGGGTAAGATTGACAATCCCGTGCGGCGCGAAATGGAGGATATCGCCGCACGGTCAGGGCTCAAGTTCATCGTCAACGTCGTCCTCAACGGAGACCACGAGGTTGTCGCTGTCGTGGCGGGTGACGCTGTCGCTGCTCATCGTGAGGGCGTACGTATCGCGGAGCCCATCTACACAGTCACCATCGACCAGAAGCCGGACATCGTCGTGGCCAGTTCATATCCAGCCGACCGCGATCTCTGGCAGGGCGTCAAGCCGCTGAACAACTGCGGTATGATGGTGCGCGACGGCGGAACGCTCATCCTGCTTCACCCCGCGCCAGAGGGTATCGCGCCCGATCACCCCGGAATGGTCGAACTTGGCAGGACTCCCGCAGATCTGGTCTGTGAGCTCGCATTGCGCGATGAGCTCTCGGACGGCGTCGGCGCCGCGACGTATGTGGCGCTCGACCAGACTCGCCGTCGCGTTCACGTGGTGCTGGTCAGCATCGGGATCAGCGCCGCCGAAGCAGATCGTATCGGGCTACAGGCAGCGACGTCCTTTGAAGATGCACTAGATCAGGCCCTTGCCCGCCATGGTGAGCAGGCCACCATCGGCGTTGTCACTCGCGGTGGTGACATCGTCGCCCGTATGGCCTAAGCGATACTCCCGATCGATCTGACCAAGCCGACGCCATGCAATCCATCGGGCTAGCTCTCGTCTCGATTGCGCTATGGAGCTTCCTGGCCCTGCTCAGTGCCAGGGTCAGTCATCTACCGCCGTTTCTGACGGCCGGCATCGCTTTGTGCGTCTCGGGGATCGGCGGCCTCGTATGCTGGCGCGCATGGCGTGTTCCGCTCAGGACGATCGCGGTCGGTGTAGCTGGCATCTTCGGGTATCACCTGCTCTACTTCGTTGCCTTCCGACACGCGCCGCCCGTTGAGGTTAGTCTGATGAACTACCTCTGGCCCCTGCTAATTGTCCTGCTGTCCCCTGCGGTGCTGCCAGCATACCGTCTGCGTGTGCACCATTTGACCGGCGCGTTGTTGGGCCTGTGCGGCGCTGGACTGATTGTCACAGGCGGGCATCTGGGATTGGACCTGGCCTCCCTGCCTGGCTACCTAAGCGCCACAGGCGCTGCGTTGATCTGGGCCATCTACTCGTTGGCTGCCAAGCGGCTGCCTCCCTTCCCCACTGCCACCGTCGGCGTCTTCTGCTTGCTCTCGGGCGTGCTGTCGCTGAGTGTGTTCTGGGCGACGGCAGATGCGGCAGTGACGGCGCACACGCCAACACCCACCGACTGGGTCACGCTGATGCTGATGGGCGCAGGTCCACTCGGGGCTGCCTTCTTCACCTGGAAGGCGGCGATGACCCGCGGCGACCCCCGCGTCATCGGATCACTGGCCTATATCACTCCGCTGACCTCGACGCTTGTGCTGGTAGCCCTGGACGATCAGCCATTGGGGCCGACGGCAGCGCTGGCGATGGTTCTGATCGTCGGCGGCGCCATCCTGGGATCTCTCGACCTGATACGGCGGGGGGAGGTCGCGTCAGCGGGTACGTCGGGTCGCCTGTCGTGGTGACATTGAGCTTGACAGACATCGCGGCCGGTCATATAGTCTGGACATCGGCTCATCGCGTCGGAACGTGAGCCACCCAACTCACCGTCAGGAGGTGTCATCCTATGCAGATCGGAGTCTTCATCGCGCTGTACCGCAATCTGTCATTCGAGGCGGCGCTGGACCGTGCGGCAGCCGCCGGGGTAACGGCAGTAGAAATCGGTTCAGGTAGCTTCCCCGACAGCCCGCACTGCCCCGTGGCCGCGCTGCTCGAAAGTGAGGATGCCCGTGAGGCCTATTGGCAGGCCGTTCGTTCGCGCGGTCTCACGATCAGCGCGTTCAGTTGCCACAACAACCCCATTCATCCCGATCCCGAAGTCGCTGAACGCGACGATATGGTTCTGCGCAAGAACATTCAGCTTGCCAACAAGATGGGTGTTCCCGTAGTCGTCACATTCTCCGGCCTACCGGGCGGCGCGCCAGGTGACAGGACGCCCAACTGGGTCACCTGTCCCTGGCCGACAATATTCAGCGAGGTCTTGGACTACCAGTGGAACGAAGTCGCCATTCCGTACTGGCGGGAGATCAATCAGTATGCCGCCGACCACGGCATCAAGATCGCTCTCGAGATGCATCCCGGTTTTCTAGTCTACAATGTCCACACGATGCTGCGCCTGCGGGAGGCTGCGGGTCCTCAAATCGGCTGCAACTTCGACCCCAGCCACCTGTTCTGGAATGGCGTCGACCCGGTCGCCGCGATCCGTAGGCTGGGCGAGGCGATCTTCCACGTACATGGAAAGGACACCTACGTCGATCCCTACAATACGGCAGTCAACGGATGCATGGACCACAAACCCTATCGCGGCGTGGCTGAGCGATCGTGGGGTTTCCGAACTATCGGCTATGGCCATGATACCAAGGTCTGGAAAGACATCATGAGTGCGCTGCGCCTCATCGGGTACGATTACGTCGTCTCGATCGAACACGAGGACCCTCTCATGACCAGCGACGAAGGGCTTGCGAAGGCAATCGACGCGTTGAAGCAGGCCTACATCGTCGATCAGCCCGGCGATATGTTCTGGGTATAAGCGAGGGCTCGCGTGCTCCATACCGCAGCGTCGCGTCAGGCCGAGGCTTGGGGGTCGCCGGTCGTCGGCGTGCTGTGAGAACCCAGGTCTCGGTATGCGACTCAGCGCAGCAGTCAAAGCGGCGCCGAGCCAGGTCAGAATGCAGGAGGCCAGCGCACGGGACATCACCCAGATGACAGACTCACAACCGCATTGAGAGCGGCGCGCAGGCTCCCAGGATCAGCCAGGTTCGCACCCACGCGATCGAACGCGGTACCGTGCGCGGTCGTACCACCTGCGACCGGCAGCCCCATGTACAGCGTGGCGCTGACGTCTCGCGGCTGCAGCTTGCGCGCGATGTTGGCCTGATCATGGTACATACACACAACTCCGTCGAACTCGCCGGTCAGCGCCCGCACGAAGATCGCGTCCGCTGGGATCGGCCCCTCTACGAGTATCCCTTGTGCGCGTGCCATCTCGATCGCCGGCCCGATCTCGTCGATCTCCTCACGTCCAAACAGCCCACCCTCTCCGCCGTGGACGTTCAACGCCGCAACACCGAGACGCGGGTCAGCCCGTTTGGCCCGGACCAGCGCAGAGTGGAGCTGCTCAACGCGCCGTCTCACCCGATTCTTCGTGATCAGGCCAGGAATATCCGCGAAGGCCACATGGTCTGTCACATTGATTGTCCAGAGTGGTCCCATCACTCCGACGAGAAACGCTTCCCGACTCCCGGTGACATCCCCCAGGAAGCAGAGCTCATCCGGGTAGTCGTAACCAGCCAGATGAAAGGCTTCCTTGTTCATCGGCGCCGTGACAACGCCCGCTGCACGGCCCGATGTCGCGAGATCGAACGCCGCACGGAGGCATAGCGCGGCGACCTGACCGTTGGCCGGATCCACACGCCCCAGCCGCACCGCCCCAGTGTCAAGACCATCCGGCTCGAATACTTCGATGAACGCCAGCGACGGGCGGCGCTCACCCGGCCGCTCCACCGCGCCGAACTCCAGGGGTACTCCTATTCCGTCCGCAACACCGGCCAGAATCTGCCGATCACCGACGACGAAAGGCTGAGAGGAGTCGAAGATGGTCGGATCGGAGAGCAGTTTGACGATCAGTTCCGGTCCAATGCCTCCAGGGTCGCCCATCGCAAGTGCGATAAGGGGCCCTCTACGCGCCGAGGTTCCAGGCATTCTCTCCTTCCAGAAATGCGCCCAAGCAGCTCTTCAGTCGCCCCCCGTCACACGATTACGGGCACGCCCCAGGCCGTGTGCTGGGGCTCACCACCTGGGCCGGACACACAGACCGCTAGAGAGCCAACCAGAGCGCCAACGCGACGATCAGAACGGTCGTCACGACAAGCACCACAGCCGCTACAATCTCGCCCATCGGTACTCTCCCCCCATCCTCAGGCCATATCATACTCTTCGGAATGGATTCGGCTGAGCGGAATCCTGAGTTGCCGCAACGCACGCCGCACTGCACCAAGCATAGGCAGCGGCCCACAGATGAAATAGATGTACTCATTCCGCTCCGGCGGAAGATGGCGATCGAGGACATCTGCCGTCACGTATCCGACTTCGCCATCCCATCCCTCTGGCGGCATCTCCAGCACGTGCACGACATTCAGGTTGAGGCGCTCCTCAAGTACATCCAGCTCTTCGCGAAAGGTGATGCTATCCCAACTCCAGTTGCCATAGAACAGGATCACCGGCCGCTCATCGCCGCGATCCGCCATCGTGCGCAGGATGCTCATCATCGGCGCCGACCCGATCCCACCCGCAATCAGCGCGTAGGCCGTGGCATCGGACTGGGTTGCGTCGAACGTGCCATAGGCCCCATCCACATAGACCCGTTCACCCGGAGCCAAACCTCCCAGTTGTGATGTGAAGTCTCCTAGTGAGCGGACGGTGAACTCCAGCCGCTCCGGATGCTCAGCACTAGAAGTCATCGAGAAGGGGTGCTCGCGGATGCCGAACGGAGACTGCCCGATCGTCAGCCAGGCAACTTGACCTGGTCTGAACGTCATGCCGGAATGCCCCACGGGATTGAGCGACAGCGTCACCGAATCACCTCGCTCCGGGATCAATTCTGCCAGCACGTAAGGATGCCGAGTCAGTAGCCACGGTTTGATTAGGCGCACGTACACCTGGAACGCAGCCCACACGAGCGCCAGCCCAATCCAGAAGATCCGCTGGAATGGACTCGCTGAGTAGTAGTTCACTTTGAGCATGTGGTAGAAAGCCAGAACAGTAGCCAGAATCGCTGCTACTGCGTGACTGCCACGCCAGGGTTCGTACACGATAGCGAGCTTTCGACGCCAGACCGAACTGACCACAAGAAACGTCATGGCTACCACGGCCACTAGTGCAGCGCGCGCCCGCCACGGCGCGGAAAAGATATCGAGCAGACGAAGGGTATATGGGTTGTTCACGAACAGGATCACCGGATGAGCCAGGGCCAGGATCCACGCGAGTACCGAGATACGGTGATGGAAGCGGTACAGTGTGTCCAATGGGAACAGAGTGCTCAGCGCGGGGATGCGCCCCGTCGGCACAAACTGGAGCCCCAGGAGAGTCAGCGCAGCGAATCCCAGGCCGACGGAGAAGTCGCGCCAAAACTCGCGTTGCGGAGGGCGGGGCGCAAGGACAAGCAGAAACAGCGGACCGAACACCATGATGAAGTAGGCGAACAGCCAGAGCGCAATCCTCACATTCCGTTTCACAACGCCCTCCTCAGTCGCTCACCGCGGGGCGAACCATGTATTCCAGGTCCACCCTCACCTGCTGACCCAGGTCCTCAAGGCTGTCGTACATCAGTTGCAGAGCGTATGTTGGGTTGTGCACGTAGGCTCCACGATCTTGTACAACGAAATGGTAATTGTACGTTGTCCGGACCAGCCTGGGCGTCCACGTCGCGTAGCCGTTTCCGCCGTTGATCTCTGCCTCATCGGGTTGGCCATTGCCGTTGGTGTCGATGAAGAAGAAAGGAGATCTGTCGGCGTACACGATGGGCGTCCCGATTACCTCTGTCGCGTAGGCCTGAATGGCAGCGTACAGTGCATCATGCAGCGTCAACAGCTCATCTCGGATACCCTCGTCCACGTCCCCATCGCCATCATAGTCGAGCGCGCTCGTGCGGATATCGCGCACATCACCGAATTCGACCACGTTCAGGTGGCACGGGGAGCACTCAGCGGCCGTGATCCGTAGACTGTGAGCATCGTGGCATTCCGCACACGTGCTCAACCCCTGAGCATGACCGAAGTAGCCTGAGTACGCCTTACCCTCGTACTGGTAGCCCACCTGCGCCTCTGCGCCCCACTTCGTGGCCGCGGCGATGCCGTAGTGTACATTGATGAACGATAGATCCGGTGAGATCACATCATCGGCCACGCCACCAAGGACCTGGTTCACCTGACCTGCAGACTGCCGACCCTGGTGGCAGGTGGCGCACTTAGCCTCGGGGCCCAATCGATCCACCTCCTGCCCCGATGGAAAGACAACGCTCGTCAGACGATCAGCCGCGGGATTGTGGCACGCGACGCAGAACACCGTGGTTCCGGTCTTGGCCTCCCGATCGACAACCCGTGGTTCGCTGCCGTCGGCGCCCAGGTAGTCCAGCATCCCATAAGTACTGTGACATCGCGCACAGTAGACGGGGATCACCGCAGGGTCGTCGTTGTCCCATCGCACGAATGACACGGAAGTTGCGTCGGCATGGGCCGATGTGGACCATCGACTACTGATCTCAGCGACGGGCAGATCCTCGCGTCGGTTGAGCATTACCCCGGCTGCCGCAAGCCCTACCGCCGCTAGAATTAGCGTGACCACCACCAGGTATTCCCGGTTGGGTTTCATAGCCGCGCTCCTCGTGAAGTGAGATGAACGTCAGGTGAAGCGATGCGGCGCACCGAGCGATGCGCCGCATCCTTTCTTGGTCCGGCTAACCCACCAGGAGGTGGAGCCGGACCGGCTTGCCTAAGTTACTATCCATAAGCACCACCTCCTCCTTGTGAAGATGGCCTGATTATGGATCATATCTACCCAGTTGTCAACCCTAGCCGCACTAGCTCTCGGTCTGCGCCGATGCATCGCCTTGGCATGATTCAGCAGTAGCCCGAATCTACCTGCCAGTTCGATGCGACGCACCGTATTGTACGGGTTCCTGCGCCCACCGACGCATCGTCGGCGCGACCATTGCCGGAGGGGCTTCGGCCGCTGCAGGACCACCTACCTGGCGTGTTCATTGACTCGATGGCTACTTGATCCCACTCGATTCTCACGTATAATCAGGCCAGTGGACGATCACACTACACTGGCCAGCGAGCCATTGGGAAGGAGTCGCTGAGATGGGAGACTTTGTCAAAGTCGCGAGGACTTCGGAGATTCCACCGGGAGCACGGAAGTCGGTCTGGGTCGAGGGCATCCGGGTGCTGGTTCTCAACATCGGAGGCACGTACTACGCCGTAGATGATAGCTGCCCGCACCGCGAGTGCTCGATGGAGCACGCCAAACTGAAGGGCACGACCATCATCTGCCCATGCCACCTGGCGCAGTTCGACTTGGAGACAGGCGAGGTCTTGGCCGAACCGGTTGAGTTCCCGCCCACCGGGCCGCTGCCGGTTCACCAAGCGAAGACAGAAGGGCTCGATATTCTGGTTGCATTGACCACCGATTTCGACTCAATCTGACACAGCATCAATCATCTGGGATTGGCCGACACCGCCGGCCAGCATATAGCGCCTATGCGCCTGAGGGATGTCGCGGATCGTGGCGAAACCGCGCGAGCGCGACGCGGCGCGAGCATTCTCTCAACGTGGGCGCCGCCAAAGGAGCACTCTTCGTATGCCTTTCGATGCCGTTCAGCCCAACATCTTATGGATCTGCACAGATCAACAACGCTACGACACAATCAACGCACTGGGCAACTCTCACATTCACACACCGCACCTCGATCGTCTGGTGACCGAGGGCGTAGCGTTCACCCACGCCTTCTGTCAGACGCCGATCTGCACGCCCAGTCGCGCAGCGTTTCTGACTGGAATGTACCCGAGCACAGTACACGCGTGCACCAACGGGAACAGCCACTGGGCTGAGGCCGCGCCGCTGGTGACCAAGCTCCTGGCGGATGCCGGGTATGATGGCGGACTGGCAGGCAAGCTGCATCTTGCAGGGGCGCAAGGCCGCATCGAACCCCGCCCCAGTGACGACGGCTACCGAGTCTTCCATTGGAGCCATCACCCGATGCCCGACTGGCCCGATGGACACGCGTATGCCGACTGGGTCGCCGCTCAAGGCTTCGACCTGGTGGAGATGTATCGACATCCCGAGAGAATCCCGCCAGAACTGCACCAGTCGACGTGGTGTGCTGATATGGCAATTGAGTTCGTGCAGGAACAACGTACAAAACCCTGGTTTATGAGCGTGAACTGCTTCGATCCTCACGCACCCTTCAATCCGCCTCAATCCTATCTGGACCGCTACGATCCGGCCGAGTTACCAGCCCCATCATATCGCGTCACCGATCCGACAGCTCAGTCCCGCCTTGAGGGCGTCGACTTCCAGACCGCTCCGCGCGACCCCGAGACCTTCGGTGCGCGCGAGATCAAGGCGGCCTACTATGCTATGATCGAGTTGATCGACTGGAATGTCGGTCGGATGCTGGAGGCTTTGGAGCGGAGCGGCCAGCGTGAGAACACGCTCGTCATCTTCACTAGCGATCACGGGGAGACGCTTGGCGACCACGGTCTGCTGCTCAAGGGGTGTCGCTTTTACGAGGGGCTCGTGCGCGTACCACTCATCATGTCGTGGCCAGAGCGATTCTGCAGCGGTCTGATCAGCGATGCGCTGGTTGAACTGATCGATGTCGCCCCCACGCTCCTGGACGCTGTCGATCTACCCATCGCCAGCCGGATGCAAGGGCGCTCGCTACTGCCCATTTTGACCGGTTCGGCTGATCCACACACGCATCGCGAATTCGTTCGATCAGAGTACTACCACACACTGAACCCGGCTGAGCGACCTGATATCGAGCTGAACATCACGCCGAACAGTCCGAAGATCCGGGGTTCGTACGCCACGATGGTCCGCGACAGACGCTACAAGCTAGTAGTCTATCACGGGCACGAAGAGGGTGAACTATTTGATCTCGAGCACGACCCGGAGGAATTCGAAAACCTCTGGGATCACCCCGAGTACCGTGACATCCGCTTCGCGCTGATGAAGCGCAGCTTCGATGCACTGGCCCTCGCCGTCGACATCGGCCCCGAGCAGATTGTCTACTACTAGCCTTCCGGCATTAAGGCAACAGACTGTCGAGACACTCGGTCCACCGGTATCGTCGACCCGTAACCCGCAGCGCCAACTGGAGGCGCCTCAGCAAGTCGACCCACGGCGGCGCGGGATCAGCCGGCCAGTGTCGGGATCCAGCAACATAAATCCGCCGGAGAACTGCATCCAGCCGCCGGCGGCAAGGTGGTCCAGAACAGCCCGTCTCAACCTCGTGTCGCGGGGTGCTGTGGCTAGATCTGCCGGTCGTCCATCAAAGACATAGTCGAAGATATCGTCACCGTCAGAGATGAAGGGAACGGGATACTGATGATAGTCGTTCTGGAATCTGACGATATTGGCTGAAGGCGACAGCATCCGCCTGAGCTGCGGATCCAGTATCCATGACTCACACGTGAGCGCCATGAAACGGGTCTCAGGACAGAGATCGGCGTAGAACTGCACTGCCCAGTTGTATGACTCCCAGCAGGATTTGCTGGTCAGTCTGTCCCCTTTTGGAATGTGCACTTCCAGGATCTTCGCGCCTCTTGCCAACACTTCATCCCATTCATCGAGCGATAACCTGACCATCTGACGTTGACAGACCGCGTCCGTCGTCAAGGGATGGCCGCACGCGACACCCGGCTCCAGGGTAAGCGTCGCCCGCCACACCCCTAGGCCAGAGTCTTCCTTATCCGCCGGAATGCGCAGCCCGCGCTGATCGTACGCCACCCCATCGCCCGAGAGCACCCGGACCTCGTCGGCGCCATTCTGTCGGAATACGCGGATGTCCTGGCCGAACGTGCCTGGCTTGAATTGCAGACGCCCAAGTTTGAAGAGCTTCCCCGTAAAATGGTAGTACAGCCAGTCGATCAGGCTCAGCCCCCATCGCCCGGCATGTTTATCTCGATAGTCCTCCATCACAATCAGGAAGTCGGACAATGTGTCCCGCAGGATCGAGTCCGGTAGCCCCTTCTCTCGATACAACGCAACCATCCTCGGCAGAGCCGAGAGAGCGACCACAGCAGTGAACATCGGCGCATGCTCCCCGAGCAGGCTAGTCAGTTCTGGCCAGTGACTGCAGACCCGCGTTACCGTCTCACCCGACTGCTGCGCAAACACGAACTGACAGTACCACACCCACCGCTGGGCTGCGGGGCTTGCTCTCAGTGTCCTGAACACCGAGAAGAAGGCTTCGATCAGATCCTTCGGCAAACGGAGCAGCGAGATATAGCTAAGCAGATAGGCATCCTGGAGAAAGTCCACTCCACCTTCGGGAAAGCTGGACTGTGAGGCCGCCCAGCTCTCATGATCGATCTGGACATATCTCTGCACCCCCAGTTCAGTCAGCACTTCATCTGGCAAGGGGACATCGTGAACTACCACGCCCATGAATGGTTCGTCCTCCCTGAGGAATAATCGCGACAGTGCTCCCCTGCGCCCGTCTGTCTCGAACCGCACCCACAGTCTCGATACCGGAGAGCACAATTTCGGCATGCTACCACAACTCCGCGAATCAGTGTAGGCGGCCCCACTGATACAGGTTCCGGCTGAGACCACCTGAAGTGCCACAGGAAGACGAGCCCGCTTACCCGCGCGCCAGCCGGCATCAGCAACTGGTGACTGGTGTGAAGCGTGCTATAATGCAGTCAGATTGGGGATGATCGTCCAGTCCCGTCAAGTCAGTTCCCGACCGAATGGAGCCGGAATGACCACCTTGTCAGTGTTTCTCCCAGCGTACAATGAGGCGCCAAACGTTCGTAGAGCCGTCGAGCACGTTTCATCTGTGGCACAAGGCATTGGTGCGGACTACGAGATCATCGTCGTTAATGACGGTAGCCGGGATGGAACTGGCGACGTCGTCCGCGAGATGATACCCGAGGTCCCAAACCTTCGCTTGGTGGAGCATTTCCCCAATCGTGGATACGGTGGTGCACTCAAGGCAGGCTTTGCCGCTTCAACCGGCGATCTGGTTGCCTTCGTTCCTGCTGACAATCAGTTTGACTTCCGAGAGATCAGCCGCTTCCTCGATCAGATCTCACAGGCGGACATCGTCTCAGGATACCGTGCCGATCGACAGGATCATCTAGTCCGCAAACTCAACGCTTTGGGCTGGAATCTGGTCGTCCGCGTGCTGTTCGGTTACCTGTGCCGTGACATCGATTGCGGGTTCAAGCTGATTCGACGCGAGGTGATTGAGCATGTGCCGGTGGAGTCAGATGGGGCGATGATCGACACCGAGTTACTGGCCGGGGCACGTGCCCGTGGCTACCGCATCGCTGAAGTGCCTGTCACTCACCTGCCGCGCGTCGCTGGAGAGGCGACTGGCGCCAATGTGCGAGTCATCCTCCGCGCATTCCGAGATCTGATTCGGTTCCGAGTCCGTCTCACCGGGGAGCTGCGTGCTGAGAAGAGGCTTTCCCGCCAAGGTTAGAGATCAGATGTCCAAGGCGTCCCTCAACAATCAGCCCCCCACCCCGCCCGGGTCAGAAGTCGAATCCGTGGATCTAGGTCGAGTCGAGAGTGAGCTTAGCCACGGATTTGGGAACCAGGGACTACTACTGCAGGCACTGACCCATCCTTCGTTTGCGAATGAGCACCCTGACTATGGAGGTGAGGACAATCAGCGCCTGGAATTCCTGGGCGACGCCGTGCTCGATTTCGTCTCCGCTAGTTGGGTGTACCATCGGTACCCATCTTTTGATGAGGGTCGGATGACGCGTCTGCGTGCTGCACTGGTGCGCACCAGGATGCTCGCCTCATTCGCCCGCAAGGTCGGAATTGACCGGGCGCTGAGGCTCGGACGTGGAGAGGAGGCATCCGGTGGGCGCAGGCGGGACGCCAATCTCTGCGACGCGTTTGAGGCGGTTATCGGCGCGCTGTATCTAGATGGCGGATTGGCACCGGTGCGCACCTTCGCGGAGCCGCTGCTGGCGTCGCACGCGGATGCGATATTGGCAGCGCAGACTGACTGGGATGCGAAGAGCCGTCTCCAGGAATGGAGCCAGGCCGAACTGGGAGTCACACCGAGCTACCGCATTGTCGAAGAGTCAGGACCTGACCACGCCAAGACCTTCGTCGCCGAAGTCCTGCTCAACGGCGACGCCGTGGGTAGAGGCGTGGGAAACAGCAAGCAAGTCGCGGAGCAGGCCGCAGCGCAAGTCGCCTGGCGACAAGTGCAGCAAGACTAGGGCGCGCTGACACACGGCCGTGATCGCCGTCACAATCGCCACAGTGCTGCCCCCGCTCGCTCTACCGCAGCCCGCGGTTGAGCAGCAGTACACCTCGGGTCGATCATTCAGGTGACAGCAGCGTGATCAGGGTAACCTCAGGCCGGCAGTTGAAGCGTATGGCCGGGCGTGTGAGGCCTACCCCCCGATTGACGTACAGCCGCATCTGGCCAAGGTCGTACAGACCAGCAGGATACTTCCGTGCAAGAATCGGCAGAACCGGGGCGCCTACGAGGGGGATACGTACCTGACCACCGTGCGAGTGACCGGAGAGCTGTAGCGCAACCCGACCGGTTGCCGCAACCACATCAGCGTAATCCGGTTCGTGCACCAGGACAAGGAGCGTCGCATCGGACGGGACCTGGCGGAGTACTCTGTTCACGTTGGGCCATCCGACCAGTGCATCGTCCAGACCACCGACCCACAGGCCGTCACGCACGCACCTCGCTTCGTTGCGCAGCACCACAATCCCCGCCTTAGTTAAGGCTCCAGCAACCTTCACGGCGCCACGACGACAGTCGTGATTGCCGAGACAGGCCAGGGCTTGGGTGGCCCGCGCCAGTGGAGCTAGCTCCCCGGCACACGCATCCGCATACGAGGCCGACTGATAGACATAGTCACCCGTCAGGACAACGAGGTCTGGCTCCAGATCGATGCTCATGCTCACCGCCCGCGCGATGTCTTGCGCACGCACATCGGGCCCACAGTGAATATCCGAGAGCTGCACGATCCTGAACCCGCCCAGTCTTGAGGGTAATGTCTCGACTCGCACGTCGACGCGTTCGAGCACCAGACGGCGCGGCTCCACCGCGGACATATAGCCCACGCCACCCGCCGCGGACAGGACCAGCATCCCACCGCAGCCCGATATCTGTCCCAGAAACTTGCGTCGTGTTACTCTATCCACAGTGTCTGACCAATACTCTCTGTCACACGGAGGCAAGGGCCGACATAAGGACAGATCCACACCGCTATCGGCCAACGGTCTGCACTCACTGCCCAGCGACGGTGACATCCACTCAGGCTTCCTGGCGGATTATACCCGTCGCGGCCAGATTTGCAATCTGCGCCCAAGCGGGGTATACTGCGCCTTGCGTGGGCGCAGAAGCGCTCAGCGGTCCTCCTGATTGGACATGTATGCGGCTGAAAAACCTCACCCTGCAGGGCTATAAGTCCTTCGCCACGAAAACCGAGTTTCTCTTCTCCGAGGGCATCACAGCCATCATCGGCCCCAACGGATCAGGGAAGAGCAATATCGCTGACGCCATCCGCTGGTCGCTCGGTGAGCAGAGCATGCGCAGTCTGCGAGGTCGTTCCTCCAGCGACATGATCTACGCTGGGGGACGCCGCCGATCGCAGGCCGGTATGGCGGAGGTGATCCTCAATCTGGACAACGGGGATGGCGCACTACCCATCGAGTTCAGTGAGGTCACAATCACGCGACGCGCATACCGTTCTGGGGATAACGAATACCTGCTCAACGGGTCGCGCGTACGGCTTCGGGACATCGGCGAGCTTCTCGCTGAAAGCGGACTGGGCCAAGGTGGGTATGCCATCATCGGTCAGGGCATGGTTGACGCAGCCTTGTCGCTCCGACCTCAAGAGCGACGTGCACTCTTCGAAGACGCTGCTGGAATCAGCCTGTACCGTGCTCGCCGCGAGGAAACACTGTCGCGCCTGGACGACACCCAGCGCAATGTCGAGCGCGTGCAGGATATCTCCAACGAGATTGCCCCCCGGGTTCGTCGTCTTGAGCAAGAAGCCGAGCGCGTGGAAGAATACCGCCGACTGGCCGCTCACCTGAAACGATTGCAGTATACCTGGTACGGCTATCGTTCTGGGGCTCAGCAAACCGCACTCCGCCGTGCCCGTGAGCGTTCGGATATGCTTGAGGCCCGGCTGAGCGAACACCGGCTCGAATCTGAAGCGCAGGATCGAGAGATGAACCTGCTCCGGGAGCGTGAGAGTGCTTTGCGGGCAAAGCTCCAGGATTGGCACAAGCAAAGCGCCCAGCTCCATGCTCGCGCAGACGAGACGCGGCGGGAACTGGCCGTGGCGGAAGAACGCGCGCGACTCCTCACCGCACGTCAGGCGGAGCTACAGGCAGAGCTCGATGCGGCTCACACGCAACGGGAGAGCCAGCTCCAGCGAATCGCGCAGGTCGAGTCTCAGGCGCAGGAACTGCAGCAGCGCATGGCCGAACGACAGGAACACCTAGAGCGGGTTGAGGTCGAGTGGAAGTCCTTGCGTCAGAAAGCTAGCGAACCACAGCAGCGCCGTGCCGAGGTAGAGCACGAGATCCGTGAGAGGCGAGCCAAGCTCGACCGACTGAATCAGGCCCTCGCCGCAGCACAGCGTGAGGTCTCGAGACTTGAGAACGAGCGAGCAGTCGCTCTCGAACGCGCCACCTACCTGGAGCAGCGATATGAGGAAACGCTGGTCAGCCTCGAGCCGCTGGTCCAACAGATCGAGACACAGCAGCAACGAGTCGATCAGGCCCGAGAAGGGGTCCAGGAGCTTGAGGCGATCCTCACCAGTCAGACAACACGTGTGGCCAACCTGGAGAACCAATGGGCAGTCGCACAGAAGCAGACGCCTGAACCTGACCCGCACATGGCTGCCGTCGAGACCGAGATCAGGACCAATCAGGACCAGCTCCGGGTGTCAGGCAAGACGCTGGAGTCAGCACGCGCCGAGTTGGCTCGCCTGATCGGCGAGCACGAGGCCCTGACCCGGATGAACGAGTCGTGGGCTGCCTATGCTGTGGGCGTGCAGGCTGTGCTGCGCGAAGACCTGCCGGGTGTTCTGGGGCCGCTTGCTTCGTTGATGGATGTGCCCGTCGAATGGGAGCTCGCTATCCAGGCAGCGCTCGGCGATGACTTGCAGGCCGTGGTTCTGGAGAGCTCGAAGCTGGTGAGCCGTGCACAGGAGATTGTAGCGGCGGACGGGGGCCGAGTGACTCTTCTGGCCATGGACAGTGTGAACTCGGGCCACAGACTCCCCTCAAGTTCACTGCGCGCGGCTGATGTCGTTACGTGTGACGCCCCAGTACGCCCCATAGTTGAGGCCATTCTCGGGCAGGTTGCCCTCGTCGCCGACGTGATCGAGTTGAGAGCCCTGTTGCCTCTCTTGCCGCCGGGAAGCTGCTGCACAACATCCACAGGCATTGTGATCCGCTCCAATGGTGCAATCACCGTCGGTCGGACCGGAAGCGGCGACGTCCTGGTCACTGAACGCCTCCAACGCAAGCTCCCAGAGGATATCGAACGAGCACGAGCAGAGTACGCGAGGATCGAAGCCCAGAACCAGCAGTTACAGGAGCACAAGAACACGCTGGAGGGCCGCCTGAGAGCACTGCATCGCCGGGTCGAAGCCGACCACGAAGCAGTGCTCCGCGCTGAACAGGAACAGCTGAACCAGGCCAACACCCAGGTCGCTGTTGCGCGTGAGAGTCTGCGCAGCCAACAGGCTACGCTCAGACGGGAACAGACTCTGCTCAACGAGTTGCGCCAGCGCGGCCGAGACACCCACGATCGGGCACTTCATCTCAAGGCTGAGCGTGACCAGTTGATCGCCAGGTTTGCCTCGTCCCCTGGTCCGGACGCTGAATGCCTTTCACCAGATGGATTCGAGTCCTCACAGACCACAGATTGGGGCGATGAAGAGACATCCCCAGAGCTCGTCAGCGCACAGGCGGCATGCGCCCGCTGTGAACGCGATATCCAGTTCGAGCTACAACAGATTGCCGGACTCGAGCGCGAGCTTGAGACGGTCATTCGGGAAGCGACGGGAGCGATGGAGGCAGCAACGCACTTTGAACGCGAGACCGTGTCCGTGATTCGCACGGACGTCGCCGTCGCGACCGAGGCCTTCCGCAGCCAGGAGGCGCAGGTCCAGAGAGAGCGTGGACTTCTTGAGCGACACGACACTCAGATTGCCGCTCGCGAGCGCCGTCTCGCAGAACTCGGCGCCGAGCAAGAGTCGATTTCCATCCAGCTAGACGACTTCAACGCCAGGGCAATGGACCTGGAGCAGCACTTGCGCACACTGCGCGGCCACATTGGGCCGGCCGAGGATGAGATGGTCCAAGTCACCGAGTCCACATCACGTCTCGAGGACGCTCGACGACAGACGCAGGAGAAGATCCGCACGGCAGAGCTGCGCTACGGACAGGCTGAATTGGAGGTTGCGCGACATCAGGATGAACTTGACTTGCTGGCGCGGCGCATCGAGGAAGACCTGGGCCTGGTGGAGCTGGAGCTCGTTGAGCGTGTCACTGCACAGACGCCATTGCCACTTCAACCATTCGTTTCTCGACTGCCGATAGTCGAGATCCTGCCGGATGGCATCGAGGATGAGATCAAGCGACTCAAGGCTCGGATGAACCGGCTCGGAACGGTGAATCCAAATGCACCCGAGGAATATGCTGAAGCGCGCGATCGCTTTGAGTTCCTCAACGAACAGATGCACGACCTTGAAGTGGCATCGAGCAAGCTCCGTGACGCCGTCGAGGAACTGGACACGTTGATCGAGACAGCCTTTCGCGAGACATTCGATGCAGTCTCCACCCATTTCTCGGAGTTATTCGCGACACTGTTCAAGGGTGGATCGGCGCGACTAGAACTGACAGAACCTCAGGATCTGATGCGCAGCGGTGTAGAGATCATCGCTCGACCTCCGGGCAAGCGCGCTCAGCGTCTCGGGATGCTGTCCGGTGGTGAGCGCGCCCTGACCGCTGTGGCTCTCCTATTCGCGCTCCTGCGTGTGAGCTCGACTCCTTTCTGCGTGCTTGATGAGGTGGACGCTATGTTGGACGAAGCGAATGTTGGCCGGTTCCGCCTCGTTCTCGAGGAGATGGCGGAGAAGACGCAGTTCATCGTAATCACACACAACCGCGGAACGGTCGAATCTGCAGAGACGATTTATGGCGTCTCCATCAGCACTGACGGAGTGTCGCAGGTGGTATCGCTCAAGCTGTGAGCTAAGATGCCATACAAGGAGTAATACCCGTGCACGGTAACAGGGCGCAACAAACACTCGCTTCGACGCAGGCACCGCATGTAGCACTCCTGGCGACAGGAGGCACCATCGCCATGCGGTTCAGCGAATCCGCCGGCGGTGCAGTCCCTGATATGGAGACGGAGGGATTTATCCCTCCCCTACCCCCTGAATCGCCAGCGGTGACGTTGGAGCAGATCGGCCCGATGCCAAGCGCACATCACGGCATCGACACACTGTGGACGATCCGCAACCGCGTGGGGATGCTGATCGACGAACCGGATGTATGCGGTGTCGTCGTCACGCACGGCACGGACACGATGGAGGAAACAGCGTACCTTCTTGACGCCACCGTGCCAGGCGACAAGCCCATCGTGCTGACGGGCGCGATGCGGACCCAATCAGACCTGGGATATGAAGGGCGGGCAAATCTCGAGTCAGCGATTCGTGTGGCAGCGTCCACCGAAGCGCGAGGACTGGGCGCTGTTGTGGTCTGCAACGACGAGATCCACGCAGCCCGTCACGTGACGAAGATGCACACGCTCAGCCCTGCCACGTTTCAGTCACCCGGATGGGGCCCTTTGGGACGAGTCGCGTTCGACACGATCAGGATCGCCGGGCGCACGCGGCGCTCCGTGCTCCCCTGGCAGGGTTTGGAACCCAATGTAACGCTCATCAAGCTCTGTGTGGGACAGCAGGCGGAGATCCTGGATTGCCTGGTGACGCAGGGAATGCGCGGCATCGTAATCGAGGCATTCGGATCGGGTCGTGTTCCACCCTGGTGGGTATCGGCCATCGAGCAGGTAAGAGCACAGGGCCTGCCTGTTGTCATTGCCAGTCGGTGCCCGTCCGGACCGTTGGGAGATGAGTACGGCTACAAGGGCGCCTACCGCACTCTGGCAGGCCTGGGCTGCCTCTTTGCTGACGAACTGAGCGGCCAGAAAGCCCGAATACGTTTGATGGTTGTGCTGGCAGCCGCCCAGTCAACCCATGAGATCGCAGAACTATGGACACAGTAGCGCAACAGTCAGAGATCAAGGAGGTGTGACACTGGAACCCCTGGAGCTTGCGCGGCACATCGCCGACGCTATCGCGGAGAAGAAAGGCGAGGATACCATACTGCTGGACATCCGCGACGTCTCGCTCATTGCGGACTACTTCATCATCAGCAGTGTGGCCAGCGATCGGCAGAAGCGGGCCATCGTGAACGAGATCACCGCCAGCACGAAACATTCCCTGGGCGTCAGACCCTTGCGCGTAGAGGGTGACGCAAGCAGTGACTGGATTCTGCTCGATTACGGCAGTGTGGTAATCCACCTGTTCTCGCACGAGGCGCGCAGGTACTACGATCTGGAAGGCCTCTGGCGAGACGGGAAGATCATCGTGCGCATTCAGTAGGCGACACGGGGATAGCGCGCCACCCAGACTACTGAGTGATCATCCATCGACGAAGGGCGCTCTTACGAGCGCCCTTCGTCATCTGTCGCCATCGCACCCCACGTTTGGGGCGGCTCTACTCGGCGATCCAGTCGTCGATTGCACGCTTGTACGGCAAGACCTCGCTCTCAGAGAAGTAGAGAGCAATCTCGGCCGCCGCCGTCTCAGGGCCGTCGGATCCATGGACCAGGTTCCGTCCGATCTCCAGACCATAGTCAGCTCGGATCGTCCCCGGAGTAGCCTCGACGGGGTTTGTCGACCCCATGGTCCGCCGGACGACCTCAATCGCGCGACTCCCGTCCAGCACCATCACAACAACAGGACTGGATGTGATGTAGCGGATCAGAGGAGCGTAGAAAGGCTTCCCCTTGTGAACCGCATAGTGCTGCGAAGCGAGCTCTTCATCGATATGAATCAGCTTCATTGCCGCGATGCGGAGGCCTCGACGCTCGAAACGCGCGATGATGTCGCCAACCAAGCCCCGCTGAACCGCGTCCGGTTTGATGATGATCAGTGTTCTCTCCAATGTGCAGTCCTCCAAGCCTCATAGATCGTTCAGTGCACGACGATACGTCTGCAGCGCTTCTTTAAGTCGGCCGTCCTTCATATACGCATCGCCCAGCATCTGCTGTACCTCGACTCCCGGGCGCTCTGCGACACGTTGCTCCAGATCCGGGATGACGATATCCAATAGCTTTCCCGCGCGAATCAGGCGTGAGTATGCGCGCATCGACTGGGGCTGATCTCCCGCATCCCAAAGGCGGCGTCCAAGCTCCAGCCACGACGGGTAATCCCGACGATCGCGGTCAACCGCTCGCCTCAGTGATTCGATCGCGGCCGCAGGCGGCTCAGGTGCATCAGTCATCGCCGCTGCCAGAGCTTCCGCGGCACGAACTGGCACTTCCAGCTCGGCCGGTTCAAGCTGCTCGACCTCGACAACCTCTTCCTCTGGTTCCAGAGGCATAGCTTCAAGCGGGGCATCGGCTGGCCCTACCACTGGCTCCTCGCCCTCACTGGTTATTGCCGTCACGACCTCGACCTCTTCCGGCGCCCCCACTTCGACCGACGCAGCCTCCTCAATCGCCAGTGTCGTCGTCTCGGCCACAGCCGGCGCCTCAAGCAACACGGCTTCGGGCTCCTCGGGCGCCCCGGCCTCTGGCGCTGCTGCCTCGCCCTCCTCCGACACCTCTGCTTCGATCGACGCCGCCTCAGCCATTGCCAAAGTCTCAACCGGTTCTGCCTCAGGCTCCTCGGGCGCCTCAGCCTCTGGCGCTGCTGCCTCGACCTCCTCCGGCGCCTTTGCCTCTACCGGTTCATCCTCCTCGATCGCTGGCACAGTCTCCGATACCAGTGAGACTGCCTGAAGCGGCGCTGCCGCGTACTCTTCGGACGCCTCGATCTCTGCCGCTGTTGCCTCGACCGCCTCCGACGCCTCTACCTCGATCGGCGCCGCCCTCTCAATCGCCGGCCCTGTCGCCTCAGCCGCTGCCAGCGTCTCAACTGGCACGGTTCCAGGTTCCCCGCCGGCTGCTTCAGCCTCAGGCGCCGTTACCTCAGCCTCCCCTGATATCTCAGCCTTGACTGGAACGGACTCGCCAGCAAGTGACTTAACTTCATCAGCTGCCACTGGCTCAGGCCCCTCGACCCCGGGAGCCTCTGGCGCCGCTGCCTTGACATCTCTCTGTGCCTCCGTTCCGAGGGGGACTCCGTCGTCAACCGCGGCGACACCCTCGTCCACCCCGATTGCCGTCCATCCCCAGGCTTCTACCTCCTCCACAACCGGTGTTTCCTCAGACTCCTCAACCAGTGCAGCCTCAACAGTCGCCGGCGACTCCCCTTCCGGCTCAGCCTCGACCGACGCGCCCTGATCAACAGCGGTGACGTCCTCCGTCTCCGCTTCTGACACTTCGGCCGTCGGGCGCCCCATGATCGCAGCCATACGTGCCTCGCCCTCGGCGACCGCCCGAGCTTGCAGTTCCTCCTCACGGCCTGCAGCGAGTGATTCAAGCCAGGCAAGCGCCTCATCACCCGATGGCACCCGGTCCTCCATCAACCATTCAGGAAGCCCTGTCTCCGGGACGCCTGCCACAACACTCTCCGGCGCACCACCTGCCTCGACAGCTGTCTCGTCTACCGGAACCTCGGGTTCTCGCGACAGACCGTCCGATACTTCCGCCGGTCGTCCCATAATCCCGGCCATACGCGCTTCGCCCTCGGCCGCAGCACGCTCAGCCAGTTCGTCTTCCTTGCCGGCCGCCAATGATTCGAGCCAGGCCAACGCGTCATCACCGGACGGCACGCCTTCGGCGTCCTCGAGCCAGGATGGCATCTTTGTTGGCGGCACCTCGTCCGGCAGTTCGGCCTCCTCATCGGCCTGCGCATGCAGAATGGCCAGCCACTCAGGCAGCTCTGCGGAGACCGGGGGTTCGGGAGGCTCGGCCTCCTCGCCGCCAAATACCTCAGGCGCCAGACCCGCTAGCCAGTCGGGCACTCCCGTCGAGATCGCGCGAGCCGGTGCGAGATCTTCCGCTTTGGTCTCGAGCTCCTCTCGATCTCGGACAGCGACTGAGTCCGGTGAAGAAGGCGCCTCGTCATCACTCCGCACGGATCGTTCCCCCCTGAGCTGGTCCTCCGTCTCCTCAACCCAATCAGATATCTCGACCGTCTCCGCTGGTTCCTCGCTCTCGCTCAGCAACCAGTCCGGGATCTCAGTATCGGCCTGCTGTTCCACCTCAGAAGTCGGCCTGACAGGAAGCTGGGACTCGTCTTCGGTAATGCTCGCCCAATCCTGCTCCTCCGCCTCTCGCTCAACCTCTGTCGCTCGCCCGCCCGCAAGGATCTCCGTCAGCCAATCCGGGGCTTCCTCAGACACACCCTCCGCTTCCTCGCCTTCGGTTACCTCGGCGAGCTCGGCCCACCCCACGGCCTCACTATCTCCCTCTGCCTCCGCTCTCTGCACATCTGGTGTGATCCCCACCAGCCAATCGGGGGCCTCCTCAGGCACAGCCTCCGCTTCCTCGCCTTCGGTTACCTCGGCGAGCTCGGCCCACCCCACGGCCTCACTATCTCCCTCAGCCTCCGCTGTCTCCTCATCCGAGGCCATCCCTATCAGCCAGTCCGGAGCGCCCTCAGACACAGCCTCCGCTTCCTCGCCTTCGGTTACCTCAGCGAGCTCTGCCCACCCCGCGGCTTCACTAGCTCCCTCAGCCTCCGATGTCTCCTCATCCGAAGCCATCCCTATCAGCCAGTCCGGAGCGCCCTCAGGCACAGCTTCCGCTTCCTCGCTCTCAGCTATCTCAGCGAGCTCGGCCCACCCTACGACCTCACCATCTCCCTCAACCTCCGCTGTCCGCGCATCCAAGGTGAGCTCCTCTAACTCGATGAGCTCCTGTTCCTCGTCCCCAAGAGGCAGTCCCTCAGGCTCAGACTCCACCTCGACATCCTCCGACACCGGCGAGGCGCTGGTCTCTGATATGGCCTCAAGGGACTCCTGAACGGCCGAAGCCTGATCGAGCTCAGCCAACATCTCACCGGACTCCTCGGCAAGTGACATCTTCTGAAGCCACGCAGGCAGCTCGATTTCCGCCTGGAGGGGGGCCCCAGTGTCGGCCAGCTCAAGATCTGTCTCGGGCAGCCGGGCAGCCTCCGCTGCCTCAAGATCCGCTACCCATTCTGGCAACTCAGCGTCAACCAGCGCACCGTAGTCCAGTATCGGGACAACTACGGATCGCTCGGGCAAGACAGAATTCGAGCCCAGCAGCCCTTTCGCCACCTCCCCGGTGGGGTCAAGCGCTTCAGCTCGTCGCACGTAGAACTGGACCTCGTCACGCCCACTGCGCGTCCAGATATCCGCGAGGATCAGATTTGCCTTCAGGCAGAATGGAAGATCGTTCAGGACCTTCTGGCAGGCATCGGCCGCCTCAAGGCGTTGCTCGTCACGCCAGTACGCTTCGGCAAGCGCAACCCTCAAGTCCACGCGATCGGGACACTCCTCAACGAGCGTGCGCAGCGCCGCGATGGCCCTGGACAGCAGATCGCCCCTCAGGTATAACCGCGCCAATGCCGCACGCGTCAGTCCGACGCGTTCGGGCGTCAGGCCGTCGCGCCGTCCATACAGATGCCGCAGTTGCTCATCGAGAATCCGGTTGTTCGGATCTAGCTCGAACGCCCGTTCGAGACAGTAGATCGTTCCATCCAATTCGCCACGACGGCTGTGCACTTCACTGATTCCGACCCAGGCCACCATATCCTCCGGATCGGCGCTCAACACGCGGCGAAAGAGATCTTCCGCCTGTTCATCCTGGCCAGCTTCCAGCATAGCCTCGGCCATGAGCCGATATGTGGAAACATGCTTGGGATGGAACTTGAGGATCTGCTTGCCGTGTGCCACAGCTTCCGCGTACCTGCCCTGCTGAATCGTGGCCTGAATCAACTCACCGTAGCTTTGCAGGGATATGTCAGTCACGTGAGACCTCCCTCCGAGTGCGATCCTTCCAGTGGACGCGTCCCGATACCTGTTACCATAGCGATTATGCTACGCCTTGTAGGAAAAGTCAATCGACCCTGTGCAATCGTCTGATCGTGCTTAGCAGCGCGTCCACCTCGCGTTCACCGCGCGGCGACGCACCCACAGGGTCAGCAAGTTCCCCACAGACCCCGTCTCCGCACAATGCTTTGAGCGCGTTGAGAACGCCCCATGCCAGCACATCAGGATCATATCCACCCTCCAGAACAAACACGATACGACCTTCGCATAGCTCACAAGCCATCTGGACCAACCGAGCCTGCAGCGCGCCATAGCCCGTGAGAGTGAGATTCATGGCCGCCAATGGGTCGCGCCAATGCGCGTCGTAGCCCACCGACACAAGAAGCACGTCCGGATCAAATCTCGTGGCCACAGGCCACAGTGCTTCATCGATAACGCGCGCATACCCCCTGTCACCGACTCCCGCCGGAAGAGGAACGTTGAGTACAGTGCCTTCTCCGACTCCCTCACCCGTCTCACGCCAATGACCTGTACCTGGATAGTGAGGATACTGATGCACCGAGAAGTAGAATACATCCGGGTCGGAGGCAAAGACCTCCTGTGTGCCATTTCCATGATGCACATCGATGTCAGCGACGAGGATTCGCCTGACCAGCCTATGGGCAAGGGCCGCCCGCGCTGCCAGTGCCACGTTATTGAGCAGACAGAAGCCCATCGCACGGGCCGAGGTGGCATGGTGGCCTGGAGGTCGGACAAGGCCATACCCGTTGGAGATCTCACCCGACAACACGGCCTGAACCAGATCGATCGTACCTCCTGCGGCGAGGACGGCCACATCATAGCTACCGTTGACAACGTAGGTATCAACGTCGACATAGCGACCAGCGCCCAACGAAGCGCGTTTGATAGTTTCGAGATGGCTCGCTGTGTGAACCGCCAGCAGTTCCTCCTGGGAAGCTTTGCGAGCTGGGATCCGGACCAGGCGGTTGAGCACGCCGCCTTCTTCCAGCACAGGCCAGACCCGACTCAGTCGCTGCGCGCTCTCCGGATGTCCAGGCGAGTTGTGACGTAGAAACTCGGGATCGTACAAGAATCCAGTACCCAGCACAGCCCTCTCCGTTACCGACGGCGCCGGCCGGACCGGCGCTGGATGGCCCCGCCCCGATATGGCGGAGCCACGATCGCGAACAAAGTGCAACGACTGACGTCGAGCATACGTGTCGCCAGACGGGGGTCGAGTTCCTCGATTGGCGTTGCGGTGGTGATCACCGTGGGCAGACGAGCGTTGTAGCGGTAATCAAAGATCTGATGGAGCTTCTCTCGCGCCCACGGCGTGGCAGATTCGGTGCCTAGATCATCCAGTACGAGCAACGGTGTGCGCCGCACCTGCTCAAAGCGTTTGTCGAACGACACCAGCGTCTGAGGGTTGAACGATGCACGTAGGTGATCCAAGAGATCGGGAACAACAACGAAGAGCGCAGGGTGCCCTTCCGCCATTCGCTGGTTGGCTATGGCTGCGGCAATGTGTGTCTTGCCGGTTCCATACGTTCCGGCAAGAATGAGCCAGTCACGCGGTTGTCTCGCAAACTCCTGCGCAACCTGAACGACGCGCGCCAGGTTCTCATACTCATCCTGTGAGATCTCGCCCTTTCGCAGATCGAACGTCTCAAACTGCTGTTCCGAGTGCAGCGTCAGGCTGCTCAGGTCAGACTGGTCCTGATCGATACCCGCGCGACGATAGTCAGGAGCAGCGATCGAGACAATCTTGCTCAATCCCAGATCGACAATGCGAGAGCGAAGCCTCAGCGGGATATCCTCCAATTCATGGTTCGTCGTGATCACAGTCGGCAGACGCGCGTTGTATCGATAGTTGATGATCTGAAAGAGCTTCTCCTGAGCCCACGGAGTGCTGCTCTCCGTTCCCAGGTCGTCCAGGATGAGCAAAGGAACGGTCCGCACGTTCTCAAACCGTGCATCATAGCGCACGTCACTCGTTGGTGAGAACGCAGCTCGAAGGTGATCCAGAAGGTCCGGGATTGTCGTAAACAACACGGGATCTCCACGATCTATGCAGGCATTGGCGATGGCCGCCGCCAAGTGGGTCTTTCCGCAGCCGTACCCTCCTCGAAGAACCAGCCACCCCTCGGGCCCCTGGGCAAACTCCACAGCCTCCTCGAAGGCCCAGCGCAGATTCGCCCGCTTGTCAGGCGAAAGCCCGTGTCCTTCCGGCACGAACGAGTCGAACGTCATACGTCCGAGCACGTCCAGATCGCTCTCAGAGCGCAGTGTCGCTGCACGCTGTTCCGCTATCTTAGCGAGTCGACACCTGCACGGAATCAGCCTCCCGAAGTCCGGATGGTCAATTGGAGCTCCCGAACGCAGGTACCCAATTCCGTTGCACAGCGAACACACAGTCTCCGGCTCGGGCGGTCCATCAGTGCTGGATGAACTCGCCGTACTCGCCTTCGATGTAGCGTCGACGATCAGTTTCGTCACCTCGCCTATCTGCTTCATCCCCTCTGCCTTCAGCGGCCCACCGCTCAAGTATGGCCCGCACATACCGCCAACTACGCTTGTTCATCGCAACAGCTTCGCGGAATGCATCCTCAATCCATTCGGGCGGATAGGATCGCTCCGCATCGCGCAACTCGTCGGCAAGCAGTGGCGTGAGTACACCGATGTTCTGATGATAGAGCTCGAATATACTCGGTCTACCAGCCACTTCCACCGCCTCTGGCCATTCGCCCTGACCGATCTCGGCGACAGCCGCCCGGCCCTTGGCCGAATTCGCGAAATAGACGCCGCACTCCCCGTCCCCTGTTGTGATCGTCGTGTACAGCAGCGTTCCCCGGTCCACAAGCCTCTGGAGCGTACATTCGAGATCGACCAGCGAACCGCCTCCCAACGCGGACAGCACCTCTTTGTCCTGCAGAATATCCTCGTGCCGGACATACCGAACCTGACGATGTTGACGACCGAGACGCCAGAGGATCAGTAAGGTAAGCTTCAGCTCCGCCAGGTCGTCGATCATAGGGATGAGATCGGTGAAGATGGACTCAGGCAGAGCAACCGTAGGACTCCTGCCAGCGGGAAAACCGGCAAATACACGCATATCTGATATCCTAGTCCACCGCTATGCCGCAACGCGTGCCAGATAGATGGCAGCGTTCCCCTCGTGTGATGAGTAGTAACTCACCCAAAGAGTATCCCCGTACCATACCAACCCCGGGTAGCTGCAGTCTCCACCAGACGGCAATGCGAGCGCCTCACGAGTCACGCCCAGCTTGTGGTCCAGCCAACACAGTGCCATGCGCTGGCAACCCTCATAAAGCCGTCCACCCACCAGGCAGCGTCTATCGGGAAGCACAATCAGGTTTGGCCCACCGACCTGGACTCCCAGGTCCAGCCACCGCCACGCCTGGTAGGGGGGGCGGGCAATACCAAGGAGCGCAGACCGCGTATCCTGTTCCCGCCGCAACAAGCACAGACCGGTGTCATCATCAAGGAAACGCAATGTTGCTTCGTTCGGGAATCCGGCATCGCACAGAGTCTCCACGAGCACGTCAAAACGCTGTCCGTCGGTGCTGCGGTACAGCCGCACCCGACCGCCACCCCGCGCGGATCGCTCGTAGCCCACGCCATACGCCATTCCCAGGTGCCACGTTACACGCCAGATCCAGAACCCAGGGTCCCCCACGGCCACCGGGCCATCCCATGCCCTTCCATCATCTGAAAAGTAGACCACTGACTGGTGACTGGCGGGAGCCGGCTGGTGAAGGGCTGACGCTGCACAGAGCATCAGCCGGCTGCTGGGTGTGATGCAGAGCTTTGGATCCCGCAGGTCGCCGGTCTCCGATGTGTGCAGTGCCATAGAGCTCCATTTCACGCCATCCGACGACGAGATGACGCGAAGTGCACCATGGGGAGACACATGCGCCTCTCCCTCACGGAACGTGCAAAACCACGCATCGCCGAACCGCGCCAGGTCGGTGAACGCGCTATGGGGCGCGGCATCCCATATCTTCCTGACGTTGAGAAGATCCACCCTTCTACCTCCTAGTGACCCGATACGAACTCTCCGGGCGGTCCCGTGTGTCCCACCAGCCAGCCGAATCCCCAAGGTCAGGCAAGGCCGACCGGTGGAGGCCGCATTTCGGCATCGAGGAACTGCGCCAGCCGTTTCCTGAAGAAGAGCTGTACGACGCCCGTAGGGCCGTTCCGATGCTTCGCGACGATCACTTCAGCAATGTTCTGTTGCTCAGTTTCCGGATGATACATGTCATCACGATAGATGAACATCACCACGTCAGCATCCTGCTCCAATGAGCCAGACTCGCGCAGATCGGACAGCATGGGCCGTTTGTCGGTTCGTTGCTCAACCGCGCGCGAGAGCTGAGATGCAGCCACGACGGGAACACCCAGCTCCCGTGCGAGTGCTTTGAGCGAGCGTGAGATGTATGACACTTCCTGAACCCTGTTCTCGGACCTCACATCGCCCACCATCAGCTGCAGATAGTCGACGAAGATAAGATCCAGGCCGTGCTCCGAATGGAGACGCCTTGCCTTGGTACGGAGCTGCAACACCGAGACGGCTGGCGTGTCATCAATGTAAATCGGGAGTTCGGATACCTTGCCTGTGGCCTCGGCGAAGAGCGGCCACTCTTGGTCCTCAAGCCGTCCCAGCCTCAGTCGTTGAGCGTCAATCCCGGTCTCCGCTGAGACGATACGCTGCACAATCTGCTCATTGGACATCTCCAGACTGAACACCGCAACGGTCTTGCCGTGACGCGCTGCATTCCTGGCGACTGAGAGACACAGAGACGTCTTGCCAACAGAGGGACGCGCCGCAATGATGATGAAGTCCGACTTCTGCAGCCCTCCCAGCAGGCGATCCAGGTCTGCAAACCCAGTCGGCACCCCCAAGGGCTCCCCTTGGTGGGCGTACAGGTACTCAATCCGATCGTAGTAGGCGTGCGCAATGGCGCTGATCGGCGCCAGGTCGCGCGTAATGCGGCGCTGCGACACGCTGAACAGTGCTTGTTCAGCCTGGTCGACAACCTCATCGACATCCTCGGTCTCCTTGTACGCAAGTTGAGCAATCTGACTCGCCGCAGAGATGAGACGTCGACGAATCGCCGCGTGCTCTGTGATATGTCCATAGGCCGCGACGTTGATCGCACTCGGCACCGCGTTAATGAGCCGCGTGACGTAGGCCGCCCCCCCGACCTCATCGAGCTGACCACGACGCTCCAACTCATCGCACAGCGTGACGAAGTCCACCGGATCACGCCGCTCATGCAGCGCCAGGATCACCTCATAGATCCAGGCGTTCTTCTGAATGTAGAAATCGTCCGGCTTGAGGAAGCTGGAGACCCCGAACAGCGCCTCAGGATCGATGAGTAGAGAGCCGAGAACCGCCTCCTCGGCCTCGACGTTGTGGGGAACCATCTTGTCGGGCGTTGCCATTGGGGCTCCTGCTACTGAAGGGGTAGATCGTCCAGATCCAGCGTATTGATGAAGTCACGGAACGCCGAGAGCTCCTCATCTTCTGAGTCCTCACCCACATCGGGCTGCGGAGTGATTCCTGCCTCAGCCATTACCTCGTCCGCCACATATATCGGCACTTCGGCCCGGACGGCCAGCGCTAGCGCGTCCGATGGTCTCGAATCGATGTCCAACGTTTCGTGACCCACTTGGACGCCAATACGCGCAAAAAAGGTGTTGTCGTGCAGCTCTGTAACGACAATCCGAGAGATCTCCCCCCCCATCTCGCCGATCACGTTGAAGAGCAGGTCGTGGGTCAATGGACGCTGTACCTCCATATCTCTGAGCCGCATGGCAATCGCCTCAGCTTCGTACGGCCCGATCCATATCGGCAGGTACCTCTCGGACCCAATCTCCTTGAGCACGACAATGCGATGCGCAGACATCAGACTCACACGAATACTATCGACACTCACCTCTATCATCGTCCCCCCTCCAAGCGCGCCCCCTGCACCCATGGGCATTATACACCCACGACCAACGTGTGCCAACCGTAGTCGAAATGCGTCACTCCAGCCGACGTCTAGGCGATGATGCAGGAGCAGCACCGTCAGGCGGGGATCAATCTACTGCCTGGCAACCACGACTCTACTGACAGCGATCCGATCGTGACCCTCTAGTGTGGTCAGCCGCAGTCCTGTGTGCACATCGTATAGCCCCGCACAGATCGTATACTGGCCGTCCGGTGTATCCCGTCCCATCGACAGGACACGGGAGTCGAACACGTACTCGCCCGGTAGCCATCCGGTCGTCGGACGCCGCCACGCCGCAGGTTCGCCATCCGACTGCGCCACGATATGTCCACTGCCGTCTATCAGGTGCAGAAAGACCCGATAACTCACCTCTGTCTCATCCTCTGCGCGCCACACCAGGGTGACATTGAGATCCGCGGGAGGCGAGAGTGGCGCGCCAACAGCGTCGAGGTCAGCCCCGACCAGGCTCGCAACCGGGCCCACCGCATCCCATAGCGCTGCATCGACTGAAACGTCCGTCCGAGGCGCCTCCCACGTACGCTCTGGATTGCGTAGTGCAATCGTCCCGATAGCCCAGAAGCGAGAAGCCGCCATACCGACCTCATACCCGTATACGCCGTCAGGAACTCGTGACGGGATGCGCAGCACCAACTGAGTTCGCAGACGGTCCCCTGCTCTCCACTCCTCCAGTGGGTAGTTGCGGGCAATTGCGTACTCATCAGTCCACAGCACGGATCCGTCGCGCGCGACCAAACGCAGGTGGAACGTTGCCCCCTCGTCGCCTATCTGCCGCAACATCCGAGGATCGATCACCTGCCACAGCAGGCTGACTGACACCGGGTCACCTGGCGCCGACTCCTGCCGGTCAATTCCCGCAGCTATCAAGTGCACTCCAGGCAGCGCTGCACCATCTAGCACGGTCAGACTGGGGTCAGGCTGGTGCTCACCTCGACCGGCGTGGCTTATGGTCAACTGCCCGAAGTCCACCTCAGCCACCGTCTGGTGCGTGTCACGCCGGACCAGTGCCACACGAAAGCGATACTCGCCTGGCGGCGTGCCGTCCTTCATCGTCAACACAAAGGGATCCATGATAATGTGATCGGGAGTCCACGCGTCGGTTCCCGGAGCGAAACGCCAGTCAGTCGGTCGCGCCGCATCTCCGGCGCTCCACACCAGTCCCTCGGAGTCCACAACCTGGATCACGCGATCGTAGACCACGCCGATCGGCCGGGACGGTCGCCAGTACGGCGTGATGGTCACCGTCGCATCGGCAGGAAACCGTTCGTGAGATTGATCATACCCCAGCATGCGCAGATCGCCGGTCAGGTCAATGACCTCAGTATGGTCAACACCGTGGATGGTATCTCCAACCGCAAGTGGCCGGCGCAGAGGAGTGTCAACTTGGTCAAGCAGCAGCTTGCCCCCGAGAAATCCAAAGGCCAGAAGAATTACCCACCACCATGCCAATGAGACATTGTCCACCATCG
This sequence comes from Chloroflexota bacterium, assembly GCA_012514315.1. Classification (GTDB taxonomy): domain Bacteria; phylum Chloroflexota; class Anaerolineae; order B4-G1; family B4-G1; genus JAAZAN01. The sequence goes on from JAAZAN010000205.1 coordinate 54,363, forward strand.
GAGTGTCACACTGGCCGGCCAACCGGCGTGGCCGCCGGCCCCTGACCATCAACAGCATAACCAGCCCGAGCGCACTAAGCGCCCATCCCAATCTGCGCGCTATCGTTGATCCAAGACGAACCTGCACCACGTGCTGCCCTGCCGGGACCGTGAACTGCAACAGTCCATGGGGAGCGCTGGATTCAGTCGGCCACAGGACGCCGTCCAGTGTGACCGACCATCCCGGAAAGTAGAACTGGCGATACGTGAGGACTGTCTCGCCAGAGAGCTCGACACGATAGGTCGCATCTGTAACTCGATTGCCGGGCTGTGCCTCCACATGTGCATTCGGGGGAACGGTGAGACGATCGGGCGCTTCGCCAGCCGCCAATTCATCCCGCAGGTCAGATGTGTCGGGTAGCTTGTCGACCCACAGCGGCAGGAACTCGCCGAGCGTCGTGGTGCCGATGAACAATGGCGGATGCTCGAACGCCATGAGGTCCGCCATCGCGAGGTCCTCAGACACGTCCTCGCGAGGCGGGTAGAGCCAGCCCGCGGTTGCCACAAGAACCGCGGCTGAGAAGCCACACAGCGCGAGCAGTGCTCCCCGTCCAGCCCGCACCTCCGTGAAACTAGCGCCCGCCATCATCGCGGCGGCCAGTGAGGCAGGCCCCAGGAAACGCCAGGGATAGAACGTCAACTGGAGCGGGCGCAACACCTCCCATATTGGTCGAGTCAGAACAGTCGTCATCGCGACGGACAAACAGAGCACAATGACCCATCCGACCACACACTTGCGAGCCCTCAAGGTGAGGCATCGCCAGCGTCCGGGAAGGGCGAACGCCGCAATGATCAGAGGAACGAACGGCAGCGAGCGAACCACAGGGGGATTGAGTAGAGACGGATCGGCTGGTAGTCGCGGCCACGACACCAACTGCGGTAGCGAAAGGAAATTGGCTCGAAAGCTGTACCCCTGACCGATCGCGACATCCGACTGGATCCAGCCGGCTTCAGCCACCGCGGGAAGCCAGAAGAACGCGCTCAGCAGCCCACCGAGCAACAGGCCCGCGATCGGATGCACGAGATGTTCCCAACCCAGCCGATAGCCGAGCCACAGTAACCAGGCGCCCAGCACAATCAGGATCTGGAGTAAGATCCCGTGGTGACTGAGCATCATAGCAGCAACAGCCATCGCCACTAGGCCGAGCCATCGCCCACGAGAGATCGCCGCTCGCCTGATCGCGAGAATCAGCAGCGGCAGCCAACTCAATGCCAGACTCTCGGGTAGGCTTCCCCTGACGTGCGCATCGTAAAGCAGATAAGGGCTGGTCACATACCCCACGGCGGCCACCCAACCGCCCATTGGTCCGAACTCGTCCCGGCCCAGTAGATAGGCAAACCACGCCGCAAGCACAAACTGCCCGGTTCCCACCAGCCGGTATGCCGTGGTGATGCCAAGCCCCACCTGGTGGAGAGCTACAACGGCCAGATGCGCCAACAGGGGGAAATAGTTGCCGACAGGATATCCGTATCCATGTACCAAGTCAGGGAACCATCGGGGCCAGAGCTGACCCCAATCCACCAGGCGACTCAGCGCAAATGCACGGTATAGGTGAGGCAGTGCGTCGTTCGTGCGTGGGATCCCGGTTCCAAAGAATGGCGTGGCAGCCACGAGAGCGATCAGTGCGAGGCCGATAGCTGTGACGCATCTGGACTCACGCGCTTCGCATCCTCGTTCAGACCGCGCAGCGGACCGGCGTTCCATACTACACTCGCCCCCCCGATCGTATCGTCTCACGGCTCGATCGCAATCACGTCGAGCGCGACCCGGCTATCCTGAATGGGTCGGTCGGCATCCGATACAGTGAAGCGCTCCCGGGCAAGCCCTGTCGGCGCGACGACCGCCAACCACCGGCCACGATGTTGCTCACGGTCGACGACCCACAGCGCGCGAAGTGCACGATAGTGGAAGAGCGGTGTGACGCTCCTCACAAGGGCCGAGGCGATGCAAGGGGAGTACGGTATCGAGAGCCCCAGAAGCTGCCCCCCCGCAACCAGGTAGACGTGCATCGGCGAGTCTCCTACGTCAAGACCGGGGCGTGTGAGCGCGAGAGACTGGATGCCCCGAACGATATCACGCTCCCGCAGAGCGAACGACGCTTCACCCACAGCGTATTGGGAATGCTGGTCAGGCGCCAAGTTCGCAGGGCAAGACCGACCAGTGCCACCAAGACAGTCGCAAAATCCGGTATCACTATCGAACGTCGCACACGCATTCCCCGTACCGCTACACTAGTCCGTGTGAGGTTCGACGGTTACCGAACCCAGATCAGCGTAGTCATTTCCATCGTCAGTTACAAGGCGTCCCGATTCAGTATCGTATAGACCTACACGAAGTTCATACGCGCCGTCGAGTAGACCCTCGGGAATATTCAGCAAGTGCGTGTCAAGGATGTACTCGCCTGGCGCCCATCCCGACGTGGGCCGGGACCACTCAGCCGGCACGCCATCCGATTGAGCGACAGTGACACCATCGCCATCGACCAGGTGTACGAAGACCCGATAGGAATCGGAGGTTTCCACCTCCGCCTGCCAGACCAGTTTCACCGTTACGACCTCACCAGCGCGCGCCGTGGACGGGTCGAGATCGTATCCGATGAGCGTCGCCAACCCACCGAACAGAATCCCTTGAGGACAGCACACTTGCGGCGCCTCGAACAGACGATCAGGCGCCGACACCGAAAGGTCCACCGGCAACTCCACCGTATCGCCGTCGGGCCACAGTGTGAGCCGCAACCGATAGTGACCGTCCTCCATAGCGGCAGGTAGCCTCAAGGGATACTGCCCCCGCCACACATCGCTGACGTCCCACCGTGATGTTGGAAGACGCGCTCCCACGGGAATTCGCGCGAACCGCACCTCGGGAGTCTCTCCCGATGCTCGCAACATCTCGACGTCGATAGTTGCATCTGTCTTCATCGTGTCGCGCGCGAGCCAGAACAAGGTAAGCAGATACGGGTCACCGGGAGCCGCCTCGCGGCGGTCGACGTCCATACCGAGCAGCATCAGAGACCCCAGCTCCAGGTCCAGGCGATACTGCATCGTCATACTCTGAGGGTCGACCGGATGCACCGGGCGAGCGACGCGCAGTAGTCCGATCGCGAGACTTGGACCTCCCGCGCGCCCCTCCGGTTCCAGGACGCGCATCGGCCGTAAACTATCGTGCTCGAAGAGCGTCAACTCTAGATCGTAGACACCGGGTTGAGTACCCGCGATGAGCGCCACCTCATGGCTGTCTTGCGCAAACGTGCCTGGCGGCCACGCCCACGTCTGCGGCGGTGATCGGAAATCGCGAGGCGCCGCAGTGTCTCTGTGACTCCACCGGAGTCCATCCCCATCCAGCACAGCCAGCGTCCGCTGGTACCGACCACGTGGCGGCTCCCACGTTGTCCAGTAGAGATCGACACGAGCCACATCGTCTGCCGAGACGACCTCATCCACCAGATTGTAACCCAGCAGCACCAGCCCACCCTCAAAGGCGGTGTTCAACTCAACATCAAGTCCCGGCAGTCGGCCTCCTGAGAGGCCTTGATGGATCAGCGGATTATCGACTTTGCGCAGCAGGCTGACGCCACCCAGCATCACAGCACCAAAGGCCAACCAGGCCCAACTCAACCGTCGCTCGCGCCGAGGGCGGACCGCGCGCTGGGGCGGTCGCCGCTTCAACCCAACTACTGCTATGGCCCACAGTATCCCCAGGATCGCGGCGGATGCCAGCGACGCAGCATCGGCCACCGCACGCGTCGGTGTCTCCGTGAAACGGACAACTATCTCGTGCTCTCCAGCGGGCACCCCGAAAGTGATCCGCCCGATGTCTTTCTCAGGCGCCGTTGTGGCGCGCGCACCATCCACCGTGACCTGCCAACCGGGGTAGTCGAGTACATTCACAACCGCTGTGAACGGCTCTGTAGCCGTGACAACGAGTGCACCGCCAATGGGCAGCTGCTGCTCGTCGTACAGACTCCCCGGCGGCAGACTCTCCTCATTGATGAGCGTCGCAGCCGGGACATCTGGAAGGTAGGTTGCGGTACGAGGCAGGTACTCCCCTTTCGCCGTCGTGCCGATCGTGTACGACGCCTGCTCGAACTCCACGATATCGCCGACATCGTATGTCTCTCTCACGGGACAGTACCGTGGGTCGAACCAGAATAGACTGCCCAGCACGATGGCCGCTGCCGCAAGCACGGCACACAGTGTCCCGGGCCAATGGGATGGAAGGAGATCTACCGCGCTCCCGACTAACAGCGCGAGACATACGGCCGCCGGACCCAGCAAACGCCACGGAAACTGCACGACCTGGAGCAACGGTAGGCCGGCCCAGACCGTCCCGCTGCTCCCGGTGGTGAGCCAGGTGTATCCGGCAGCGGCCAGGGTACAGCAGACAATCATCGCGCGCACCAGGACTGAACGCGCCCTTCGAATGCCAATCACCGTGGGGACGGCCAGGAGCACCGTGACAAGCCCGAGCGCTCGCGGTGGTGAAGGATTCAGCAAGTCGGCATGGATCATTTGAGGGAGCGCCAGGAGCTCTCGCAGGTCGATGAAGTTGTTCCAGTAGACGAACACCGGAGGCACGAGTAGCCGATCGATATGCACCGCCGATCGCTCGTGAAGCGCCGGCGCCCAGAAGAACGCTGCCAGTCCGAGACCGAGCGCCATCGCACCGGCTGCCATACCCAATCGTTGCCAGCGCTTTCGCCGAACCGGCAACGCCCAACTCGTGGCCACCGCGACCGCCACCAACAGCGGACTGAACGTCAAAGCGAATGCGTTGTGTGTCAGAACCATAGCGGCGTATAGCAGCGCCGCAGCTCCCAGCCATCCACCCCCACCTCGCCGCACAAGCCGCGTCATGGACCAGAGTGACAACGGCATCATCACCCAGGCTACCGACTCGGCCAGGTTGCCGCGAAAGAACACGTCGTACCCCAGGTACGGCGAGTACATGATGGCAATCGCTGCCACAAGCGCACCCCGTGACGAGAGGAGGTCACGAGCCCACAAGTAGACACCCAACCCGGCGCCCAGGATGGCTCCCATAAATGCCACGATCAGTGCACGGGGCGCACTGACACCTAGCAGCGTCAACACGACCGGGAAGTAGTAGGAGAGCGGTGCGTAGAAGTTGAACAATGGGTATCCGTATCCCAGGGCCATATCCGGGGCCCATCGAGTGTACAGCACACCCTCGCGAATCAGTGCGTCCAACTGAACCAGACGAAGCAGATGGAATGTGAAATCGTCTGAACAGACCGCCACCATCCCGAACCACGGTTGGATCGCGACAAGACCAGATGAGATCACCGCCAGAGGGCCGACAAGTTTGCGGACCGCACTGAACTGAAGGCCCGTGCTATCCATCGCGCGCAATCTCCACCTCCGCATTCAACAGGAGGCGTGTCTCCAGACCGTCCGTATATGGGGTGTCAACAGGCAATCGGTCGTCGGTTATCGGGTCGTACAGGCCGACCGCCAGAACGTAGCGCCCGGACTCCGCGTCCGGTGGTAGGACGATCGTGTGCGAATCGACGATCACCTCGTCGGGAAGCCAACCAGTCATCGGACGGCTTCCATCAGCCGGCGTGCCGTCATGCTGCGCGACGATGTTCCCAGCGGCGTCGAGCAGGTGAACGAACACAGCGTACCCAGTATCAGTGGTCGCCTGTGCACGCCAGACCAGCGTCACATTCACCTCCTGTCGCGGCCTCACACGTATCTCGGACAGGGAGAAGCCCAGCAACTCCGCCTGCCCACCGAACACTGCCCCGGCTTGATAATCGAATGGCGGCGCGGCGTAAGTCCGTAACGGCGCGTTCACAGTCACATCCACCAGTGGAACCGATGGCGCCATCGCGTTGGCCTCATGGTCCAGCAGATCGACGCAGAGCGTATACGTTCCACTGGATGTCGTCGCCGGCACGAGAAAGGATCGTCCGTCTCGCACGAGCTCCCCCCGCTGCCAGGCAGATGTTGGGTAGGTAGAACGCCCTGGCACAAAACGCTCCTCAGCCACCGATGTCCCCGTCGGATCAACCAGCCGCAGGCGGGCCGTGTAGTCAGCCTGCGGCGCCGCTTGCGCGCGCCAGAATAACGTCAGAGGCAGCCGGCCGCCCGCATCCACCGTGGTCGGCGGACGGATCAGTCCTACAACCTGCACACCGTCCCCAACCGGCTGGTTCAGTGCCACATCCATCTTGGGTGTCGCGGACAGAACACCGCGAGAGGAGTGAACCACCTCTACCGACGCGATCTTGAGCGCAGTCCCTGCCAGAGGACCACCCTCATCTCGCGGTTCCAGCCGCCGACCAGTGGAGATGTCGTACACACCGACGATCAGGTCGTAGACGCCCGGGGGAGTACCCGGCCAGACCTCAATGCGGTGTTCGTCGTAGCCATACACGTCCAGCTCCCAACGTGAGGTCGGATGGCCCGCCGGATGCTGGCTATCCCTCTGTCCATAGCGTCTATCCTGGTCATCCACCAGGTGCACCGCAACGCTGTAGTCGGTGTCCAGCGGACGAAGCACGCGCCAGTAGAGCGTCAAGTCGGCCACGCCGTCTGTATTCACCGATAGGAGTCCTGACGTTGCGCTCGCGCCCGATGGCGTGGTCAGTTCGTAACCGAGCAGCCCCATCTCGTCGCCGAAGCTCACGCGCGTGGGGTGCGCCAATCCTGCCACCGATTCCCCGTCGAAACGAGTCCGACGGAAGACGTTCTCGTGGCTGTCCAGATACACGGTCTTGACTATGGTGAGCAACAGCGCCACGCCCGCGCACCATAGCGCCGCCCGCCGAATGGCAACCTCCTGACGACGGCCATCGCCCGCCTCCCGACGTTTGGAGGGCAACGCGAATGCTACGAGGAGGAGGAAGCCGGAGCTCACAATCGAGACCCACGTGGCGCAGCGACGAAGTCGCGTATCACCAAAATGGATCGCGATGTGGTGGCGGCCAGCAGGGACGTCCGCGCCCAGAAGCCCGTGCTCTCCCGACGGGAAGAGAACCAACGACTGCCCATCGATCCGACCCGACCAGCCAGGAAAGAAGTACCAGTTGAAGATGGCCTGAAAGTCCTCGGGCGTCTCGATTTCTATGTCGACCGAGGTCAGTCCATAGTCGGCCCGATGCACCCGGGCCCCTTCAGGCAAACTGGCAAGTTCCAGGCGAGGGATAGCCGCATCCGGTCCTGCGGCCTCATAGAGTGACAGCAGGGATTCGGCCGAAGGCAAGGTCTGAACCCACACGGGCAAGTAGTCTCCTGCCGATGTTGTACCTAACCCGCCGGTCTCAAGCTCAAACTCAATCAGCGTCAAGGGCGTCGGCTCTTGCTGAGGGGGATAGTACGGTGGGAACAGCCAAGTCAATGCGTAAACCGTGACACCCACCACAATCAAGGGCAATCCAACTGAGCGACAGCCGGACAGGCGCGCCGCACCCGCACCGGCTAACATGGCGAGGAACAGACTGCCCAGTCCAAGAAACCGCCAGGGGAACTGCACAAATCGCATCAATGGCAGGCTCTCCCAGATAACCGTCGAAATGGGCAACATCACGAGAGTCAGACAGACGACAAAGACCGTCAGCAAGATCACGTGCGACCGCTTCTCGCCCGCCTTATTGATCCAGATCGATGCGGTCGCCCACGCCGCCAACGCCAGCTGCACCCACCCGTAGCTCCGCGGTGTGGGGCGGTTAATGAGCAGCGGGTCAACCGGGTGGGGCCCCTGCAGCAGCTGAGCAAGGCTGGTGAAATTGTTGTGGAAATCGAGAGCGAGTGGCGCGTACAGTCGGTGAATCTGGACGTAGCTCTGTTCGAAAATCGCGGGCATCCAGAAGAACGCCGCCATGCCTGTGCCCGCGATCACAACTGCCGCACTCCGGAACAGATCGGCCGGTCGTCGTTCGCCCAACAGCCATAAGCCCACAATATACAGCAGTAGGAGCGGCGTCGTGACGAGCCCCAAGATGTTGTGGGTAAGGATCAGCGCGGCGTAGGACCACCCAGTCAGAACAATGTCGCTCCAACGCCCAAAGCGCACGAGACGTCGTGAAGCCCAGAAGAGAATTGGGACCCATGCCAATCCCCAGACTTCCGCCAATGCGCCACGGTCGTACAGATTGTAGAGGAAATAGGGGGAGTATACATAGCACACCGCGCTAGCCCAGCCGGCCCTGCGTCCAAACACGCTCCGTCCCCAGGAATAGGCGCCAACGCACGCCACCCACACCGCCAAGATCAATGAAACCTGCAGCGTGCTCTGGGTACTGAGGCCAAGCCACTGAAGTGGCAACGATATCAGGTAGCTTAGCGGGGCGTAATAATTGAACAGAGGAAACCCAAACCCAAATCCCATATCGGGCGCCCAGCGTGGGTAGATGACACCCTGGCCCAGCGCGCGCCGCATCTGGGCCAGGCGGTGGAAGTGCAGCAGCCCGTCTGCTGTCCACGGCAGGGCGTCCCCGATCAGCGGCTGGACTGACGGCAAGGTGACAGCCAGCAGGAGCAGCCACTCGACAACAGCCGACAAACGCACGCACCGCACCGCCTCAGGCTGTATCTGTCGCCGCATGCTCACCCAGTCCCACTACTGCTCAAGTACTACGACTGATGCCGCGTCGTCTGGACAACGGATCCCTGACATCCAGGCAGGAAGTCGTCCGGATTCGTTGTAGATGCCCACCTGCACCCGAAAGGGCTGGTCACCCTCGAGGTCCCCGATGTAACGGATATCGCGGATCCGATCTCCTCTCTCCCACATCCAGATCGGCACCATGCCACCCAGTGCCGGCCCGTCGATCTGTCCCACGAGCATATCATTGCGGTCCCGCACGTGAACGAATATCTCGCCATCGACCGGTCCCGCAGCCCACCAGTCAAGCACAATCCTCCACCGACCATCGTCGGAGCGCAGCGCGGCGGCCGCCTCAATGCGCGCACCACCACCGAAATCCACGAGAGCGTCGTTCACAGGCTGTTGCGTCGCGGTCAAGACGCTACCTACTTCATCCAACCGGTACCGTCCGGCATCGTATCGCGCCAGCCAGACCGTGCGGTGAATGGTCGCGAAGCTTCGTATGCCTTCCCAGTTCAGCCCCTCGCCTGCCGCTCCAAAGACATCCTCTGTCTCTGCACGCACCGGGGTGAAGATCGCCGCCTCCGCGTCCCTATAGCCGATGTTCACCTCAATGAACTCGCTCACGTTTGAGTACCACGGGATGAAAATCACATTCTCGAGAATCATAGCGTAGGTCTTCCGCTGCGATGCCAGGGCAGTAGGCAGGTTGACTATGGCGAGCGGTTCGTGTTCGCGCGGAGCTGCAGCCAACAACAGGTCCTGGTACACGTCATTTAGCGCGATGAACAGACCTCGCTGGCGCCCGAGGAACACCCCATTCGATAGCACGATAGAACCCGCGAGGAACAGTCCGACCGCGCGACCGAGTCTGACATCCTGGAAAAGGCTTGCCACTCCATCCACAAGCAAAGCCCACACAGTGACGATCCCCACCGATGCCAGCATCAACAACCGTGGTGAGATGTAGAGATAGCTAAACGGCAGGGCCACTATGGACGGCAACGCTCCGCACAGCCACCACCACAGCCCAGCGGTGACCCAGCGCCATTCACGGCCACGAACGGCAAGAAATACCCCCACGACCAGAACGACAGCCGCCGACATCTGGACCAGAGTCAGATCTTGCCAGCCCCAGCGCTCGACTATCTCGCCGATAAGCGGCCCGAGGGGGTAGACCAATCCGTGCACGAAGAAGGTCGTGTTCTGCACCCAGTCCTTCAGCCCGGTCAGGCGCATCCCGCCGATTCCCGGCAGACAACTGCGCAGGACGACAGCCAGGACACTCAGCAACAGACCGGCCGCTATGAAAGCAACGGCACGCCGCCCTGGTCGCACGGCTTTGTAGATGATCACCGATCCGCCCACGATGGCGCCACACACCGGACCGCTCTCGTGGGCAAATGGGGCCAGCGCGGTCGCGAGTAAGCTTGGGACCCACCACCGGATGCCACCGTCGCGTTCAGCACGAATGCCGCAGCACACAGCGACCAGCGTCAGGAACGTCACCATTGGGTGTCCAAGCGCTGTGACCCAAGGCACCGCAAGGAAGACAAACGGGTAGACCACGAAGAGAACCGCCGCGGTGATGGCACATCGGGCAGATTGGTCCCAGAGCAGCATCAAGAACATGACCAGAATCCCATTGACCCAATGGAGCAGCAGGTTCACCGTGTGAAGTGCGACTTGGCGCGGCCCGGGCGCAAGCATTTGTCCCAGCTTGTATACGATGAACGTCAAGGGGCGATAATAGGCGCTTTCGCTCGATGCGAGAATCTGCCACCAGTTGTGCCGACCCACCCAGGTCATGATTGGCAAGTCGTCAAAGAAGAGAGGAAGCCGTAGGGCGAACCCATAGCATACTGCGACCAGCAGGCCAGTCAGGCCAATACCGACCCAGACGCGGTTCGGAGCCGCGGCGTGGCGCCAGTGAGCGCGATTACCCATCGCTACGATAACACTTGCCCCGACGGCACAGAGCCTTTGCGCGACGAAGCACAGGAACTGGCCAAGCCCCTGATACCACGGCATCTTGATCGGGCACCCACAGACTAGTGTACTGAGTCAACTCCGTCATCACCATCCCAGACCCGTCGCACGACGTAGACTGGCTTCCCCTGCGATTCGTGGTAGGTGCGCATCACGAGCTCGCCCAGCACCCCCATCATGACAAACTGGACTCCGACGATGATCAACAGCACGGCCAGAATTAGTCGCGGGCTGGTGCCGATACTGTAGCCCCGAAACCCCTCGATGCCGTACATCAGGCCATTTATGACCTTCGCGGTGACAAGATAGGCCAAGAGAACCGCCCCAAGCCCGCTGCTCACCAATCCAGCAGCGCCAAAGAACTGCATCGGTCGATTCACATAGACGAGCAGGAAGGAAACGGTCACCAGATCGAGGATAACCCGCGGCGTCCTGGACAGCGCGCCATATTTCGACTGGCCAGCGGTGCGGGCACGGTCGTTCACCGGCACTTCACCGATGCGAGCACCGACCAGACTGGCCACCTCCGGGATGAACCGATGCAGCTCACCGTACAGACGCATCTGCTTGACCAGGTCACGACGCAGCACTTTCAGTGAGCAACCACGATCGCGGAGATGCAGCTTGCTGGCACGCGCGATCACCCAATTGGCAACTCGCGATGGGATTTTGCGCGTCAGCAGGGGTTCCTTCCGGTTCTGACGCCAGCCGATGACCATATCGTAGTCGCCCTCTTCCAGTACGGACAGCAACCGCGGAACGTCGCCTGGATCATTCTGGCCATCGGCATCCAGTGTCACAATGATCTCGCCACGCGCGTAGTCGAAGCCCGCCGAAAACGCTGCAGTCTGGCCAAAGTTGCGACGGAACTCGATGATGCGTAGAGCGGGTTCGGCGGCCTGGAGTTCGCGCAGCGTCGCGACACTCTGGTCCGTGCTACCGTCATCCACGGCCAAGATCTCATAGGTCTGTCCAACAGTGCGCAACACCGCCGAGATCTCGGGGATCACAGTAGGAAGGGACTCGGCCTCATTGTAGATAGGAAGCACGACCGACAGCCCAAGCGTCGATTGTCCAGTATGCATAGGGATAAGCGCCTCAATAGCCTTGTCGAATCGACTGTGGTTCAGGCATGCGCACCGCGCAGCCTCAAGACATCGTGTCGATTATATCACACGCTGACGTGGATTCCAAACACTCGTCAGCCCTCGATTCGACACAGTAGGAAGGATTGGGGAAGAGAAGCAGGAGAATGGAACAGCCCGCTGACTGTGTCTCAGAACGGACGGACCAATGGCCCGGAACAGGACTCCCGACCTGTCTGAGTGACACCGGCGCCACAATCAGGAGTGGGGGTCGAAGTAGTACCCCTCGCCGCGTACCGTGCGGATGTACTCCGGCGCCCGCGGATCACATTCGATCTTCTGGCGCAATCGATGGATGTAATGCTTCACCAGTTCCGTCTCGCCGATCCGCTCCGCCCCCCACACGCGACTGAGGATAGCAGCAGCGCTCAGCGCGGTACCGGAGTGCCTGGCCAGAAGACGAATGACCTCAAACTCTCTCGGAGCCAGATACACTGCCCGCTCGCCGAACACAATCTCGTGGCGACCGCTATCAAGAAAGACAGAGGAAGCTGGAAACACGAAGTCGCGCCGCTGATCGTCGGCGCCGTCCTCAGCTCGACGCAGGCAAGCCGCCACCCGACTCGCCAACTCTGCGCACCGAATCGGCTTCACCAGGTAATCATTGGCGCCCAAAGAGAGCCCACGCACTACGTCGTCCGTGAAGCCGCTCGCCGTCACGAAGATGATGGGTGCGCTGGTCATTTCTCTCAGACGGCGACACACTTCGAAGCCATCCATACCGTCCATCGTGACATCCAGGAGGACTGCGTCCGGACGAGTCTGATAGGTAGCCCGTATACCAGATAGTGCGTCAGCGCACGTGGTCACATCGAAACCGTGGACCGACAGCCCTTCGCTGAGCATCCTTAGCATCTCGGGCTCGTCATCGATCGCTAAGAGCCGGATTCTTCGGCTCATCTCCCCGTTTCCTCACACACGCTCGAGCGCGAGGACAGTGACGCTGACTCCGCACCTCTGCGGCTCGGTGTAGAGAGCACATCCGTCGCGACCGGAGGCCCAAGCGCTGCCTGACAGCAGTTTGAGTCGCGACCTATCAGATCAGCGAGACGCGACGGATGGGTGGCATCCGCCAAGGCGCCACCCATCCGTTGCCCACCGGATGCTCTGCACATAGCGTACGAGGGCCTGACCATCCTCAGGAAAGGCCTCTAGCGGCCTCGCTTGATCAGACGGTAGATGGCAATCACAGCAATGGCGCCCGCCAGCGCCACGATGATACTCGTGACGTTGATCCCGCTCATCAGATTGACGCCCATGATCAGGCTGGTTATCCATCCACCCAGAAAACCGCCGACCACACCCAGAATCAGATCAATCAGGACACCCGTCTTCGCTTTCATAATCCAGGAAGCCAGCAGACCTGCGATCAAACCGACCACGATTGTTGCGATTAGACCCATGACACCCTCTCCTTGTTTATATCACACCGTATGAAGGGAGGCGGGGATCGGTGATTCACCCCCGCGCCCAGACCTTGAAGACAAGCCAACCCAGATAACACTGCTTTGATACCCGGCATTTTGGGCTACAGACTCTCGACCAGCTTCCTCAACAAGTGCATCGCCCTCTTAACTCGCATTGCGTCCCTCGGGTTCCCGCCCGCGACGAAACTACCCAGGATGCCGCCGCCCATGAGCGTGTCGAATGTGTACTCGACCTTGCACTCATCAGCCTTCAGTCCAAGGAATCCCCCGCTCGGTCGCAGCATGAAGACGTGTGAGTCCTTGTCGTCGCCTATCTGCGTCATGATTTCCAGACGCTTCATCGGCTCCATCTTCACGATAGTCGCACGACCGCTTCGGCCATCGTTCATCCACTCCAGGGTACATCCCTCAACCATCGAAGTCACGCTGGAAACCCTGTCAACGCCCGGAAACCACTGAGGCCAGTGATCCGGGTTGATCATCACTCCCCATACCTTCTCTACTGGAGCGTCTATCTCTACTTCCCGCACGAATTTAGGCATTGAGTCTCACTTCCTTGCTCTAGATGGTGAACCGTGAGGACTGACTGACCACCCGCTCATTGCCTTGGGTGGTCAGTCAGTCCAGTCGATGAGTTCAGCTAGAGCCGCTTGTTGATCTCAGCAAGTATCTCCTCGGCCTTCTCTTTGGTCAGACCGAGCTGTGCCGCCTGGGGCATGGCAAGCACGGTGTTCAAAGTCATTCCTCTTGCCATCGCTACCATCGGGTTGCTCGATGCGCCCGGCAGGTACTGGTCCAGGACAGCCTTGGCCTGTGGATCGTCCAGCAGCGTACCAAGGGTAGTATCTAGTGTTACGGTCATAGAAGACCTCCTTCTGTCAGAGTATCGACCTGGATGCAACTACTTCTTCGGGATCACCAACTCTTGACCCGGGTGGATCAGGTTGGGGTTCTTGATCTTGTCCTTGTTCGCTTCGAAAATCTCGGGCCATCGGCCAGCATCACCCAGCAGCGTCTTCGCGATCTTGCTCAGGCTATCGCCAGACTGGACGACGTAAGTCTGTGCCTTCTCGGCCTCAGCTTCCCTCTCAGCGCGCTCCGCCTGTACACGAGCGACTCGCTCACGGATCTCTCTAGCGCGTTCCTCCTCCGCCAGTTTGGCCAACCTGGCTTTGGCTGCAGCGGCTTCCTGCTCCGCAGCGGCCGCCCGCGCCTCGGCCTCAGCCGCCTTCTGCTCCGCTTCACGCTGAGCCTGCACCGCACTGGCCTGTGCTCGAGCGATCCTCTGCTGCGACTCGCGCAGATCCTGTCTGGTCTCGGCCAGCTCCGATTTGGCTTCCTCAAGCTCCTCTTTCTCGTCACGAGAAGTGAGCGCGTCCACTGCACGACCGAGAATGCCCTTCTTACCTGATTCTGATTTCTTTGCCATCAAACTCGTCTCCTTTGCAATAGGTCAGTTCTACACACTGTCTTGATCAGAGCTGATGCGGCTGCTATTTGGCCAGAGCCTGCATGAAACTCCGTGCCAGCAGACCTGCGGCCGCGCTGCGCGCCGTCGGGGCCTTAAGTGGGTCTGCCTGCCGCATCACAAGCGCAGAAAGAAGCGCTTGAGTGAGGGCTCCCTGAGTGTCAGCGCCGGCCTGCTTGGCCTGAAGAAACGCCAGGCCGGCAGGTAGGAGCGCGCTCAGTAGATCACTCACATCGCCACCCTGTTCCGTGCCTTGGACTGGTTGCGAGGGCTGTTCGGGGCGCTCGGGTTGGCCGCCAGCCAATCCCAGGAGTTGCCCAAGGAGCCCACTCATCGGGTCGGCCGCCGGCGCTTGTGCGGCTGGCTGCGCTCCGGTTGCCAGACCGGCCAACTGCTCCAACACGCTACCGCTGGTCTGCGGTTCCTGAGGATGGCCTTCGGCGGGAATGGATGACAGGATGGACTGAAGCAGCGAGGTCACACCCCTGGCATCCAGGTCAGGCTGGTCTTCGAGCTGCCCAGCGGCCTCTGCCAGCCCGCGGGCGTAGTACTGACTGGTGCCACCGTGTCCCTGCGTCTGCATCACACGGCTGGTACGACGAAGTGTCTGGGCCGGTCGTTCGCCCTTCCGACGGGTCGCCGCCTCCGCCATGATGCGCAAGTTCTCCACCATATTGGCGCCGTGGTTACCGTTGTACCCGTCGAGTGCGTCCACATCACGCTGGTTAGCGCTCAGCGTCTCCGCCGCCTGAAGGAACAGACTACTAAGGTCAAGTGTCTCTGCCATCGTTTTCGCCATGCCCTAGTAATTCACCACGCGCGGCAGGCTTCTGGCCTGTTCAATCCAACGGACAACCTCGGTCTGAGCCGGTATGCGCCGCACCAACCGCCTCTGCAGGTTCACCTCCTGGAGCTTGGCAAACAGGTTGTCGGGGTTCCGCTGAGCCAGCTCCACAACGGTATCAATACCTGCCCACTCGAGCAGGTCGCTGTATTCCTCACCCACTCCTTTGATCCGCATCAGATCAGCACGGTTGACCCAATCCAGCACGTACTCGTTGCCGATGCCTGTCTTCTGCGACAACTCCCGACGTCCTTCAGGTGAGGCCCCCGCCTCAAGTAGCTCCTCCAATGTCGCAATGCCTGCCTCACGCAACTTCCCGGCATACACAGGACCGATTCCCTCAATCGTCTCAAGCTTTGTCATATCTCACGCCTCCATAGGTACAGCTTAACTCACTACAACGTTCACAGATACGGTGCGTATCTCCCCCCAAGCTCCCTTGTCCCACGTCAGCGGCACACCGGATCACAACCCGCGGAATAGCCCTGGGGAGCGTTGGGCTACCGTCTCACTTCGCCGGGATGGTCAGCTTCTGACCAGGCTGGATCCGGTTGGGGTCGCTGATCAGGCTCTTGTTGGCGTCCAGTATCTCTGGCCACCGATCCCCGTCCCCAAGCAGCGCCTCGGCAATCTTGCTCAGGCTGTCACCTGCCTTGACCACGTAGAACTGCGGCTTCCTCGGCGCCTGCGTACGTTCTTCGTTCTCGATCTTCACCATCCGAATACTCCTTTCCATTTGCGCAACCCAGTGGATCACACCAACCTATCCTAAGGATGGTAGCGTCTTGGACACCGCATCTCCACCCCGTCCTGGTGTCGGTAGAAGTACGTGTACTCCCCATCTCCACCACGTCGCTTGCGCCTGATGACCACACCACCACATGCCGGGCACACAGCCTCGAGAGGCGCATCTGGCCCGGCCGTCACCAATCGTCCATTCACCCTCGCTTCCTGCATTCACTATTCCTCCGGTCGTTGTGGACAGAACGACGCGGCACGTCATTCTCACGACTGCCGCGCAGACATCACTTGAGATCGACTGATCTCTTTGCTGGCCCTAGCCCAGCGATTTGGCCAACCCAGATACCCGCAGCCAGTACAACCGCCCCGGCAGCCAAGAGCATTGTGCCGTCAGAGGATCTCGGAGCGCGTTGTATCTCGGGCCCAAGTTCCGGGTTACTGGCCACAGAGGACACAGCGCTTCCCGTATAATCTGCGCTGGCACTCGCGGGCATCCTGATGAACGCTATGAGAAGCCCTGCTGCAGCAATCAGCACGACTAGACCAACCAAGCACCCGTTCCTCCTGCCAGACATTCCCTTCTCCCTTGACCAGCAACGATCTCTTTGTGCACAATGAAGCTGCTGTCGAATCCCACAGCGGTTCGAACCGCTGGCCGAATGACTGCAGGCAACGTCAGTTCGCTCACTTTCAGTGTAACAGGTTAACCTTACAGTTCATATTACGGAGCAGCGTGACTTGCCAATTAGCCGAGGCATCGACAACGGCTTCTGGCGATTAGCCGTCAGGACGGAAAGGGCAGGCAGAGAGCATGCCAAACAGGCGTACTGTCCGCGATATCGATGGAGTGTCCAGACACCTGATCTCTGGAGAGATCCCGAAATGGGCGCCAGAGGAATGAGGAGACGCCTGCGACCATCCTGGCCGCACAAGGTCGGATAGCTGCAGACCTAATCCGTGATTGGGTAGGCAGGGCAATCGCATCTAAACTCGAATTGCACCATGTGTGACACTTCGAGGAGTCAATTGGCGGGCATTTGTGTTCCAGGCATAGGTTCTGACACGGCGGAGCGCGGTTTTCTGCCTCCAACTGCTGCTCAGAGCAGCATTCGTGACCACTTCTTGCCTATCTTGACGCGTTTGGATTAAGATGCGATTGCCCTG
>JAAZAN010000206.1 GCA_012514315.1 Chloroflexota bacterium
CCTGTTGACCCCGGAGATCTACTTCCAGGCCAGGGCAACCGAGGTGCAGGCCAATGACGTATTGGATCAGGAGGAATCAGCAGGCTACCTGCCATGCAGCTATGCGCTGGTCATTCAACCCACAGGCGTAACCCAGGTCGGCTTCAGTGCCACCGCATACGAAGATTCTGTGTCAACCTACTATGATGACTCGTTCCTAGTCACGGGCGAGTGCTTAGCGGTTATGCCATGGCCAGACGTGATCTAGGAGATCTTCGCTGATAAACTGCAGCAAGGAGGATGAAGGCAACGCACATGAGCCTTCTTGGCGGTAACCGGCCATTACGCATACTGATCCTATGCACAGCAGCGCTGATCGTTGCCTGGGGCATCTCGCTGGCTATCTACAGGGCCACGCCGCCACGATACAGCCTTGTCTATGATGGTGCATACTTCGTCCACAACAACAGCGTGGGAAACGAATGGGTTCATGAGCTCTGGGTGGATGGCAAGGCTCTTGAACCAGATCGCGATTATCCCATCACCATCACGAGCTCGTCTTCGTTAAACGTTACTGCGAGATCGACAGAGCTGGACAACATCCCGGACGTGGGTTCAGCCTCCGCAAGCGTACCGATAAGGCAGCTTGCACGGGAACCACTAACGATAAACGTTCGGGTCCGCGAAAACCGTGGCCGCTATGCAGGTAACATGGCCGAGTGGCAGCATAGACTCTCCATACATACCCGACGGGACGGCCAGCAGCGCACAAGAACGCTATTCAACCTCGCCCTAGTCGCATCCGCCGTCACGGTCCTCGTGTATCTGGCCCACAAGCGCAAGAATTCGGTTCTCTATGGCGCTACCAGGCGGTAAACAACCTCCCCGCATGGTTTCACGCACCCTAGGGCTTGCACGCGGCGCATGGCCGATAGCCCTTGTTGACCGCGTCTTGTCGGCTGGTGAAAACCCGGAGGTTCGCCGCCTTGATACTAGCTACATATCGGCACCATCCATAGTGGAACACGTTCGAGTTCTTGCTTCCGTAGTACGTCTGCGGCGCGGCAGGCGTAGGGATGGGCACAGGCTCAGGAACGGGCGCGACCGCCGAATTCGTTGTGATTCCGCCCACCGGCTTGAGAACCTCCGGCTGCACCCGCCAATCGTTACCATCGGTTTTCACCGTTACCGTGCCATCAAGATCGGTGCGATAGACTTCAATGTTGAGGCCGGAGAGCCTCGCCAGGACTTCCCCGGATGGATGCCCATATGTATTGCCTGCTCCAACTGAGATGATGGCAACGGCGGGGTTTACGACGCTCAAGAATGCCGCAGTCGTCGAGCTGGCGCTGCCATGGTGGGCGACTTTGAGCGCATCTACCTGCGACAGCAGCCCAAGGCGCATCATCTCATACTCAGAGTCAGCTTCGGCGTCGCCTGTGAGGAGGGCGGAAAACTCTCCGTAAACGAGCTCCACCACTATGGAGCAGTCATTAGGGTTAGTGGAAAGCAGATCGCCAGGCCATAGGATCTTAACGGTCGCGGGGCCAAAAGCGAACGAGGATCCCATCGTGCCAGGGGCCACGGGGATGCCCTTCGTGCGGATCCTGTCAAAGTAGTTGGCATAGGTCTTCGATGTGCTCACGCTGCCCGAGTCTAGGATCCGGAGCACCGGGATCTGATCTAGCACCTCTGGAAGCCCGCCGATGTGGTCTGCGTGGGGGTGCGTAGCGACGAGCACATCTATCGTGCTGACGTTGTTTTCCCGCAGTGCGTTCAAGATTGCGCCTGCGGCACCTTGAGGGCCGCCGTCAATAAGCATCGTGCAGTCATCCGATGTGGTGATGAGTATCGCATCACCCTGGCCCACGTTCAGCACCGATAGGTTGAGCAGCACCGATGGTTCTGGCTGAAAGGTGCCGGAAGTTGCAGGGGCAATCGCAAGCACGATGGCTATAGCGGCAACGAGCAGGATCCGTGATCTCCGCAAGCTTAACTCATCCCCCCGAATGTCAAGTCGTGGAACTAATCACGCCATAACATAGGACAACATAGGCCATACCACGATGACGATAACCGCGGATAGCTGAAGATGGGACCACATGTGAGACACGATGGAGACATACAGCGCTCCGAGATACACCTAGGTGCAATCCACCTCCTCATCAAGGCCCAACTCACGCAGCGCGATCTTGGTCTCCTCTACTTTCTGCAGGGAGATACCTTCCTCCTGCCGGTTCGCCTGGAAGTGGCCTGTGAGAACCCGCGAGCGCTTGGTCTCTACCTGGCCTCTGGTTTCCGAATTACCTCTACCTATGACTACTACGCGCTCGACCTGCCAACCCCGTCCGTCGCCAGCAGCTAGGGTCCGCCTCGCTAATGTGGCCGGGTAAAGCCTGCACCGCCCACGGCAGGCCCGCGGCTATCGGGCGGCCAGAAGCATCAGGTGCAAGTATGCTTGTACATAGTGTTTGCGGAGAACGGGAGGCACCTCTCGGTACCCTCGATCATGCTCGCACTCGGCGGCCGCTTTGGCCTCCCATGCTTGTCTTTCCTCAGGCGTCATCCCCGCCAATCTGTTCTTTACCCATGCCTCGTTCTCGAGCCGCTCCCGCTCTTCGAAATCGACCTGGGCGATCCTGTCGGCCGTTTCGGCCTTTGATTCCTTCTTCGACACCGACCAGCCGGTCTGTATAGCGGCAATCAACGCACCGTTTGCGTTTCCCCATTTCCGGCCCTTTACGTAAGAGATACACTCGCGCAATCTCTCTATGGGTATCCCGTCCGCGATCCAGCGGGCTATCGTTTCGCTGCGTATATCGAATCCTGCTTCGCGAAGAAGAACAACAACAGGATGGTCCCCGTCTATGTTGTTGTTCTCTATAGTACTAGTACCGTTATCTATAGTACCCGCAGATTCTTCGGGCGAAGATGGTTCGGGTGATGAAGAAGTCGCAGCTACAAGCGCGTTGCTCATATCCCCCGCAGAGAGTTCGGGTGAAGAGAATTCGCGGGTTCGCGCATTATCTTCGGGCGAAGGCGTTTCCGGTGAAGTTCCTTCGGGTGAAAACTCTGCGGATGATCCGGAAATGCGCCTCTGACACTTCTCAGCTAAGCCCGCGATCTCGCTCGGGAGGAACACTCGGTACAGGTTGCCGCCTGCAGTCTTGCGGAAGTCCAACTCCCGTTCTATGTAGCCGCCCGCTATCAGCTTGTTCATGGCCGTCTGGGCGGTACGGTCTGTGATCCCGCATGCGTCAGCCAGAGCCTGAGTTGTGACGCGGCAAGTATTGACCCGCCATCCGTACGAGAGACGATACAGCCTCAGATAGACGATTCCGGTGACCGGGCCTAGTTCGCCCAGGGCTACGTCCAGCACTCCCAGATCGACCTTTATGAAGTTGCTGCGAATATCCCGGGGGCCATCTGTCACTACTCGTGGGGAGGAAGCAGCAGCGGGTGAAGCAATTTCGGGCGAAGATGCTTCCGGTGAACGTGGTTCGGGCGAACGATATTCGGGTGAAGCACCTTCGGGGGAGACGCGTTCGGGTGAAGGTGGTGCTGGTGAAGTACGTTCGGGCGAACGTCGTTCGGGGGAAACTACTTCGGGTGAACGGCTTTCCGACGAAATGCCTTCGGGTGATACTTCTTCGGGTGAAGCGATTTCGGGTGAAGCGATTGCTGGGGAAACGCCCTCGCCGGAGCGCCGCTCCAGTGCGCCCCGCCTAATCTTCTTGATGTCCTCGGAGATCTCCAACAAACCGTCGAGATAATCACGCTTTGCCATGATCAGTCACCGATGCGCCGCAGCAGCTCGTCGGTCAAGGCAGCATAATTCTGCGCGCCGCTCTTGGATTGGTCGCGCTGGAATACGGTCTTGTTGGCGGCCTGGGCCTCTCGAATCGTGGTGTTGATTGATATGATGCTGTCAAATAGGGCAGGGCCGAAGTTCTTGCGGAACAGCTCCACGACGTCCTTGTGGACGCGAGTCCGGCCGTCATGCATGGTTACCACCCAACCAAGCACCGAGAGCGCGGGGTTGGCTCTGGTGCGCACCCGGTCGATGATCTGCTCGAGGGCCTTCAGCCCTTGGAGTGAGTACATCTCTGGCTGCACGGGCACAAGGACATAGTCCGCGGCCGCCAACGCGTTGACAGTGAGGATACCCAAGGATGGGCCGCAGTCCGCGATTATGTAGTCGTAGGGGCCCTCGTCGTCGGCGCCGGTATCATCTGTGAACGGGGATGTAAGCGCTGATCGGAGCAGGTAGGTGGAGTTGATCTCCTGGATAAGCTCCAGCTCCGCGCGGCTTAGTTCGATATTAGAGGGCGCAACGTCCAACACGTACTCATCAGATACCCGTTTAATGATCTGCGAGAGCGGCACATCGCCCTTAAGAACATCGAAGATTGCACGATTCAAAGCATCAGGTTCAATCCCGAAAGCACTCGATAGGTTGGCCTGCGGATCCAGGTCAAGCAGCAAGACGCGTTTGCCATGCTGCGCAGCAAGGCAATAGCCCACGTGCTGCACAGTCGTGGTTTTCGCCACGCCGCCCTTCTGGTTGATGACCGCAATGATCTTGCTATGTCGGGCCATTATTCGCGTGTCCTCCTTCGCAAATACCCGGCGGATATTTCGCGTTTAGCCTATCATTCTCCACGTGGTATGTAATTCCTCCCGATAACAGAAAAACCGCAAGCGATGCTTGCGGAAGACAGGCGCTGGGCGCACCGAGCTGAACTTTCGATGGGGTAGGTGGGGAGGACGGCCACGGTCCCGCGTGCAGCATGCAGTAAAGCCCACTAGCGCTTTCGGAAGGGGTTCCAGTGCTTACGCTCTGCAGGAAGGACCACATCGAGGAATGCCTCCAGTTGGTCGGTGCCTGGTCGAGTATGATAGCCAGCTTCCGTCAGATCCTCGAACACCGCTGAGACGTTCTCCGGATCCGGCAAGTCCCGGATATGTCTGAGCACATCTACTGCTCGTTCCGACAGGGTGGCTCTTCCGTCGCGAGCGATCACTGGGCAGATGAATGCCCCATACCGCTTCATCCATCTATTCAGTGTTGCTGCCTCTACGCCCAGCAATCTGCTCACTTCGCTGACTTGCAGCAAGTCCACGCGCGCAGCTTCGCTGGCCAGAGCAGCATGGAACTCGGCTACCCGTACGCGACGTGCCTTTTCTCGGGCCTTGAACTCTATCAGGAGTTGCCTTGTGACGTCCAATTGCGTCATTCCGCTGGCATATAGCCCACAAATGTGTTCCAGGCCACCGACATCCTTTGCATATATCCATCGCCACTTGCACTCATCCGAGTCATACGGACGGAACCACATCCCTGCTGCCGTTTGATGCTTGACTAGCCATTGCCGCAAGGTCTTTTCGGGCACACCGAGCCGCTCGCTCAACTCCTTGAGCTCTACTTTCTCTTCGGCCATAGGCCAACCTCCTTGTCGCTCAGATGTGGTCTGGGGAACTGCATCTTCTGAGGTGGGGGAGGGAGCAACCGCGCCATTCCTTTGCCAGAGCGCCGGCATGTCGTGTTGCCTGTACACGGTTCCGAATGTTTACACCTCGGGGTTCGGCTAATGGGGCTTGGGCGCCTCCTCATAAACAGATGCGATCCTGTCTGCGTACTCATGATCCACTGTGGTCCACAACCCATTCTCAGGAGGGACGCACTGGTTCACTATCCCTTGTGCGCGTTGATAACCATCCATGGGCCACACGAACGATGACTCGGAATCGCGGCGGAAGAACGTCAGCACCATGCCAACGCGCGGATCATGTTCCAGGCCGCAGTAGAGGATGTCATCAGGCTGCATCTTGTGGCGATGTGCATAGGACACCTTGAAGAGTGCCACGGCCCGGTCATCCAGCCCATCGTCGAATATGCGTATCGTCTCCGCAAGTTGCAGCCGCGAATGGACGAACCGCTTGCGGTAGCCATCGTGAGTCACACCGAGCAAGCGTTTCGCTTCCGCGTCGTGTCCCATGATGGTCTGTTTGAGCGATTGGTCGCGGGGCAGCAGCCATATCATCAGCTTGCCGTCCATGTCGTGATACATCATAGGGAGGTCTACCGGCAACTCCGCGCGGCATTTCTCGCAGGCGAATACGTTGTACTCGCCGTCAAGAATCTTCTGTTTCATATCGCTATCGAGCTGGATATTCACCGATTGCCAGATCTCTTGCTTCTGCGCGTTCCCGCACCTCGGACAAGAGAGCACGCGTTCTTCTACCATGCTCAACAGCCAATCACTCCCCTACTAGCAGTCAGTCCAGTAAAGGTTAGTAGCCTTGCGCAACACCCATCCGGGCGCCGCAACTCCAGATCCCCTTCTGGCGAGATGGGGGAGACGCGACTACCCTATGCGCCCAACAATCGGGCCCCGTCAAGTTCTCCGACCTAGCCCTTAACCCATCGCGCCCGA
>JAAZAN010000207.1 GCA_012514315.1 Chloroflexota bacterium
ACCTCGCGCGCAAAGCGAAGCGCCGCGGTTATGTTGGCATGGTAGCTCATCTTGCCAGTGAAGATGACTGTCGGGTGATCTGATGAATCATCACGCTCCTGCGGACGGAAGTAGTCCAGATCAACACCGTTGGTGATCACGGTGACCGGCGCCGTATGGGCATCGGGGGGCAGGTACTGGCGGGCGAGTTGCTCCAATGCCTCTCTGTCTCTTCTTGATGTGATCACAACATGGTCATATTGGGTCATGAGCTGGGCCTCATATCGGCGCGTGCGGTTCAGGTCGATGGCCGCCATGATGCGTGAGCGCCACTGGGCGCCAGAATGGGCTGCCTGCTCGAAGAGCAAGGAGATCGAGTCCACGGAGTCGTAGATTATCGGTAGTCGCTGCCGGCAGGACGGGCGAACAGCGCTTACCAGTTTGGCCGCCCGAAGGTGTTCGATGTGCATCACATCGAACTCCCCCTCGCGCAGCAGCTCGCTGATCCGTCTCGCCATTGCTGGGTGACTGGCGTAGACGGCCTGCAGTGGGTCGTCTGTTGGCACCGCCTGGAGACAGTTGATCAGCGAGCGTGTCACCGTGAGGGGAAACACCTCCACATACACCCCGGTATCCCTCAGAGCCTCAACCTGCGGTTGTTCCTCAGTCGGCGAACCGCTCACTGTCAGCAGAGTGATACGGTGTCCCAGCTGCACCAGCGCCTGGATCAGATTGTAGGGGCGCGTTCGAATGAGAGAGGGAACATAGGGGGTGATATACAGAATGTTCATCTATACTTACTCGTCGGCTATTCGAACACCCAGTTTGGCCTCTACAGCAGCCACTATCTCAGGGATGGGAGCGATCTCAAGCCGATCGAGAGCCTCCTGACGATCCAGATATCCATCCCGCACCAAGCTGGCCAACTCCATGACGTAGGGATGATAGCCCATCTGCCGCGTGTGAAGCAAGCATGCGAAGCTGTTCAGCAGGCAGTTGGTGGAGTTCGGGTCTGTGTCCTGAGGGCGCTCCCAGGCCAGGTTCCTGATGTGGTGGAGCACCGTCTCCTCATTGTAGTCCAGGAAAGCCAGTGGCGCGACCATATGCGGCAATACCTGCGCTTCCATCAGCTGCTGCCGCTCCGGGAAATACGTAGCGATCTGGTCATTCAGCGCTGCTTCCAGCGGCGACATCGCTGCATCGACCATCGCCTGCAGCATCGGAGAGCTTAGACGAATAAACGCAGAGGCCAGTGGGATCTGTCCGGGTGACCATCCGTAGGCAAGAAGAGGGATCTTGTTCTGTACTGCAATGCGCAGACCGATCCCTTTGGCGAGCGCCATACAGGTGTTGCAGATGGCGCTCGCTCGTATGAGCGCCTTCGCCGGGTACATCTCAGGTTGCAGCGAGGCCACAAAGGCCTCCTTCAGCACGTCAAAGCTGGGTTTCACGATGACATGGTCAACACCCAGGTTCTCCGCTACCTCGCGAACGTTTTTGAGTGCCTGAGGGGAGACAAAGCCATTATCGAACGTGAAAGATAGGACTCGAAGACCGTACTGTTCTTTGAGCAGCCAGAGCGTATATGTGCTATCCTTTCCGCCGCTCCATGCTATCAGACAGTGATAGCCGGGCTGAGTTCGCAGGCTATCGACCAACGCTTCAAACTTGACACGGAGACGATCCCTCTGGGCGGCGTGTAACTCCGGACTGGGTGCGCGCCTGCAGTGTTGACAAACGCCGTCTGCATCGAAGCGGATCCCGGGAAGAGTCTCCGGTAGGATACAACGTGTGCAGCGCTTCATTCTCTCATTGCCTCCCGCGATG
>JAAZAN010000208.1 GCA_012514315.1 Chloroflexota bacterium
CCCATCGTCGTTCAGGTCCCACGCGTACGACAGCGTGTCGATTGGATCTGTCCCCGATCCACTCAATACCACCGACCCGCCCTCGTCTACACTGTACGGTCCCCCCGCATCTGCCGTCGGCGCCACGTTCAATACCGAGATGGTCGCCGTGTCCGTCGTCACGCCGCCATCCCCGTCGCTCACTCGCAGCGTCACCGTGTACGTCGATGGCCCATCCAGTGTGCTCGCGTCGAACGTCGGACTCTGTCCCGTACTCTCAAACGTCCCATCGTCGTTCAGGTCCCACGCGTACGACAGCGTGTCGATTGGATCTGTCCCCGATCCACTCAATACCACCGACCCGCCCTCGTCCACACTGTACGGTCCCCCTGCATCTGCCGTCGGCGCTACGTTCAGCACCGTGATGGTCGCCGTGTCCGTCGTCACGCCGCCATCCCCATCGCTCACTCGCAGCGTCACCGTGTACGTCGACGGCCCATCCAGTGTGCTCGCGTCGAACGTCGGACTCTGTCCCGTACTCTCAAACGTCCCATCGTCGTTCAGGTCCCACGCGTACGACAGCGTGTCACTCGGCACGTCCGTGGCAGAGCCGGTTAACGTGATGGTACTCCCCTCATTCACTGCAGCCGGCCCACCTATGGATACGTTCCATGGAGCACGGTTTGCAATCGTGACAGTGCGCTGCTGGGTACCAGTCAGGCCATCATCATCTTCCACAGTCAGCGTGACGGTGTAAACACCATTGTCTGGATAGGCGTGCACAGCCGTTGCCCCGCTTCCGCTACCTCCATCCCCAAAGGCCCATGCATAGATCAGCGGATCTTGGTTGGGATCGGACGAACCACTACCATCAAAACTGACAGGGATACCCTCTAGACCAGTGCAGGCGCCACAATCCAGGACGGCCAGCGGAGCAGTGTTTGAGACGACGATTGACGCAGTGCCGGATAGGCTGTCAGCTGTAGCGACTACTGTATTGGCATAGGTGCGATCGGTCACCACGGACTGCACAGTCAGGGTGGTCGGGCCTTCCCCAATGATCTGCCCGCCCCCGTTGACAATCGCCCAACTCACGGCAACATCGGTGATCAGATTGCCTTGCGCATCCTGTCCAGCCGCATGGAACTCGGCACTACCACCCGGCAGCATGAAGGCGACCGTGGGACTCACCACTATCTCAGAGACCGGGCCCGGCACGACGGTGAGGGACGTAACGTCCCATAGGCCATCGACAGTTCCGGTTACTACCCAATCACCTGCTCGCGAGGACATGTAGGTATTGCCATCCCAGGAACCACCCGCCTCAGGCAGGATAGAGAAGGAAGTCCGAGTCGTCACATCGCGAGCCCCCACGTAAGTCTCGGCAACCGAGCTGAAATCAACACTGTTCCCTGCAACCACTTGAGTCAGACTCCCGGTTACCGTGATCTGTAGGGGATGGACCAGGTTGAGCAGATACGCTGCTCCGACATCAGACCGACCACCATAGTCCAGCCCGCCAGCGCCAATCAATAGCTCGTTGTATCCATCATTGTTCAAATCGCCGATGCCCAAGCCACGGCCTAGCCAACCACCGGCCGACTCACCGATGATCGTCAGGTCGGCAGGACTACCGGTTGCCAGGTCAACGGTGCCAGACAAACCCGCGTTGCCGAACAAGACATAGGCGCCCCCCCCTTGCGTTGTACTGCCGCCGCCGGCATACTCGACCACGTACGGGTCGATCCCGACCGCCCCCATCACCAGGTCAGATGTACCGTCGTGGTTGAGGTCGCCAGCGTAGACCGATGTACCCAGGTAGGTGTCCACAGCGCCCAAGACCCTCAGATCAGCCTGATCTAGGGAAATGGTGTCTGTGATGCCGGCGCGCAGGCCACCGTATACGACGTGGACCCGACCCCGATTCCCGTCCGCGTAGGGCACACCGATAATGATGTCATCATAGCCATCGCCGTTCAGGTCGGCCACGCTCACGTCGTAGGCGCTGTAATCAGAGGCCGTGATACCCGTGATGGTGATGTCGGCCGTAGTGGTGACAAATCCCATCTCCTTGACGATCTGATTCTCAAAGAATGTGGGAGTGAAGACCGAGCATTGCGTGAACGTGATTTCGCTTGAACCGTAGAAGACGTGGACCTCGCCCGCGCCCACGAGCCCACCGCTGGCGGCGCCTGGAGCGCCGATGATGATGTCGTCGAGGCCATCACCGTCGACATCGCCACTGGCCAATGAGCGCCCCAGGTTATCGTAGCTGTTGGCGCCGTAGATCGTCAGCTCGCGCAGACAGTACATGAAATCGAGGGTTCCCCCTGTAGAGGTAGTGATGTCTGTCGATCCCAGCTTGACGTAGACTGCACCATTCTGAACCCGATCAAAAACCGCATAATGGTAGGCCTGGTAGTCTGGGGCGTAGAAACCTGTACTGGTGAAGGGGCCCACCGATGCCATCGGCGCACCAATGATGAAATCGTCAACACCGTCGCCATTGACGTCTCCAGCAGCCACGTCCCAACCCAGGTAGTCACTCTCCCAAGCGCCGACGAACTTGAGGTTGTGGCCATCAGCGGTAATGGTCGCTGCACTCGCGATATCCACCGTGATCGGAGTGGTGAGTGAACCGCGGCCCACCCAGAGGTAGGCGGCCCCAATTGGAGAGGAGCCGTAGTAGCTAGAGCCCATAATAATGTCGTCCAATCCATCGCCGTTGAAGTCGCCGACAGCGATGCTGCGTCCCAGCTCTTGTCCGCTGTATTGGGTGGGCGGTGAGTAGAAGGTGATATCGGCTTGCTCGTTCGCCAAGTCCAGTGTGCGGCTGATCTCTGGACGTCCCAGGTAGACGTAGACCCCACCACTCACACAGTCGATGTAGTCGCGGAAGCCCACATCTACGTAGCAGGTCGTATACACCATTGTGGGCACAACATCAGCATAGGGGGCTCCCACAATCAGATCATCGTACCCATCGCCGTTGATATCCCCCACGGCAATCGCATGACCGGTCTTAGCCTCGGTAGTCTCGCCGACCACAGCAGGAATGAACACACCGGGCACGCCCACATCGATGATCGGCCCCTCAGCCTGCGCCGACACAGTCAACATCAAGAGAGCCAGGAATGCTCCTGATAACGCAATCGGAAAGATCACGGACCAGCGGTTCTTGTTAGGTATCACGGCAAACCTCCGTTCCAGCGAGCCGCGCACGATTTCTGAGATCGATGGCGCCCAAACCCTGACATAGATCTGAGCGGCCAGGCCCTGCACGGGTGTGTGATCTCACCAAGGCGCCCGATATCCACCATGCGCTGGTTGTATCATACCAACCGAAAGTTGGAAACAGGTGACACAATCCTTGGAATGCTCTGAGTTCTCAATCAAGTACAACCCCAGTTACGCCTCAGGATTCGCTCAATATCGTTTGTCGGAGTTGGTCTATCGCAATCGACCAGATGAGTAACCTGAGAAGTCAGCTAGGAGAACTGCTTGAGTACAATAGGAAGATATACCTGACGCGCTCCGATGATCACCCAGGCCAACCTCTCGATAAGGTCCTCACCAGAAGCGATAACTGCAGTGTTCGAGATAGCGTACGGATCGTTCAGATCCGGATCCGCTCTCACCAGGAACCTGATCTGGACTTCGCTCTGACCGGACAGCATTCCGGTCCACCGAATGAACCCCACATCACTCAAGGCGCCAGTCTGTGGGACCACACTGGCACTGCCAGGGATGTAGTCGGTATGAACAGGTATGGTATCTGTCATCATGACGGATCTGGGCTCACTTCCACTGTTGGCCAGTGTGACTGTGTAGGTGAGCACATCGCCCGGCATCGCCGCCCCAGCTGGACTCACTGTCTTGGTCGATCCGGCCAGGGGCAGCTCAAGCCGAGAGACCTTGACTCCCACATCGCTGCTCAATGCAACAGGCAACACAAGCACCAGTTCGGACGCAGCCCTGACCATCTCGGACCCGATTACCGCTCCCGTGTATGTATTCCACCACTCCACAGCGTAGATGCCAGAGGGCATCCCTGGGATAGTGACGCTGCCGGAAAGAGCAGGTATGGGAACACCATCTACCACGTTCCTCCAGGTGTGGTCTCTGTTCTGTACCCACAGATGGACGTTCCCATTGACCACATCCTTCTGCCCCCAGACCCTCATCCCAGGGTTCGAGCTGCGCGCCTCCGCATCCTGATAGCGGCCATTGTTAAGAGGAATCCCATCCATG
Organism: Chloroflexota bacterium; assembly: GCA_012514315.1. Taxonomy (GTDB): domain Bacteria; phylum Chloroflexota; class Anaerolineae; order B4-G1; family B4-G1; genus JAAZAN01. The sequence goes on from JAAZAN010000208.1 coordinate 4,231, forward strand.
AAGTCTCGGAAGGGCTTGAAGTGACGGTGCAGGTTGTGATTCCAGATGTTATCCGTGTACCAGTACAGGTCGTACATCCCCCCAGGGTTGATCTGTCCCCAGACGAAGTTGTGGAGCCACAGGCCATCTGTATCGGCGGCTAGCTCGGAGAGCTCCCCCGCTTGGCCTAGATAATCATCCAGGCCGGCTTCGCCCCGCACCAGCGGCTTCCCAATACCTGATCGCCAATGCCCATCGATCATACTATACGCCCTGGTATATAGTGCAGCGTCGTGATCCATCCGCTGCAGATCGACGCCCCCATTCAGGTACATTTCGCGACCATCGGGGCGCACAATGGAGATATCATCAATCCAGGCCCAACCACCTGTTCCGAAGCTGTTATTGACCGCAAGATGCAGAGTGTGGAGATCGTCATCAGTCAGGATGATGCGTGCATTCTGAGGAGCTGCCTGTCCACTTGCTGTCTGACTACTGGAGAACTGCTGCCAGGGATGAGTACCGGCAGGGGCGCTGCAGACAAAGTCCTGGCCCGTAGGGGCGGCAGGAATGACATTCCCGCCCCCTACCCCGTCATCCACAGCCCACCGCAGACGTGGGCCCGCCATCGAGCCAGATGCACCATACGGGCATTGGCCAACCCACCCCTCGGTCTTGACCCAGTAACGCACGACCCACTCGCCCTGTCCACGAATAGTGAACCCGCGCGGGGTGATCGTCGCCCCGTGAAACAGATCACTGCCCGGCGCCTGAAGTGAGTATCCCTCGCCCCCCCGTACGTAGGCAGCCCGATCCTCGAAGGCCAGAGGCGTCGCAGGCTCATTCCCCCATAACTCGTAAAGCCCCCATCCGGTCGACACATACGCGTGGAGATCGGCGTAGTCAATGGCGGAATACTCAGGGTTCCCCCACAGCTCAGCACCAGGGAAGCTATGCCACAGCGAGGTCGTCGTCATATGTCGACTCGGGTCACGTTCATCCATGAACTGCCCTAGAGCATCTGCAGCATTGTAGTGAGCGCTGCTGTATGGATCCCCTTCATTGACAAGTTCCCAGGAGTGTACCGATGTCGAGTAGCCCCATCGAGCGATTAGATAACGCCAGAAGGCTTCGTGCAACCAGCGCACCTTGACATTCGGAGCAGCGTAGAAGTTCGCCGTGTCTCCCTGTGATATCGGGTTCCCACTCCGGTCGATATGGGTGTAGGCCCAATCATCCTTCTCCAGGATCACCAGCTTCAGGCTTACATCGCGTCGTGCTGCCTCATCCAAGATACGGTCCCACTGCCACGAGGCAACCTGATCGAAGTACAGATGGTAGTTCATAGACGGTTTACGAACAAGGTTGGGGCCCAGGACTCCCTCAGCGAGAACCTCCCGCACCCAGACCGTGTCAATGTACGCAGCCCCCCCGCTTGAGTTTACGAGACTCAGGTAGAGATCGCCCAGGAAATGCTGCTGTGGCCCGGTAGTGATCGTCCCACCGACAATCTGCCACTCCTGACTACCCGTCACGTATGGGCTGATCGCCTGCCCTTGACCGGCTGTCGCACACGCTTGCCCAAGCCACTCACCAAGCTTAATCACGAACCCGTGCGGCTGTCCTGCTGTGGCCGGCCCGGTCACTCCGACAGTCTTGACCCGCGCCTGAATCTGATAGGTCGTGTTGGGCATCACTGGGATCTCGGCAGTATATCCCTGAAACATACAGGGGTTCCCAGCCCAGAGCTTCATAGAGAAGTCACCGCCTCCGTAGGCTTGATCGGCCGAAAGGCTGGTCGGAGGCAGGTACCCTTCAGACCCCAGGTGATGCGACGCCCAAGGGGCCCACGCTGCCCCGGTGATAGACGACCCACTCATCCATATACGGAAGAAGTTCGCCCGATTGGCTTGATAGACCGCGAACTGGGATTCGGCGTCATACGTCCGACCCTGGAAGTCGACGCTTGCTCCGTGTCCGACACCAATGAAAGGCGTGCCGTCCGAGAACTCGAAGTAGCGTGGATCGGCTTCACTCACCCGTAGGAAACCGCGACTGTCGGAGGGAACCACTATGAACGACAGATCGCCTGTCGGTGGGTAATAGCTTGTGCCGCTGGCGTCATTCGCACGGATTCGATAGCGCCACGGTCCCGTCTGCTGAGGAGCAAACCGAACCTTCCAGACGGGCTCACCCTGAGGAAGCAAGTGCTCCAGCCCGCCATAGCGATTGCGTTCATACTCCTGGTGGAGAAAGCCCGGTTGGGTGATCGTCGTGGCCCAATTGTCATTCGAGAACAGACCGTCAACAGTGATACCCACCCCGGCCGGGATTCCTGGAGGCGCGTTGGGGTCGTAGGGAAACTGCGGGTTGGTCGCCGTCGTCCCCACGATATCGAACGTTACCTCGAACTTCCCATATCGCTCCACGGTAGTCGCGTTGGCCTGTACGTTGGCGATGGTAGCGCCAAGCGGAGAGGCTACACGCAGACAGCTTCCGGCCCAGTCAGTAGCGACGGACATAAGAACTAGTGCGGACAAGAACGCCTTCATTAGGCTCATCTGACACCTCAGCTCCATCCTTTTCTGCAGTGCTAGTCCAGGCCACGCCTTCTCTTGGATACAGCAATGAGGACCGCGATGCCCAACTCGGCTCTGAACGAGCCATGCCCGCTAGCGTACTGTGCGGAGAGATTGCAGATGATTCCTACTAGCGGGCCCGTAAAATAACCGGCACGTATGCCGAGAGACCATTGACAATGACTGTGGATGAGCGAGTCAGGAATGGGAACGGCCTGCTATTGATGAGTACCGTATTCTGGATCGGCGAAGGTCCATCGGCGATGACGGTAACGCCATAGGTGATCGTCGCGATAGGCGTCGTCGAAAGAACACTGCTCCAGTGTATCGCCCCGGCTGCATAGACCGGCGTGCCGATGCTGGCTCGGGCGCTCCCCGCGATGTAGCTCAGGCCCGATGGGATCACGTCAGTCATCGTGGTCCTCACTCCGATGGGCCCCCCGCTGTTTCTCAGGACGATCGTATAGGTGACTACATCACCCTCCTGGGGCGCTCTAGTACTGGCAGTCTTCGTTGAGGCACTCAGATCGGGTCCCTCCGGTCCTGACTGTACAGCCTCCAGCGCCAGGATCGCGCCATCGATCGACTTCACGAAAAGCATCCCATCGCTGACCACGACATAGGGAGTGTAGTTGAACGCGTATGGATCATCACTGGTCAACCACCGTTCAGGTTGGCCATAGAGGACATAATGCCCAGAACCGAAATTGCGAGTATCGATCTCGGTGTATAGGTCTCTGCACCAGCGAGTAAGAGCGTTGAAGCTACATCCGCGGTCCCCTGCCTGGGCCCATATCACGTACGGGCCAACTTCCCCTATACCGTCAACATATGTGCCACCTCCTGCACGGTCCCCCAGGTATGAACTGGTCATCACCAGCCAGTGACCGTGGAAGATGAAGTCACCCGCGCCAGTGATTGTGCCCGTCTCATCAGTGGGCATAGAATGCGTGCTCACAAAGCGCAGATCCCCAGCTTGATAGCCAGTCACCGTGGCAGCATCTAGAACCATCTCTCCCATCGTGGTATCCCACCGTCCATCGGATGCGGGGTTGACCTGACCATTCCTCCAGGCAATATACGCAACCTGTTTGCCGTTACTGAGCGTTCTAATCGCCGGCTGAGGTCCCATGACAAGCTGCAGGCTCTCATCTCCCTCGCAGGCATTGTTTCCCACCGCGGGTGTGAAGGCGTGGGCGCCATCATCAAGATCGAGAGCAAACAAAGTCTGCTGATCTGGATTGCTCTCGAGAAACTGTCGTATGGCGCTGTTCGTAGTTGGGTAGGAGCCACCGTTGCCCGGCCCACCCCATAGGGTGGACCAGTTCAGACGCAGTCGCACAAAAACCACGCCCTGACTGTCCGCCACCACCGGCCAGCCGTAGTCAAAAGCAGCCTCATCAGCGTCCGGGTCCTCCGAAGTGGGGTGACCATAGAACGGTTGTCTACTGGTTGGCTTCACCCGCCAGAGCCGGTTCCCGCTCGAGTCGACCGCATGCACATAGAGCTCTCGATCACAGAAAACGATCAAGTCCCTCGAAACGGAGTAGGCGGGCATCGTAGCAGCCTGAGCCCCAGCCGGATAGCTCCAGAGCTCACTCATCATGTCCGTGCTTATCGCATACAGGGTCCCGTTCATCGAGGTCACGTAGATTCGGTTGTCAACCATCAGAGGAGGAGTTCGCAGAACGCTGTCGGCCGCGAAGCGATCAACAATGCTTCCATTGCTCGCATCGAGCTTGTACAGTGTTCCGTTCTCCGAGGCAACGAAGAGATAACCCCCACGGAAAGCCGGCGTGCTGGACAACTCACCCCCAGGGGCTACGCGCCACAGCGCCCGTCCGTCGGATTGGGCGAGTGCGAACACCGAATCCGCGGCGCCTCCTGACCATCCAGCCACCACGTAGACCCTCCCATCGCCAGTGATGGGCTGTACAAGAGTCTTCATCGGCATCCAGTCCAAGACGCCCCGTCCACTGCTGTCGGCGCCATTCCACTGCCACCTGTACTGCCACTCACCCGAAATATCCTCGGAGCTGTAACTCGTCCGTTGCGGATCGTGAGCATGCTGCGTCCATTCATCGACAACGGTCTCCGCCACAATGGAGTAACTGGCAGGAGGGGTGACGGCACACGAGAACAACCACGCGAACACAGTGGCAGAGGTCAATACTCGAGCAAGAATCTTTTCCATCCTGCACCCTCTCCAGATCATAGACACCGGGAACACAGACCCGCCCAGGAGAATGCACCTGGGCGGGTCCCGAAGATCTTTGCAGCTAGAAACCTGACAGATTGGATGACAGGATGGTGTCTAGCATATACTCACAATGGAGCCCTCGGCTGCTGACATAATACCCCAGAAACCGATAGTCGTCAACAGTGTGAGCACTCGCACTCCGTCCTGCCATAGCTTCGCACCCAGTCATACAACCATCGCCAGTGGTTCAGATCGCAGGCCGGGCGATCTCATCGAAAGCGAGCCCGAACCCATCTGGCGGTTCGCTCCAACCAGCCTAGACGAAATACTGCCACAGCGAGCACTAGAGTGACCACTGGAGACAGGGCGATCGCGAGCAATACAAGGTCATCGTCCTCGGTGTCGAGCCTAACGGGCAGTCCGCTGGTTCCCGGGGGCAAGACTGGCGAAGGAGTGACAGTTGTAGCTAGAACTGGCTGTGGCGTGAGAGTGGGTGCAGGTGAGGGCGACGCAGTCGGATACGGAACCGGCGTCTGCTCTGGAGCGTCGGATTGATGGTACGCACTCCACACCTGGTATCGCCCCTGCGCACTGTCCCAGATATGCTCTCGATCCCTGGTGAACCACGTCGCGAATACTCGATTACCACGCCCAATTGCGATCCTTGGCCATTCCGGTGGATCAGCCGAAGTGAACACCTTCTCGGCGGGCAGCCACTGCTCCCCGCTCCACTCCAGGTGCAATACGCTCAGGTCTTCCTCGCTGGGCGACAGACGTCCGAGTACGAGAACATGCACATTCCCACTGCTATCTGTGGCTGCATCACACGAGTCAAGGCTCATCGGCAGCCAAGTCTTCGCTTCCACGCCGTTGATGGGTGCGGAAACAGACCAAGATAACCCATTGTCAACTGATCGCTGGTAGAACAACTCGTTGGCCGTAGTCAATCTCCAGATGACGATCAACTCGTCTTCTCTGCCAATCCCCAGTGTGATCTGCTGAGGCGCGTCCCCGTCAGTTGAGAAAACCGTGGATCGAGGCCACGTCTGACCACCGTCAGGAGAGTACATGTGTACCGATCCGATCGGGTATCCCGCAGCCGCATACCAGTCCTCGCCTTCTTCCCAGACAACGTGAATGCCGTCGCGATGGTCAATCCTGACTTGAGGCTTGACAGAACCCGCGTAGGACTGCGATAGATTGACGGGCGGCGACCAAGTCCGGCCGCCATCCGTCGAGTTACGATAGTAGATGTCCGCACAGAACGGGCACACCGCGTTCAGCACTGCATCTTCTCCGATCGCGGTAACTTGGTCGTCCACCAAGCCGTCGCGACCCATGAAGCTACGCCATACGCCTCCATCATACTGACTCACTCCACGGTCTGTCCCTACCCACAACGCGCCGGTGCTATCGACAGCCAGTGCCGTGATGGAGTTGTCGATCAGTCCATCCTCCTGGGTGTACTTCAGCCACCGCCGTGAGTCATAGTGGCTGATCCCAGCCCGTGTGCCAATCCACAGCCCGCCCATCCTATCCAGAGCCAGCGCAGTGACATAGTTGTCAGCCAGACCATCGGCGACAGTGTAGGTGGTCCAACCTTTCCCATCGTACCGACTCAGTCCACTCGGAGTCCCAGCCCACACTGTCCCGTCGACATCAACCGCCAGTGCTGTGACTACATTGTCAGCTAGTCCTTGGGCCGTCGTATAGCCAACCCATGTCCGACCATCGTACCGGCTCAGCCCTCCATCGGTCCCGAACCACAGCACCCTGCCCTCGTATACGCCGATCGCCGTCACCCGATTGCCAGCAAGCCCATCCTCAGCAGAATACGTGGACCACAGAACTGCGCTTAAGCTGGCATCACGACGGGCAAGACCATTCCCAGTCCCAAACCACATCGCTCCATCGCCATCTTGAGCGATCGCGTACACGTCGCTATCCGGCAGGCCATCCTCTATCGAATAGGGCTTCCAGACGGCGCCATCAAAGCTGAGCGCACCATTGGCCGTACCAATCCACTGGACACCGTCTCGGTCTTCAAACACAGAGTGGATCTGTTCACTGCCCGGCCCCGCCTTGGCGCCATGTGACTGCCAGGTCCACCCATCGTAGACGCTGATCCCCCCGGATGTTCCGATCCAGACAGCTCGCTCATCTGGATTGTCCGACACGCTCTCATTCCATACCACGTGGATCGCGCCCTTGCTGTCCACCGCAACATCGGAATAATAGCCTGCACCAGTTCCGCTCATGAGATGGAAGTCGGCCCACGAAGCGGCGTTCCACGCACTTGAGACCAGTGCATTCGCATGAAAGATCTGGGTGCCTCCCCTATAGGTGATGTGCAGGAAGTCATTGGCGTCGGCCGCTATGGCTGGACGGATCGTGTATCCTCCACGGGCTGTGACGATGATGTCGTTGGGATCAGACCAGGCCTGGCCATCCCACCCGGAATACATAAGAAGATCCAATGCATCTTCGCCCAGGTATCCAGATCGGCCGCTCATCCAGACCACGTGAGCCCGTCCCGTCCCGTCCACCGCCACATCCGACCACCACGAATTCGCCGTATTCGTCGAGAGCAGCACAGGATCGCTCCAGCCCCCAGTCTGCGCCATGGCTTGACTGCTGATCCCTTGCAGAGCACCAAAGAGCACGCCCACCAGGAGTATCAGGCGTCCCAGTACGTTGACGACTGCCAGTAGCCAATTATCTGTAACAGCACTCAGGTGCATGCAACGCCTCTCTCATGATCAGAGCAGACATCGCTCCAAGTCGATGTGCTCGAAATCCCTTGCGTCGGAGTTGGTCCGTGCACGAACCGGCCGACGTGCGCCGTCAGCACCAGGCTGAACCATTACTTGAGCCCATACAGTTCATACGCACCAATACTCGTCACCAGTCGGTAGTCAGTCTGCAACGTGTCGCGCGGATATACATCAACCCACCGGGAAAACTCTCCCACAAGGACCCAATCGGGATGGTGCGCCTCCACGAAGTCGTATTCCTGAGACGGTGGGGAGCCACCAAGCCAGACGTAACCCACCGCCGTGTTCAGTAGCAGCGGAGGAGGAAAATGATAGTTGTGATCGGTGAGGAAACCCATTTCGGGCTCCCACGTCTCGATCAGCGCATCACGTGGCACGTTCTCGTCCAGATATGCAGCCATGGCTGCCGGTGCGTTGAAGGGAGGCGCGACGATGTCCCGTACCGTCTGCCCAAGCGGCAGGAGGATCATAGCAGCCAGCCAGATCAGCATCGCCCCACGCAGGGCGCTACTCCGAGAGAATGCTTGTCCTGTGCTCAGACCATCCCGCAGGTTCTTCCAGTCAAGCCGAAATCCATCGGTCATATCGTGAAAGAAGCGAGCCACAAAGAGACTGGCAATAGCCAATCCCGGAAACGCATAGCGCAGCCAACTGATCGAACCGACCACATACCACACCAGATTGACAACAACTAGGATCAGCAATACCCCCCAACGCTGCGCCTCGCGCTGGCGAGGTAGGGCCAGGGCCGATCCGTACATCAGCACAGGCAGCAGTGCAGCCAGATACACATTATGGCTCAGTAGCTCGCTTACGCCCCGCTTCATGAGACTGGGGGAGAAGACCATAGCTGCGCCTGCAGTAGCCACGCGAAAGCTCTCCAAGTTCTCGCTGGCGGTCGCTGGGCCCAGATACAGAATCATGTAAACTTGCCAGAGGGCAAAACACACGGCGACGATGATACCAGGCACAATGAAGACCCGATGGGGCGCAGTCCGATAGTACAGCAGGTTGGCGATCCACGCTAGACCGAGCGAAGGCGCAAGTACCAGTAGATACTGGTTCTTGGTGATCGTTGCCAATCCCAAGAGCAGACCAGCGACCATCAACCGTCGCCAATCTGCCCTACGCCACCCAACAAACCAGACGCCCAGCCCACTTGTCAGGAAGAGCAATCCAGGCACCTCGCCCAGGACCTGCCTTCCGTATTCGAGCAGGGAGACTCCCCGGGAGGAAATCAGCAGAGCCATAGCCACCCACGCCATCCGGCGCCCGCCCAATTCGTACGCCAGACGGTAGAACACCAAGACAGTCGCCATCAAGTACACAACCATCACCAGGCGAGCCTGCAGCAAACCGATGCCGAGAAGCCGAAAGGCCGCTGCGATGGGCAGCATCACAGTTGGACCGACTCCGACGGTAGGGCCATAGTGACGGAAACCCTCGCTACTATAGTCAGCATACACGCCAAAACGCACGAGCGTCTTGGGAACGTGAAGATGCGATCCCTCATCGAACCAGGTGGTCGGATAGCTCGTCAGATTGTACAGGGCCAGGAACAGGACCGCCACGATGGCGATTGCCGTGATGGCATAGGGACAGCTATTAACTAGGTTTGCTACGGCGCTGTGCTGAACTGTGATCGAATCGCCAGGACCATTCACATCGTCGCTCATTCAAACCTCCGCAATTCACCAAGCGTCCCACTCGTTCGGCCCCACGATGACGCCAACGTGATACCTCACGCTATCCATAGATTGCTGCCACATAGCGATTCCCTGCCTCAACCGGGAACCAACCATACTCAACACCGCCCACCTTCCGCTCACGATGTCTGACTCGCTGTCCATCCACCTCTACCTGATGCAGCATCTTCTCTTCGCACCACCGGGGGATCATCAGACTCAGTACAACACCCGGAATCTGTTCAGCCGCGAGATGGAACTCCAGACACTGATTTGCCGAGCGCCACTCCACGCTCTCAAACACTGCGTTGTGCCGAACCTCGGTGAATCGTAGCCACTCCTCGGCCGACCAGATCGGAATATTGTGCGCCACTGCGCAGTCTAGAGTGCCCTCAATCCATCGGATTGCCTCTGTGGCGAACGCCCCGCTAGAGGCGAAGGGATCTACATGGAACTGCGCGACAACAGCGCTATACGCACCAGCCATACTGTGGTTGAGTAGTGCGCGTGATACCTCGACGGCATCCTCTGCGGTCAGTTGAGCCGGCCCGCCCGCCACCGCAAGCAGATGCTCGTCAGCCAGCTGTGTCAGTTGCTGATATACGTTCAGGACTCTGCCCCTCTGATCGATGAATCTCATAGGCAACCCACTGCCCGTGAGATGACCGTACGTGCACCCGTCAGTGTTTCTGCAAAAGGCGGGTCCCCAATGATAGTAGTCCAGATTGAGACGGACGCCATACGAAGCTTGAAGCCGGGCCGTCTCCACCCACCCGGTCCACAATACGCGATGCGTGCGAACCGTGCGCGATACTGGACCATAGCCCAGCCCAGTGAACTCACGCCAGTGGTCGTACCATCCCGTCTCAAGGTCTTCATCGACGTAAGGATGCAGTGTGAATTCGTGTCCACGCCCTCGCCAGTCAGCCACCTGAGCAGGAACTGGGGGGGCCACCGGATTGGCCACAAGATCCGCGACCAGAGGTAGCCCTTCCACCCATCGCTTCGCCTTGCGAGCCGCGCGCCGCCAGCCGCTAGAGAGTGGCGGCGCATAGTAGATGGACATATGACCACCACGCGCTTCCACACGCCTCAACACATCCTCGACCGCCGACGCCGGGTTCTGATGCGCGTCGCCCGTAGCGACGAGCATAGTCTCCGCATCGCTCGGGAAATACCACAGTCGTGGCAGCGGACAGGCTTCCCGACCCAAACCAGTGCCTGACAACAAGTTCGCCAGCAAACGCTGCTGCTCATCGGCTTGAGGTATGGCAAGACAGTCCAGATCAAGCCAGTCCACAAACATGTCGCTCGCGCGAATGAAGCTGGCCCCATCCCGTTCCTGGTTGACCCAGGCCGGATTGCCTTGGCGTGTATATGCCACACTTCGCGCCAGATCGTATGCCCATAGAGCAGCATGACCCTCACCGTAGCGATGTACAGTCAACGCAGGAAACGCCGTCAGCGTGTCGCGCGTGCTTGCCAACCAGGCCACAGCCTGCGCGCCCGCCAGCCGATAGTGGTCAGCCATCCCGTGAAACTGCAGAGCCTCAGCAACGATTCCCTCTCCGACAGGGTGATCGGGCGCAACCTGGAGATAACCATCTACCAAGCTCCCTGCCGCGCGCTCCAGGCCAAACAATGGAGCCAGATGTGCGTCCGGCCGCATCGCGACCAATCGCCCTCCCCGAGCCACGTAGCGCTCCATCAGCTCCACTTGAGCACGGCTAAGTGGACCCTCGGCGAGAACAACAATGCCACAAGCGTCCAGAGTGCTCTCATTCGCAGCAGATAGACGAGCGACCTGGAAACAGGCGAGGCCCTCGACCCGCAGGATTTCGGCCAGATACAGACCGAAAGGATTGTCCGAGTGCTCGTTGATCAACAACAGAATGGGGCTTGCAGACAGTGGCGCCTCGCTCTCCACAGTATCCGATTCTGCGTATGGTGAGAGAACCGGCGGAGGCTCCCCGGCTGCATTATGCAGCAAGCCGGCCCCCAGTGCCGTGGACATCGCCAGCACACCTGTAGCTCCTGCCAATCCCAGGAACTCGCGACGGCCCAGCTTCGATCTCTGCTTGGATTCGTCTATCGCCACGCTACTCCAATCCCATCTCGAGCAAGGGCACAACCGATCCGGTGGATACGGCCCCCCGACCGACAAGCGGAACCCTCTCAGCCATCATCTCGACGTGACTCAACGTCCAGTACGGCGTAGAGATCGTATTCACCTACCGACCCGACCCTCCTGCAACATTGTTCCAGCAGCTCGGTGGGATACAGCCCGGTTCCCTTCGAATAGATCCCATCAACCAAGTAATCGGGTGCATACACCAGAGGATCGTACGTTCGGTTCGGGTCATTCCGGAGAAGTTGGACAAACACCTCAGGCGATGGATGATGGTAATGTCGCTCAGACAAGAAATCTAGTTCCCACTCGAAGTTCTCGATCAGCACGTTGGGCTCAGTGTGAGCCTCGATGTACGCGGCAAACTCCTGCGGCGTCCGATCCGTGTCAAACAGCACCTGACGGATAAGGTCCTGAAGTGGGTATCCAACAGCCACAACCGCCACGACGGTCGCAACCAAAGCCCAGATCATCCCTCCCGAACGCACACGGGCCCATAGATGCCTCAGGCCGACGGGCAGCTCGCCGATCAAATCGACAAGAGGCTTGGCTGCTAACGCACTGGATATGGCCAGGCCCGGATAGGCGTATCGAGGCCAGCCGATTGACAGGAAGGCGAACCAGCAAACGAACCACACGCTCAGGATGGGCAGGAATGACGACTTGAGACCGCGCAAATCACGACGCATACTGAGCGCAAGCGTATAGAGAATCCCTGTCAAACCCACCAGGTGGAAGGCATTGTTGTACAGGAAACTGAATCGGGCCGGCCATCTACCGGGGTCGACAAGCCAGGTACTGGCGCGTGACACCTCGCTCAATGTGACAAGGTGTCGTCCAAAAGCTTCTGGTCCCAGCACAGCCAGCTTGTAGCCATACCAGATCCCCAGCGGAATACCGCTCAACACAAGCGGGATCGCGAGATGCTGAAAGCGCAGCCTCCGGTAGTAGAGACGATCGACGATCCACATCAGCCCCAAGACTGGCCCCACTATGAGAAGAAACTGCTCCTTGGTCACGAAGGTCAAACCAAACAACAGCCCAGCCCCGATCAGCCACCACACCCTGACCTGTTCCCACCCACGGAACCATGCCCACGCTCCGAGTAAGGCGAAGAACAATGCCGGGATCTCTCCCAAAACCTTGCGGCCCATCCAGATCGTGCTGAATTCACTGATCAAGGTGCCACCCTGGAAAAGGGATACCGTCGTAGGACCAGCGACAATAAAAAGGGCCTCAGCCAACGCTGCCGTCGGCCAACCGTATAGGTGACGCAAGAGCACGTAGCCCGCCACCACGGCTCCCATCAGATAGATGGCTGAAACCAGCCGGGCCTGGACTATCCCAACGCCAAAGAACCGGAATGCCAGTGCGATGGGAAGTATCAAGGTCGGGCTGCTATTTCCCAGGCCAAACCGATCCAGCTCTTGTGGTGGATTGACCAGGGCGTACTCTCCGTGCAGAACGAGATTCTTGGCCAACTGCAGGTAGTATCCCTCATCGAAGCAAATCCGGGGATAGTCGCCGAGACGAACCCCCGCTACCAGAAGAGTCGCGGCGAGCAGCAGTCCGAGCCAGAACGCCTCAGATATTACTATTCGCGATACCGTGTGAGTCCTTCGCAATCGCCGCTGGATGGAGGATCCTAGAGCCGTGTCGAACTCGGTAGTCATTGGCCCCCTCCAGAATGTTCAAATATCCATATCTTGGGATGGTCGAATACTTTCGAGTACAGTTCGGCGCCATCATCGTTCAGAGTAACGCCGAGCAGACTTGGGCTGGGGTCAAACACCGCTGCCAAACGGTAGCCTAGACTCCCATCGAACAGGCCTCGATAGTATTGGTACTCCGCAGGTCGGTAGTGCGGCAGGCGCGAGTAGGGTTGGTAATGGCGTTCACTAACTACGATATACTGAGCTCCCGAGATTGTATCCTGGATATGAGCGATCTTCGCATCAACATCCAGCGTCTCATAGCTCAGGTAATAGGGTGAAAAGATCACTCTGACCTCATGAATGTGGGACGGGGCGTAGACCGCATCAACCACAGACCGATTCCAGTAGTCAACCTCGTCATCAGGCACCCCTAAGGGAGCAGTATATGTGAACTCGTCTTCCACAACGACAGTGGATCCGACGGGGGCGTGACGATAGAGCCAATCAGACGCCTGCAGCCGGCTATCTCGTTCACCATACAGACGGGCAAATGCCACGGCGTAGAGTACACTGGTACCCGTCACCACCCCAACAGCAGCGATGGATAGCCACTTCCGATGCGCTAAGCGAATGGATTGCGCCACTGCACCGAGCCAGACAGCGCCGCCGACACTCAGAAAAGGGATCAGAGGCAGAATATAACGGATAGTCTTGACGCGGTTAAGCCCAATGACCACGAAGACGGGCACGATCCAGGCCAACAGGAGCCGGTCCGGCTTCGCCCACCGACGAGCCACATATATCGCACCAATCAGTGACACCACTTCCATAGGAATACCCATGCCGAAGCGTAGAAGGACTGTCAGCTCGTACCAATAAGGGATGAGTCCATAATAGGCCAGAGTCCAGGTCTGCAGAGGCTCAAAGTAGGCCAGTTTCACATTCCGGGCCGCGTTCAGGTTTCCACCTGTCAGATAGAGAGTTCGGAAATCCAGGATGTTGTAGGGTGATGTCAAAGCAAATACAGTAAACGCGACACACCCTGCCCCGATCAGTCTGAGATCGAAGAAGCGAACGATCAGATGCCTATCCAACCGACCATTCCACACCGGCGCCTTGGCATTGAAGAGATGCGCCGCAGCAAGTACCGGGACCAGGAACATGGCCGGCAGTTTCACCGCCAACGCAAGTGCCAGGCACACCCCGGCCAGGACATAGCTGTGCAGATCACCGCGTTCCATCACATTGATGATCTGCAGAAAAGCGAGGGCCAGGAAGAAGATCAACATACTATCCACGGTGTAGTAGTGCGCAGCCTGAATTAGGGATACCGTCGCTGCTACGAGAGCCGCTGTAAGAAGCCCGACAGCCTCACCATACAGCCGCCGCCCCACGAGATAGAACAGGTAAATGCTAGCAGTTGAAAGTGTAGCCGAAATAGCCCGACCGACCGTATAGGTGATCCACGTGTGCTCCGCTGTCAAGTACTCAGCAGTCAACGGGATGCCCTGCACCAATGCCGCCGGGGCCAACACAATCAATCGCGCTAGTATGAGTGCGTACATAGGCAGAGTGCCGTACGTTGACAGGTGAGGGTTGAAGTCCCCGTGGTATACTATCCCCCGCCAATACTGAAGCACCGAATCTACCACGTATTGGTGCTCGTCTACGTGAAAGCGGTAGGGGAGCCCCCAACACAATCCGTAGAAACGCAGGCTCGCCCCCAGCGCGATGATTACGGCCAACAGGATGGTGGTCTTACGGCCTTCCCAAGAGATGATCCGATTCACAGCGTTCCCCCACTCTCCTGTCCAGACAGTTCGATCAACAGACAGCAAACAACCGGCACGGACTCACATAGAAGCAGGGTGCGGACGTCACAGCTCGTTCCAGGCACGCGCAACATATTCAGGCGCGGGACACTCCGTCCCCCTCAGCCTGCGCCCAATACACAGAGGAACCCCATGCTCTCACCGAAAATACCGCTGCAGCTTCAGGAATTGGCTCTCCCAGAAACGCCAGCTCAGGAGGGTAATCGCGAGCACGACACCCAGCGCAAGCGTGATAGAAACGAGCATCTCAACCGTCCCGCTACCACCGCGAATCGAGCGCGCCAGATCCGTATGAAGCACCAGCATGAAGACGATGGGATGCCAAAGGTAGATCCCATAGCTGTATTTGCCGAACCAACGCAATACACCCAGGTTGAATAACCTTCGGAGAGGCGACACCACACCCAACACGAGCAGAGCGCCGAAGAACACAGCCAGCAGTGGATAGCCCAGCGTCTGCATCACGGGCTCGAGGTGATACACTGTGTGACGGACAACGACGATAGCGACGATGGCTAGCCCGGACAAACACGCCACCACCCAGGCTGGTTTGGCACTCGACCCGAATCTCTCTGGACGGCGCACGAGGAGTGCGAGAAATGCTCCCACACTCAGAGCGTCCAGTCGCACCGGCGTCAGGACGTATATCGCCTCTGGGTTCACTCCTCCAAGGACCAACGCCAGCCGTACCCCCGCTGATACCAGGAATACAGCTACAGACAGATGCAGCAAGCGTCGACGATTGAGCAGAAAAACCGCCAGAGGCCACACCAGGTAGAAATGCTGCTCTACCGCGACCCACCAGAAGTGATCGGCCAGACCAACAGCGCCGAAACCCTTGAGCGCCATCACGACATTCGTCAGGTATAGCCAGAGCCAGGTCCAGCTCTCCGTACCGTACACTCCGGCGTCCGGCCACACGACACGTAACACTGAGATGATCACGAGTGTCCCGTAGTAGAGCGGAAACAACCTCAAGACACGACGCATATAGAAGTTGCGAAAGTAATGCTGCGACTGCTTGCTGTCATAGAGCACTCCGGTGATGAGGAATCCAGACAGCACGAAGAATAACTCAACCCCGGTCCACCCAAACACAATCGCCCGTAGAATCGGGCTGTTCTCGTAACCGAATTCATACCGGATACTCTGTGCAAGATGGAAAGCACCCACGGACAAAATCGCCGCCCCACGCAAGCCATCGAGTGCGAGGATACGTTGACCAACCACGGGCACGGTCACATGCTGCGCCTCACCACGGGCCTTAGTCGATGTCGCTATAGTTGAGCCTATAGAGCGCACCATTTGCCGAAACATAAGCGATACCTCCATCTGCATCAACAACAATGGTTCGGAGCCACGGGCCGAGATAGTAGCGGGCGCGCTCTTGACCGGTCTCGAGGTCGAAAACCGCTAGTATTCCAGTTGCCAGGCTTCCACACAGTAGAGACTCCCTGGCTGAATCCACAACCAAGGTGCGTACACCGAAGATCGAATCCAGACTGCCTTTCCTCTCAAGCGTGTTCGCATCAAAACGCGCCACCTCAGACTCGGTCGGCAATGCAAGGAGTACTTCCTGGGCCTCTCCCCAGTAAACCATCCGATCCACGCGAGAGTCGGTCTTGACCTCTTGCAGCACCACTCTGTGCTCTAGATCGTAGGCAATCAGTCCCGTCCTGTGCCTGAAGAAGCTCAGATAAATCGTGGGATGGTGCGGATGAACTAAAACATTGCCTGCATCAAACCTGCGACGATCTAGCACAGCCCCGGTAGAACGACTCAGGACAGTGAAGGGTGTCCCAATCTCAATATCGGCCTCAGATACTACAACTATCGTGTCGCTATGTCGATCAACGACGACCCAGGGATCACCTGGCGATACGTCAGACAGTGGAAATGAGCGCTTGAGTTCCAGTGTAGTGAGATCAAAGCACAGCAAGTTCCTTGTCTCACTGTTGTACACGTAGATCTCGCCGGCCTCTGCATCACGGGCGAAACCTTGTGCTCCGCCCGTGGCAGCGCCGGAGGACTTCAATGGCGGCGCTGAGAGATCCGTCAGATCGTAACGGCGCAAATGCTGCAGGCCGTGACCGGCCGCATAGAGGTAGCGGCCAGATTCGTCGAGCTCAATCCAATTGAAGTCGCCTGTATCAATGACCGAGACCCCGGGAGACATACGGATCATCTGCTCGAAGGGCACAAGTGGCCCGGAATCGAGTGCCAGGGCCACGGCGGCTGATGTAAGGGCCAAGCCGGGCAGCACAGTCAGAACACCACTCCTGGCGCGGCGGGACATCGCGCCGCCTCCGATCAGTGAGCTGAGCCACCGGATGTAGCGTTGCAGACTTAGCAGCTCAGCTATGCCAACACCGATCGCCATGAACCAACTCTGCAGCCGTTCAATACGCCTGAGTTGGCTCACGATCTGATCGGGAACCAGATTCGCTACCAGGATCACAATTGCCGGTAGCGCGTAGAGCCTCCTTGTACCCGCGACGCCGAAAGCAGTGATCAGCGCCACGCAGACAGCGACAACCAGTGAGACATAGGCGGTCAGCGCATCGAAAGACCGCGCAATCATCACCCAGAGTCCGGACAGCACCACAGTAACAGACAAGAGGATAGCCCCACGAGTCAGCGGTGTGCTGGCCAGGGCAATCACGTATTCTGTGATACCCGTGATGTCAAAGACCCGTTCAATGCCAGCCAACACCGCGCCCCGAAACAGGTAGAGCACCAATGCAACAAGCGGCAGGCGCAGACATCCCCACAGGAAGAGCGCGATACCGCAACTCCGTCCCCGCGCTGGAGCGTGTCGCTCCGGTTTTGGATAGCTGATGCTGATTGCGCCGTTGTGCTGCATAGGTCAGATCCGCGCCGTGTCTACAACAGATTCTGACACAACGACATCCGGCGAGAGGTTAGCCGCTCCTGGGCGCCCTCTGAGGATGATTTCGGCAAGCTGACGGGCGTGCCGCGTGACCGACTCTCCATTGGTCAAAGCCGGGTAGATCTGAGCCGTCGTCGCCAGATAGAGATTATCAACGGGAGTTATGAACTCCGGAATGAGACTCGACGAGTTCAGCCAGTGGAGCGGTTCCACGTGGCGTTCGCGGTGTACCGTAAAGTCATGAATCCACTCTTGATCAAAACCGGGAAACATCGCCTGCAAGTTCTGCAGCCAGGTCTTCGTGATCTGTTCATCGGACATCTGTTGCCAGGCGCTTCCAGGAGCAGTATACTTGGGCAGGTAAATCAGGTGATGACCGCCCACGAACCCGGGATCAATGTAAGTTGTGGTCTCAATGACTCCAGTGAATGGAATCTGATCGTCCGTGATATTGAGGGTCCAGAAGCCCGTCAGGGGCCGGTCCAGTACCATCAACGGACAGATGACACCCAAGTATTCAGTACTGTCGATGGCATCCCGATAATCTTCACCTGCGCAAGGGATCATCCTCCGGAAGACTGGCGCCTGCAAAGCTGCCACGACTGCGTCGAAAACGTGCTCATCGTGCGAGGAGCGCAGGCCCCGCGCACGGCCCTGCTCAATCAAAATCTCCTGAACAGGGGAACAGAGGTGAATCGATCCGCCAGCGGCATTGATGCGATCCACCATCGCATCAATGAGTGTCGCGTATCCTCCAATCACATGGCCTGCCTCCTCCTTCTGACTAGCGCCACTCCGCGTGGACTTCATCCGCACCAGGCGCGACCAGATATAGGTAGCAGGCGTACGCTCAAAACCGCCATCAAACTTGGCCTTGAGCATCGGGCGCCAGATGTTCTCAAAGGTACGCCGACCACTTAGGCGCAGCAACCACTCTTCGACACTGACACCCTCCAGACGATGCCAGTCGCGTACCAACTGAGCGTATAATACGGTCAACCCCAGGCGGAATCGATCGATCCAGTTCAGAGGTGGGAACCGCAGAAACTCGACTATGTTGTTCATCGAATGGATCTGACCGCGATAGAAGAAGCCCATCCTGGTCTCACGAAAGCGGAGCTTGTCAGCGATGCCCAGTTCAGCGCACAGCTCCCGCAGATGGCTATCGCTTGACAGGATGGTATGGTAGAATCGATCCACCGACGTACCATCCGACAAAACAACCGAATCCGCCAGCCCACCCAGGTGCGATGCAGCCTCGAAAATCTCAACCTCTGCACCCTGCTGAGAGAGGAAGTAGCCCAGGCTGACCCCCATCATCCCACCACCAACAATGCCAACCTTCACGACTGTTCCTCCGTGCCCGATGACGCGGGCGATTCGGCGCTCTTGGAGCGGATTGCATGCTTCGGACACGGGAGGCCAAAGGACACCGCGCCGTCCCTAAGAACCCGCGCTATACGCACAGCGGCAGTTCCGTCGCCGAATACGTCGGGATGCTCTGTTGGTGGTGCGAAACCGTACCAAGCCTCAAGTATGCGTTCAGCATCAGCGCCGACCAACCTGTTCCAGCCAACTTCCACTGTCTCAACCCATTCCGTCTCATCCCGCAGAGTCAGACAGGGTATCCTCAGGAAATAAGCCTCCCGCTGAACCCCACCGGAATCGGTAGCGATGAGTCGGGCATTCTCCTCCAACATCATCATATCAAAGTAGCTCACCGGTTCTATCGGCCTGATGTGAGCTGCTAACTGGGCATCAAGCCGGGCGAGAGCATTCCTTGTACGCGGATGCATCGGGAAGACAACTGTCTCCTGCACATCGTTCAGCGCTTGGACGATTTCCGAGAGCCGCACAGGATCATCGGTATTGCCAGCACGATGCACCGTCACCAGAGAGTAGGCGCCTGGACGAAGGTCAAGGCGGCTCAGGATCACGGATCTGCGTCGGGCAATAGGGCGATTCTGGAGCAACGCATCCAGCATCACATCCCCCACCCAGTGTACGGAACCGGTGATGCCTTCAGCAGCCAGGTGCCTGACCGCCGATTGACTGACACAGAAGTGGAGATCAGCGATACTATCCGCTACGAGACGGTTGATCTCCTCCGGCATACGCCGGTCAAAACTGCGCTCTCCGGCCTCGACGTGTGCTGTCGGGATATGCAGCTTGCTCGCCGCCAACACGCCAGACAGCGTAGAGTTCGTATCGCCCCGCACGATGACGAGATCCGGCTGCTCCTTGATCAGCACATGCTCCAGACGAGCCAGAATCTCGGCAGTCTGCCAACCGTGCGACCCTGATCCCACCCCCAGGTTATAATCGGGAGCCGGGATGCCCAACTCATCGAAGAACGCTTGAGACATTTGATAGTCGTAGTGTTGACCAGTATGTACCAATATCTCCTGGTTATGCTCGCGCAGAGCCCGACTGACCGGCGCCCCCTGTACGAACTCAGGACGCGCACCGACAATGGATAGGATCTTCATCATATGTTACTCACACAATGGACGTCCAGAGTGATGGTTAGCTTCGGGAGATGAGGAACACACCAGTGCACACGACTGCGGTCCCAAGCAGCCGCAGCGGTGTGATGTTCTCTCCAAAGAGCAGCCATGATGCGATCAGCATGGCCACATAGCTCAAGCTGGCAAACGGGTAGGCATAGCTGAGCTCCACGCGCGACAGTGCTGTCAACCAGAAGACGGTACCGCCCAGGTAGATTGCCAGGCCCACGATGACGTACGGATTCGTCCCGATTCGCCAGAGAACGGCGCCTAGTTGGTTCAGAGTGAGGGTCAAGGGCCCCATCGCTCCCATGCCCTTCTTGAGCAGAACTTGCCCAACCGCTCCAGCTACGACACTGATCAGGATGTAAATGATTGCTGTGCTCATTCTCGATTCTCTCCTGTTCATAGAAACCTCGGCTCAGCGCACTCCGACATTCTCCCAGTCTGCATTTGGCGTACGAGAGTCGTCAGGTGTAACCGGTGCAACAGAATGCGCACCTGGAATCTCAAGTGAGCCAGAATGGTGCGGACCAACTTCGCCTTGGATACACCAAAGCTCCGCGAGTGAAGTATAGCGGGATACTCGGCGACGTGATATCCGGCAAGCATGCTTTTCACCAGTAGCTCTGTGCCAGCCAGGAAGCCGTCGGCCTCAAACGTGATGCTCTCTACTACTGCGCGCCGATAGGCTCTGAATAGCGCGGTGTAGGTGTGCACTCGCCAATCTACCAGAAGGCGATAGATGGTGGAGGACCCCCGACTGAGAACCAGACGATACGCGGGCACCCCTGCTACGCTACCCGCCGGATGATACGGAGAGGCTGTTACGACGTCAACTCCCGATACAAGACAGGACAGTAGTGCTGGAATCTCTGAGAACTTGTAGGTCCCATCACTGTCAGTGGTCACCACAACCTCGCCACACGCCGCAGACAAACCGGTGCGAAGAGCGGCGCCTAATCCCCGGTTGGCTCTGTGGCGCTCAAACCTGACCGGTATCTGTACATCAGCACCGCCAAAGGCCTCTGTGAGCGCCAGCCACGTACCATCAGTACTGCCGTCGTCAACGAAGACTACTTCCAGTGAATAGTCTCTGGTCAATTCGGTAGCGACGGGCAGAAGCTCTCTCCGTATCTTCGCGATGTTCTCGGCTTCGTTGTAGCAAGGAAGAACGATTGATAGATCCATCGCAGCCTCGCTACACAGCAGGAGCTTGAGCCAGCGCCGAGCCAATTGCATCACGCCGCGCGAATCCATGGACATTCGGCCGATTCGATGCGTCTGCAAGGATTGCGTCCCGGATGGTCACTGCCAGCTGCAGCGCGTTGAGGCCATCTCGAACGGTCACCTGGGGCGCCTTGTTCTGCAGAATGCAGTCGATGAAGTGCTGCAACTCTAGAAGAAGAGGCTCGAAGATTGGCACATGGATGCGCTCAACGATGCTCTCTTGACGATACTTGACACCCCGATGATTGTGACTCACATACTGTCCGACTGTGCGCCGATGCACTGAGATACTCTTGTTAAGCAGATCGCTCTCTACGTAGGCCTCGAGGGCTGTCACCTCAATAGATCGCACCTTCTGTTCGGTGACTCGAGACGCCGTCATAGTCAGAAGCGGACCTGAGTCGAATGCCAGGTTGACTATCGCGTGATCCACCGTGCCACTGAACGCCGTCAACCCCTGGGTGCTCACCGAGGTTGGCGCCTGCCCCATCATATCCAGGGCAAGATCGATGTCGTGAATCATCAGATCGAGTACTACATCAACATCCGTGTTGCTGCCGGCGTATGGGCTAAGGCGACGGAGGTTAACCGCCAGTGGAGTGATATCCTCAAGCACGTTCCTCAGCTCAATGTAGGCAGGATTGAAGCGTTCGATGTGTCCCACTTGCACGACCAGATGGCTGGCCTCAGCAGTGTCAGTCAGAATTTCGGCTTGCTTGACCGTCTCGGTGATCGGCTTCTCAATCAGAACGTGTACGCCCTGCGCGAGACAACACATAGCAAGATCATAGTGCGATGGCGTCGGTGTGGCCAAGCTTACGGCGTCGACATGTTCCAGAAGGTCCTCGGCTCTCTCATAAAAGGGTACATCGTATTGCTGAGCCGCCTGAGCTCCGACGTCTGGTGCAGCATCGCAGATACCGGACAGTTGCACGTGACGCAAGCCGGAATAGACGCGGCAATGCCGCTGACCCATCGTACCTGTGCCTATGACACCTACTCTAACTGGTTGCATCTCTCTGCCCCTTCTTGCGGACCAATGCCATTCATCCATCTTGCCGACACTCTATCACACGGACGTACCGGAATAGTCAAGAGATTGCTAGAATTCCATAGAAACTGCAGCGGCTTGCCATCTGGTAGTGGCATGCTGGCCCATCTCGGCCTCAGTATCACCCCTCATTCGCACAGCTCGTTCACCGAGATCACTATCCGCTCCAGGTCATCTGTACTAAGCCCTGGGTGGACGGGCAGCGATAGCACCTCTGCAGCCGCCCGTTCGGCCTCAGGCAGGACCAGATCGTACCCCATATCGGCATAGAGCTGTTGTCGATGCACAGGTACCGGGTAGTAGACGGCCGTGCCTATACCACGCACCCGCAGCCCATCCAGCACGTAGTCGCGCCGGTCACCCGAAACGCGGATCGTGTACTGGTGAAACACGTGCCGTCGTTCCGCCGGCACGCTGGGAGCCGCAACACCCCGCAGGTTCTGACTCAGATATCTGGCATTGGAGATACGCGCTTCGTTGAACAACTCTAGCTTCTCCATCTGAGCCAACCCGATGGCCGCGTGGACATCGGTCATGCGGAAGTTGTACCCCAACTCATCGTGATAGTACCGTCTGCGCATCCCGTGCTGGCGAATCACCCGGCATTTGTCCGCAAGATCCTCGTCATTGGTTGTGATTATTCCACCTTCACCAGTCGTGATATTTTTCGTAGGATAGAAAGAGAAACAGCCGGTACCGAATGCCCCGACGCGCCTCCCCCGATACTCCGCTCCATGGGCCTGACAAGCATCTTCGATAACAGCCAGGCCATACCGCCTGGCCACTTCCATGATCGGGTTCATGTCCACTGCCAATCCAAATAGATGTACCGGCATTATCGCTTTCGTACGGGAGGTAATCGCCGACTCCAATCGATCCGGCCGGATGTTGAAGGTCTCCGGGTCAATATCCACGAAGACCGGCCGGGCCCCAACGTACAGCACCGAGTTTGCAGAAGCGATGAAGGTAAACGGCGTCGTGATCACCTCATCTTCAGGTCCGACACCGTGAGCCAGCAATGCCACGTGCAGAGCCGTCGTACCTGACGAGGTCGCCACGGCGTATCTCACGCCACAGTAGCCAGCGAACGCCTCCTCGAACGCCTGAACCCGAGGTCCCTGAGCCAACATGCCGGACTCTAGAACCTCCATGACCGCCAGTTTCTCCTCCGCCCCGAGCAGCGGTTTTGCGATGGGAATCACACTCCACCTCCAGTCCGCAGAATCATCACATCAGGTACTGCTATCTCTATTCCACACTCCGGGCATTTCATCCGGACGCGTTCAACCTCCTTGTAGGAGGTTTCCTGCATCCATTCACCACAGGGACACACAAATCCCCGTAACCGGGCCGGGTTTCCCCAGGCCAGACCGTAATCGGGCACGTTTCGAGTGACAACGGACCCAGATCCCACCATCGCCCATTGCCCGATAGTCGTGCCGCAGACAACAACCGAATGCGCACCAATGGATGCCCCCCGCAAGACATGTGTCTCGCTCACCGTCCAGTCATCATCGCCTTTGAGCGTTCCGTCAGGGTTGATCGCGCGCGGACGCTTGTCATTGGTGAAACAGACATGTGGCCCCACAAACACACCATCGTGGATTGTCACTCCGTGGTATACCGAGGTATAGTTCTGTATTTTGACGCAGTCGCCGACACGGACGCCCATATCTATGTATACGCCCTTCCCAATGACGCAATCGCGGCCGATGTGCGTACCTTCACGTATCTGCGCCTGATGCCAGATCGATGTCCCCTCACCGATCTCTGCCTCCTCCGAGACATCCGCTGTCGGATGGATTCGAACACCATTTCGCACAGCCATCACCTCCAGTGCCACGCCGGGCACTACGGATTCTCAACGCCGATAAAACTGCCTCCATAGCCAAGGACCTGATTCGCCGACAGCAGCAAGTACTCCAGATCCCCTCCGTGCCTTAGTGGCAGCCCCTGTGCAGGCTCTGAACCCTCAACAAACGCCGCCAGATGTGGGTCAAAGAGGACCACTGCCCAATAACCTTGACCGTCCAGTTTCAGCCCAAGCCCGGTTCGGGTGACAACGGCTATCTCATCAGTGTCTACTGGCTCGCCTTCGCCCAGCTCCCATTTGGCGACGACGTCGAAATGGAGAGGGTGGAAATCAGGCAAGTAGTACTCAACGTGACGCCAGTTGCTTGCCAGAACCACCGTCGACTCCGGCGAGAAACCCTCCTCAACGGCGGCAAACCGATCCCGGTAGTAGTTGTCCGAGCTGACCAGTGTCGCGCGAGTCAGGAGTCGGAATCGATCACCACCCGCTGGATATTCCGGAGCCAGGCAGAAGGTGCCCACATTCGCCGCTACCAAGATGGCGGTTGTTGCTCTCAACAGACGAGGTCGCGCAGACAGAAGGCGCGTCAAGCCGACCGCACTGATCAACAGCAGCGCGGGAAGAAACACAAAAACCAGGCCCTGCTGCCCCATATGGATGACCACGTAGTAGAACAACGCAGGCAATATCCAGGCCAGCAGGAACAGCACGCGGTCCAATCGGATCTCCCCGGCCCGTCGTCGCCTTACTTGACGCACCGCGTAGACTACCGCCGGCGCCATCGCCACGCTCCATCCGTAGCCGGTATACATGCCCAGCTTGCGCAGATTGCGGCTCAGACCGAACCACCCTGCCCCCAACAGAAGTGACGTAGTCGCATTGAACCGCCCAGAGAAGGCTGCCAGTGTCTGACGATACTGTGCTAATCCGCCCGTCGATCCAATCAGCGGAAAGAACCAGCTCGCGCATACTAGCCCGAAGACGCCCAACGCCAGCATCGCCCGCCGCAACCCTCGGATCCAACCCGTCCGTCGCAGAAAGCCGATGCCCGCATAGAGGGCGATCAGCCCCAAGAACACCGGTGTCTGCTGCCGGATTCCGCCAGCTACAGCCAGTGTTACGGCTGCCCAGACAACGGCCCATGCCTTCCCCTGCGCAGTCTCCCACAGCAGCCACGCCGAGATGATCACCAGAACCATGTCAACCGCGTGTGGGAGAGCAATCTCTCCGTAGAACCAGAACAGCGGGCTGGTCGCCAGAAACAGGGCTGCGACCAACGCAGACTGTCGATCGACCATCGATCGACCCAGCAGATACATTGCGACAGCGGCCAGCCCGCTGCACACGATGCTGATCCAAACCATCGTGACTTGCGGGTCGCCGAACAGCAGGTCGACCAGACGACACAGCCATACGTAGGCGATATAACCTGGTGGCTGTGGCTGCTCGGCGCCGATATCGAAGCGCCTCATCGCAAATGCGAAGTTCACCGAGTCCCAATGATAGAGAACCTGACTTCGAAATGGAATCCGGGACAGTAGTGTCCCAACGAAGAGCGACACACTAGCCCACGAGTCATCGGCGGACCAGCGGAAGGAGTGCCTGCTTGACCTCACTGATGCTGACATACCCCATCACTCCCGCACGGCGTAGAGTCTCACGGCTGGCGACGAGTAGACCTCGCGGAACAACGACGACTGACCGGGATCATACCCCCCCAGCGCTCGCTCCGCTGGTCCGTGGAAGACATAAGCTACGCCAAACGTTCTCAGCGTCTCCACACGCGCATCATCAGATACAGTCGTGTCAAAGAAGCTCTCCACGCGTTCTGACTTGTCGTAGAAGTCCACTGTCTGTGCCCAATGCGCAAGAAACGCGGTATTCGCGCTGAGAGCGGGCACGTACTGCCCGATGGTGATGGAGCTAAGTACTACATCATCGGCAGACGTGTTCTCTCGCAGCCAGTCTAGCGCGGCCACTTCATCGCGATATAGGAAGTAAGGATGGTCGTGCCGAGCCAGATCTACGAACCGCCACACCCACAAGTAGAGATTGGTCGGTATGACGGCGAGTAGGAACGTCACTATCACCAATTGACTTACCCGCTGACGATTGAGTCCCAGCCCTCTGATTCCTACACCAATCTTGGAAATGGCTGGAATGATCACGTCATACAATCCGCCTGTGGCAAGAATCACCATCGGAATCTGCCAGCTGTTCAGCATATGGATCTGGTAATCGGTCGGTATGTAGATGAGCACCGCGCCTGCGGCAAACCACCCCATCACAAACAGCCTCTCGTCACTCCAATGCCTCCGCACTGCCATACCGATCCACGCGATGGCGGCCAGGATGAGTGGAAATCCAAACAGGATGACCAGATGCGGCGGCGTGGGCGTATACACACCCGCATTGGCGAATTGAGCCAACACCTCTTCCCACAGAGGATCTACCGTCGTCAGAATCACGGAATAGACCGCGCCTGAACAGGAGAGCACAGCGATGATCACCCCGCCCCAAAAGAGCCGCCAGGGGAACACACGGTCTCTCACCCATATGGAAAGCGCGAACGCCCCGATGATTACATAGATCAGCAGTAGATCGTATGCATGCATCCACCCCAAGAGAAAAGAGACCACCCCCGACCAGACCATGGGCCAGGTGCGTTCTTCACGCCATCCACGCCACGCAAACTCGAACGCCAAGGCGATGAATGTGATGGCGAAGGCGAAATGCGGGTAGCCCAAGATACACAGGAACGAGTTCCCTTCGGCAATGAACACGTCCAGTGGGAAGAGCAACTCCCCACCAGTCAGTGTATACTTGAGTACAACAAGCACCCAGCCCAACCCTGAACTGAAGCTCAGCAACAAGAACGTCACCCGTCGTCTTGGAGCCTCTGGCACGAACTGAGCAATCAGCCGATAGGCGGCCCACAGGAATGAACCCCCGGCAACCCAACGAAACGCCTGGTACACCGCCGCGTAGCCAAGTCCGGTCCATTTTGAGACCTGGGCCAACGTCCACCAGAGCAGGTTGAAGAAGAGTGGTTCGTTGGCCTCGGGCGTTAGCTTGTTCCTGACCAGAAATGTGCTCTGGAAGCTTCGCCACCAGGAGAGGTATTGGCCATGATCAGGTACATTGAGCATAAGTCCCATATACTGCTTGTCAGTCGGGCTTGAGAGGTATCCGTAGAGATAGGGGAGACTGGTGAACACCAGTACCACCGCGATGACTAGTCCCACAAAGCGCCACTCGCGGCCAGAGACCGCGCCACGCTGTTCAGGGGGCAGCGTATTCATCGCTCTCCCTCGACCCCGGCCAACGCTGCCGACTCTCGTCGCGACAGGAACCACAGCATGCCAAGGAACGCGGAGACAACCAACAGCAGGGGCAACAAGCTGGCGACGTTGGGCAGATTCAGGAACATCCCAAGATTGCGGGCGATATTCCCCTCGAGCCAGTTGGGCCAGGCATATTCGAGGAAGGGATTGCGGATGGTGTCCGGTGGGAATGCCTGTCCCGCCAACGTGAGGCCCCATGTGACCACCAGCGACCAGGCCGACAACACAAGAATCACGAGTCTGCCCCACGTTCTCCAGCCCCACGCACAAAACACAAAGACAAGCGGCAAGGCCATGAATGGCAACCCTGGCAACAGGTAGCGTGGGCCGATCGCGTATCCGCCCCACCACATAACGGATGAGACATTGAACAGGAACATGGCCAGGAAACTCGCCAGAGCTACCCAAAGTTCGGACCGGTGTAACCGCGCCCGCGACCAGAGGAGAAAACCCGGTACAGTCAACAGAAGCAGCGGGGAGAGCACAAACAGTCCACGAAACGGGCTGAAAGTGATGCCCCAGATCGCGTCCCACCGAGGCAGACCCAGGCTCATGAAACCCGTATGATGCTGGCCCTGCCACAACTCTGACGCGCTGTAACCCAGCGATAGCGGCCCGCCGAATATGGCCGTGTTGTACACCATCCACCCAACAGCCACCAGCCCGCCGGTGAGTGCCACCCACCCAATCCGCAACTTATTGGTCAGACTCCAGAGGGTGTACAGAAACAGAATGCCGGCCACCAGTGCTGCAGGATACTCGGTGATCACGCTGTAGCCCAGTAAGAACCCGACGAGTAGCAGAGCAGGCGTCGAAGGCGCCTTTCTATCAACAAAGACGAGACAGAACGCAGCAAACAGGCACGCTGTACTGAGCTGATGGCCATAGAACGCTCCAGCGTAGGCGAAGACTGGTGTTAGTAGCCCATAGCCCAGGGCCACGCCCAGGCGCGGCCAGACCAAGGCAGTGAAACGAGCCAACATCCGATACATCAGCGCGCCAACCAAGGCGGTTGGCAGCGCCGCAGCCACGAATGCCAAAGCCACCTGAGCAATCGCAAATCGCACTTTGTGCTCCAGCAGCCCTGTGCCCCCTTCCCGCAGCGTGGCTTCTAGCGCCTCGTTGCTCGCTAGGCGATCCATCAGACCACTCATAGTCGGTAGATCGAGTAACACCTTAATCCCCGCGTACACGGGAATGCCCAGGAATGCAGCCCCAGGGGCCTTATCGCTGTAGTAGTGCTCTCCCACCTTGGCATAGTCCACCGTGTTCTCGACATACTGATCAATCCTGAAAGTGCCGTCTTCCACCACGGCGATGACCATGTCGAGTCGTGAGTTCTGATTGGGGTCAGCCCAACGGGGCAGGAAGTAAGCATAACACACGGACAGCGTGACCAACAGTAGCCACGTCACCGTGCTCTCCACGCCGCGACGCCTTGCCCTCTCCGTAGTCACCTCGACCGCCCTTGGCCTTCTGTCGCGTCGCCAGACAACGGCATGAACGAATCGGTTGCCACGCCTCGTAACGCTGCGACAATACGCTGGCTGGCCCGGCCATCGCCGTAGGGATTCGCTGCCTGGGCCATCCTCCTGTATGCCTCGCCACTGCTCAGGAGAAGCTCGGTCTCCAAAACTATGCGCTCGAACGACGTCCCCACCAGTTTCGCCGTACCAGCAATCACTGCTTCGGGTCGTTCAGTGACTTCCCGCAGTACCAGCACCGGCCTTCCGAGCCCGGGAGCCTCTTCCTGCAAGCCGCCTGAATCGGTCAGCACCAGGTATGCTCGATCCACCAGACCCACAAACGTCTCATAGTCCAGTGGCCCGGCCAGGGTGATGTTCGGAATCTCACCTAGGGCAGCGTGTACCGGCTCCAGCACGTGCGGGTTGAGATGAACAGGATAGAGTATGTGCACATCGGACGAATGCGTGTGGGCGATATGCGCCAGCGCACGGCAGATCTCCTGCAGCGGAAGGCCAAAGTTCTCCCTTCGATGAGCCGTGACCAGCAGGAGCCTCTGCCCGCGCAACCGTGGTTCCCATTCATCCTGCACCCGAAGGCGAGCCTGCGCCACGACGCTCTGCAACGCATCGATTACCGTGTTACCAGTAACCAGAATGTTGGATTCCGACACTCCTTCACGCAGCAGATTCTGGCAGTTGGCCGTTGTCGGGGCGAAGTACATGTCGCTGACAACGTCGGCAATACGGCGATTGATCTCCTCGGGGAAGGGCTGGAACTTGTCACCAGTACGCAGCCCCGCTTCCACATGCCCCACCCGCACGCGATGGTAGTAGGCAACCAGGCTGGCAACCATCACTGTCGTGGTATCCCCCTGCACTAGCACCCAATCGGGCCGCTCTTGAGCCATCACTCGATCCAGGCGCGTGAGGATATTCGCCGTAAGCTGTGCGAGTGTCTGATCCGGCAGCATGATGTCCAGGTCATAGTCCGGTCGAACACCAAAAAGGCCGAGCACTTGGTCGAGCATCTCCCGGTGCTGTGCTGTGACACAGACCACCGACTGAAGTTCATCGGGATATCTCTCAAGCTCCTTGATAACTGGAGCCATCTTGATGGCTTCTGGCCGGGTGCCGAAGACAGTGAGAACCTTCATGTTCTCTCTCCATGGGTCGTGCGGATCCAGGTCACTGGTCTGCCTCCAAGCCGCGCAATCAGCGCCAGCCAGGTTCGCCAGACGATGAACAGCGGCCCAGACAGAATCACCAGATAGGCCTTGAGCGGGGCTCTCTCTAAGACGAGACCGAAGAGCGGATACGCGAACAACACAGCCACCACAACGGCCCAGGCTGTAACCAGGGCCGACGAGAAGACCAGGCCAATCTGCCAGTTGATCAGCAGCTGAATCAGCAGGACAGGGGCGCTCAGTATCGCGAGAGTTGAATAAGAAGGGAGGTACGCCTGAACAGCTCCATCTAGTAACGGCGGATCCCAACGTTTGATCCCTTCTGCAAGCAGACGACGTCCGAACCTCTGACTGGCGTCCCGGGTGCCACGCAGCCAACGTGCCCGCTGCGCTCGGGCCTGTGCCCACGTACGCGGCGCTTCACCACGACCGATCGCAGCCGGCTCGTACGCGATCTTGACCCCCTCAAGGAGTAGACGCTGTCGCAGTTGATAGTCCTCCGTCAGACCCTCTCCCCAGCCGGTCCTGCGCAGCACATCTGCCCGAAAGCAGATCGAGTCCCCCATATGCTTGGCCGACCAGCCCAGATTCGCACGACCCAGATTCTGGATCCGGTTGTCGATGAGGAACATCGCCCAGGTCAACGCAGGAAACCATCCGTCATCGGGATTGCTGATGATGTGTTGCCCCTGAACTGCTTGGTCGCCCTGGGCCAGACGAGCATCCATGATACGAAGGAAATCCTCAGATACCCGTGTATCGGAGTCGAAAATCGCCACGGCATCGCAGCGATCGTCTAGGACACGTCGAAACAACCATGACAACGCTGCCCCTTTGCCTGTTCTTGGACCATCGTTGCGTTCGTGCACGATCGCTCCGGCCTGTCGGCCCAGAACGGCAGTGTTATCCGAGCAGTGGTCTGCCACGATGTGGACACTGAAGAGGTCATGCGGGTAATCCAGTGCGCTCAACTGGCGGACAGTTGCCTCGATGACACTTGCTTCATCGTGCGCCGGCACCACGATTGCGAAGCGATGGACGGGTTCACGAGCGCGTGGATTCTGCGGCACGGCAGGGCGGACTGCTGCCAGTGCCAGGAGGCAGAGATACCCCAATGGCAACGCGCATACGATCAGGAGCAGGATGGATATCGTTGTCATGGCTCAGCCCACGTAAGGAAGTGGACTACCTCCGGTCCTCACCTTGTTCAGCGTCAGCAGAGAGTCAGCAAAGAACTTAGCAGCCCAATTGGGGTACTTGAGGCGTTCATACTGCCCGTATATCGGACAGGATCCGGCGATCGCCCCCCGGATATTCTTACTGGATGTGCGCAGGTCCTGAGTGCTGGCGACATAGGCGATGGCTCTCTCAGCAGCGTTCAAGTATGCTTCGTCATCTCTGACCTCGTACATACGCAACCAGAGACGGCCCATCTGGCAGTCGCCGGTCAAGCAACTGGAGCGACTCGTCTCCCGCCAATCAGCCACGTAGGTGCTGGCCAGTCCACCGTCGGTGCGTTGACGCAAGAGAAGCATGTCGGCCGTCCGACTGGCGGCATCAATGTAACGCGCCTCACTGAGCAAGCAGCCGCATTCGAACAGCCCTTCAGCCGTGTAGGCAAGCGTGTGAGTGAACGGATCTCCGCCGTCGACGAACGTACAGCGCCGAAACCAGCCATCGGCGTCCTGATTCCGCAGCGCCCATTCCAGATTGCCCACGGCAGCATGAACATAGGCCTCACAGGCGAACCGCCGATTCAGCTCAAGGAGCGCCCACGCCACACGAGTATCGATTACCTTCTCAACGCCCAGATGTTGATGGTCTTTCCAGGAGCCACTGGGATCTTGAACCGCGACCAGCCAGTCTCCAGCGCGCACCGCCGCCCGCAGATACCGGTCGTCGCCGATGGCATCATAGGCGGCTATCCAGCCAAAGATCACCTGACCCGTGTCAAACACAATAGGGCCGGAATCTGAGCCTGTCCAATGACCCACGCCACCCTCCGGCGTCAGGTTTCCCAGAAGATAGTCAGCGAGAGAGAGAGCCAACGCTCGCAGCGCCGGACGGTCGAGTACCAAGGCAGCATTCAGCAGCGTCGGAACCGTGTAGCCAGTGGTCTCCGGGTAAGACGGGGCCCATCGACGGCGAAGCAGGTCAAAGCCCTTCGAGATGCCACCATCTCCGCCCGCGAGTCGGGCTCGCTCGATCCAGTCGACTGCTGCGCTCAGATGCTCGTGCAGTACCAGGCTCTTTGCCGACAACACGCCGTCGTGCAACCCAGCCAGGAGACGCCAGGGCGCATTCGAAGACTGACTGACAGACGCGGCACTTCCAGTGGATAGCAGGATCCTCATCTACACATCCCTCAATCTAGCAGACAGGTGGCGCAATGACACTACCGTGCGGCCAGCCCGCCCGCCACTGGCCAGGAATAACAGCTTGTGGACACCGATCTTCAGCGCGGTGAAGCCACAGATCAACTTCTTGAGCATCCAGGCCGCCCTGTCCCCGTAATGTTTGCGGAAGAAACGCACGCGGCTGCGGTAGAGATCTGCCTCACGCTCGGATCTCCGGTTCTGACTGCTGCCACTGCCGAGATGGACCACTCTCGCCGCCGGCTGGTACCATACTTGCCAGCCTCTTTCGCGCATCGCGTAACACCAATCCACCTCTTCCGCGTACATGAAGTACCCCTCATCCAGCCCGCCCACCTCCTCAAATGCCTCTCGCCGGACCAGCATGCACGCCCCTTCCACGTAGTCCACTATCTGTGGTCCCTTGTCCTCCTCAGGACCGTGGCTGGGATACCATGGCTCATACACTAATCTCCCGGATCCAGTGAGGATCAGCAGTTCGCGAAACAGCGTGGGAAAGGGCGTGTGTGAAGCCTGGAAACTCCCGTCTGGGTTCAGCAACTGCGCCCCGACGATGCCCGCTCGCGGCTCGGTATCGGCCAGGTTCCATAGCGACTGCACAGCGCCGGGTGTAGTGATTGCATCACTGTTGAGGAGCAATGCATAACGTCCTCGACAGTTCGCCATTCCCTGGTTGTTGGCCCGCGCAAACCCCACATTTTCGTCATTCTCAATCAGACACACCTGGGGGAAGAGCTGACGAAGCATCGTCTGACTCCCATCTTCTGATCCATTGTCAACAACGATTACTTCGTACGCGAAATCAGTCACCGTATCCTCAATAGATCGGAGGCAGTTCGCCAACATCTCACGCGTGTTCCAGTTCACAACGATGATTGATAGATCAAGCATTGATCAGCACCTAGAGAGCGTAGCTTCAACCTTCGGGCGAATTCGGGCGCAAACAACACCTCGATGCCCTATGGGCTTGGCGCGACGGCGTACGGGTCAGGCGAGATCATATCATCCGATACATCCATATTGGATAGCGCCACCATTCCACCCAGGAGCACCCAACTGTACACGGCATAGTCGAAGCCTGCGATCGTCTGGGTGTACACAAACGGGAACATCCAGTCGCCCAGACCCATCGCGATGATGCAGCCTATGCACCCGGCCAGACCCGCCACGGCAAAACCTTCGCCGAATCCACTCGTGCCTCGCAGACGCATACACAATCTGTACCCTGTCCACGCCAGAGCCGCGAAGAACCATAGGCAGAACAGAAGCCCCACGATTCCCATCTGTGATAGCACATCGACATAGTTGCTATGCGTGGCCATTGCCTGCCCGGGGAAATAGGACATGTAGTATACGGCGTAGCCCGCAGGTCCCGTTCCGAAAAGAAAGTGCTTGCGTGTTACCTGCCAGTTGAACAACCAGGCACTGAGGCGAGTTTCGCCGCTTTCGGCACGTTCAGCCGCCCAGACAGTGGTCGAGTAGTACTCCCAGTTCAGGCCCACATAGATGGCAATCAGCAGCAGCACGATCAGAAACAGTTTCCTGGACTTCAGCAAGCTGATCACCACCAGGGCTGCGAGTGACGGCAACCAACCCGAGAGCCAGGTCACTCGCACGACAAAGTAGATAACTATCCAGATCAATACA
The DNA here is from genome assembly GCA_012514315.1 of Chloroflexota bacterium. Classification (GTDB taxonomy): domain Bacteria; phylum Chloroflexota; class Anaerolineae; order B4-G1; family B4-G1; genus JAAZAN01. The sequence continues at coordinate 38,570 of JAAZAN010000208.1, forward strand.
GCAATCAGAAGCGCCAGCCGTGCCCAGTGAGAGAGTCTCCCATTGAACAACGCCTGCGCGTATGCAAGCGACACGAACCACAGGGAGAATAGCCCTCCTGTGTTAAGAAGGGGATACTCACAGGAAGCAAGTAGTCGGCAAGAGAAAGAACACCAATCAGGATGATCGAGCCAAAAAGCAGCTTCAGCCACCGGACCTCGGAAATCGTGTTCACTGTCAGCAAGAAGGCGCCCGGCAACAGAACTAGGACGGCCAGTCCACCAAGTTGGACGAACGGCCATGACTTCCACACGATGACCAACGGGTCCCGGAAGACGTTGCTCCATCCATAGGATATTACAGCTGTGATAATGAATGCAAGTAGAGGCGCCGTCGTGTTGGACGGGCTCAGGTGTAACCGTCTCTCTCCCATCAGCATTCTGGCTACCCAGAGAGCAATGAAGACACCAGTCACCAACAGACTGATCACGATCCGGCTCTCGGTACCGGTGGGCAGTGAGAAACGCACGAATCCGGCAGCAAGTATGATCGCCAACACACCGTATTCACGCGATCCCGTAAGGGTCAGGATAAGGACAGGAGGGACGACTGCAGCAGCCATGACCATCTCAAGCGGCACACGAGTAGTGGCAACGCCGATGACCAACAGCCCTACCAGCAATCCAGCGATGACGGCCAGTCGCAACCATCCAAGCTCCGTCAGCGGGACCCTCTGTCGAATCATGCGGATCATCTGACTTGGGCCTCCCGCTGTCTCTCCACAACGCGCTGCAGGAAGGTGTCCAGCCTATCCCCGATGCGATCCCACCCGTACCGTTCTTGCACCAGGCTTCGACCGCTGCAGGCCAGTCTCGCCCGCAGCGACTCGTCACCCAAGAGCCGAACCACTGCGCCGGCAAACTCGGCAGGTTCATCGGCGAGCAGGATACTCTCACCGTCGATCACCTCCAGCCCTTCGGCGCCCTTGCTGGTTGATACGACCGGTGTACCCAGAGCCATCGCCTCCAGGATCTTCAGACGCGTGCCCCCTCCGGCCAACAGTGGCACGACACAGCCCCAGCTTTGGGCCACTGCTGGCTCGATATGTTCAAGGTAACCTGTGAGCACAACGCTCTTGCTCAGCGCCAGGCGATTCAACGGGACACCATCGGTGCGCCCAGTAATGCGCAGGACCACATCAGGCCGCTCGGCGAGAATAAGGGGAAAGACCGTAGTGAGAAAGTACTCCATAGCTTCAAAGTTCGCCCAGTACGTCATTGCGCCGTGAAATATCAGCGTATCGTTCACCGGGGCGCCCCAGTCACCCTCGTATCTCTCCAGACTCACTCCGTTCGGAACGATCTCCACGGGACGAAAATCCGGCGCCACTCTGTGCAGTAGTGCGCGCTCTGGATCAGACACCACAGTGCATCCATCAACATGCCTCAGCAGATAACGCACATAGTGTCGCTGTTTCCACCAGGTAAGTCCATAGCGTACCCTCTTCACCCAGGAACGCTGTCGAGCGAACTGCTCGAATATCACCGCGAGCTCTAGCTCCTCGAAAACCATCGGGGTACCGTGCAATAACAGCGCATACGGCACGGACTCTATCTCTGAAGCCAGAACGATGTCAAAGGGCTGATCCGCCGTGACCGTCTCAACAAGAGCCCGCATCCCTCTGCTGTGAGTGTCCACCATCGAGCGTGGGCGGGTGGAGAAGAGGCCCAACAGCGCTCTCAGCCGATTGGGGCGGAACTCCTGATATGGCGTAGTGTGTATTCTGCGGCAGTACTGCTCCATTACCTCAGACTGCGTCGATGAGATGTCCCCATCAGTGAAAGCTAGCAGTTCGACATCGTGCTTCCTCGAAAGATGTTTGATCAAGCTGAACACACGGATTCTGGCGCCATTGTCAGGCGGATATGGGAACCAGCGTGAGATGAAGAGTATCCTCATGGCTGTCTCCTGACATCGACGATCTGGTGTCCCCAGCGGCCTCTGTAGGCGTCAAAGATGGCCTGCAGCATTGCGCGCCGCTGTACACGCTTATGTCGCCACTTGGCCCGCAGACTCCAGCTCATTAGAGTGCGCAGGTACTCCACAAACAACGTGTGGATCCAAGGCCCCGGCCCTGCATCCGTAGCCTTCAGAAAAAGCAAGCGATTACGTGTCATATAATAGTGAATCAGGGGCGAGTCAGCCTGCGCCTTGGGCGAGATCTTGTGCCAGATATGTGCCAGGGGCACGTGCACGACCCGGAAGCCTGTTCTGGCCGCTCGCACGCACCACTCCGTATCCTCGTAGTAGACGAAGAACCGCTCATCAAGCATACCGGCTTGCTCCAGCACCGCCCGGTTTACCAGCATCGCGCAACCGGCAACGAAATCTACCTCCCGTGGCGTCAGACCAAACTGTCCCACGTCTTGCTCATCGAGCCCCTCCATCCGCGTGCTGCCCCGATGCCAATCGATGACCCCACTTACGGACCAGATGACATCTGGCTGCTCGTGGTAGTAGACCGTCGGCCCAGCGATGCCAACGGTTGGGCTGGCCTCCGCTGCGTCCACCAAGATGCGTACGAAGGCTGGGTCGACTACGGTGTCGTTATTCAGCAGGAGTGCATAGTCCGCTCCTTGACCCATC
>JAAZAN010000209.1 GCA_012514315.1 Chloroflexota bacterium
AACCTCTCGAAGCTCTATCACATCGGCCGCGCCCGCCAGCGGCACGACACGCTCCGCGACGCCCTGAGCGCCGCCTTCCGCCGCTCCACCTCCCGCGCCGCGCGCCGGGAGGACGAGACGCTCTGGGCCCTGCGCGACGTCTCCTTCGAGGTCCAGCGCGGCGAGGTCGTCGGCATCATCGGCCGCAACGGCGCCGGCAAGAGCACGCTCCTCAAGATCCTCTCGCGCATCACCGAGCCCACCAGCGGCCGCGCCGAGATCCATGGCCGCGTCGGCAGCCTGCTCGAAGTCGGCACCGGCTTCCACCCCGAGCTCACCGGCCGCGAGAACGTCTACCTCAACGGCGCCATCCTCGGCATGCACCGCACCGAGATCGACCGCAAGTTCGACGAGATCGTCGCCTTCGCCGAGATCGAGAAGTTCCTCGACACGCCCGTCAAGCACTACTCCAGCGGGATGTATGTGCGCTTGGCGTTTGCCGTGGCCGCGCACCTGGATCCCGAGATCCTGCTGGTGGATGAGGTATTGGCGGTGGGCGACGCGGCTTTCCAGAGGAAGTGCTTGGGGAAGATGGATAGTGTAGGGAAAGAGGGACGAACAGTCTTGTTTGTCAGCCACAATATGGCTGCGGTAACGAATCTGTGTGACTGGGGGCTCTTGCTGGACGCGGGGGCCATAGCCGACAGTGGCAGTATCCAGCAGGTAACCAAGACATATGTCAGTCATCTTGATAGCCCAAGCAAGCAATCGGTGAAAACTATCACCGAACGCGAGGGAGACGGAAGCCTGCGTTTGGTCCACTTCGGAATCCTCAACGCGACAACCGGTGACAACATAAATGCCCCGGTATGTGGAAGCGACACCGTTCTTGAGATCGGGTATGAAGCGATCGAGGAGCTCAGAGGCAAATCGGTCGTCTTCTCTGTGGGTTTCTACGATCTGATCGGACGTCCCCTCTTCCTATGTCGTAGTGATCTAGAAGGCACGGAATACACCGATCTCCAATCGAGAGGGACGGTCTACTGTCGCATTCGCCGATGGCCCTTGCCGCCAGGGCGATTCCGTATGAACTTGCACTGTGAGGTGAACGGTATCGTTGCCGATTGGGTCAGAGATGCACTGACCATCGACGTTGCCGAAGGAGACTTCTACGGTTCAGGACGCCTTCCATCGACAGGACGAGGAGACTTGCTCATCGACCATCATTGGTTTGTTCACAGACCCCATCCTGCGGAGAGATGAGATGCTGCCCTTAGGATCAAAGGCTCGCACAGCGGCAGGACTACTGGCGGTATTCGCGTCGGTAAACGTGGTCTATTTCGTGGCACGGACCATCTATGAGCCACTGGCTTTCCCCACAAGTATCGGGCTCGCCACTACTATGATCGTACTCATCATGCGCCGCTGGCACAGGGAACCACCCCAATACGATCAAGAGCTGCGCAAACTGACGTCGATGGTTAACCTAATGCCCCTAATGCACGAAACGTTTCTTCCTTTCGGGCAGTGGGCGATGGAACCAGAAGGACTAGTGACGCTGTTATCGCATATTCAGTTCCATCAGCCCCGCGTAATAGTCGAGTGCGGATCAGGGCTGTCCACTCTGCTGATTGGCAATCTCATAAAGCAGAATCGAAGCGGCCATCTCTATTCAGTTGAGGAAGATGAAAACTGGCACAGGACAATGTCGAACCTGATCGATGATCAAGGTCTTGGAGAATGGATAACGCTTGTCCACGCTCCTTTGAAGCCATACCCAGTGAGCGATGGCCACGAGGTCAAATGGTATTGTACAGAGGTACTCAAGCAGGCCCTGTCCACGGTGGACAGGATCGGCTTGCTCATTGTAGATGGCCCAAAGACGGTGGATCATCTATCCCGCTTCCCGGCACTACCCTATTTCGCCTCCATGGTCAACGATAAAACGCTACTTGTGCTCGACGATGCCAACCGCCCGCAAGAGGCGTGCGTAATCGATGAATGGCAGAAGCGCTACAGCTTGTCTGTCAAGATGCACGGGGGACCCAAGCGGCAACAGGCGTATATCCGCGTCGATTCATAGGAGTCCCTAGGTACCAAGTCGATCGACCGCAGCGAGATGCAGTGTTGGCTCAGCGTGATGTTGAGACGGCCCGACATAGCGGGTGATACTGAGCGTAGGGAGCACACCGGTATTCACAAGATTCCCAGAGTCGGCTGGATGATCCCTAGGTACAACCGTCAGGACTACGTCCCGTAGCATCGGCCAGCACCCGGCTTGATAGGTGCTCTTCGACGGGCATGTTCATGGGCGGCTTGACTGTGTTCGGGATAGGCAACAGAGACCCAGAAAGGTGGACGTGAGAGACGGTAGCCTGGCGCAGACAATCGATATAACGGAGCATGCTGATGGTGAACGTTAGCGTCATAATCCCCGCGTACAACAGCGCGAGATACATCGGAGAGTCAATCAACAGCGTCCTTGAACAGACTTTCGGGGACTTTGAGATTGTTGTCGTGGATGATGGCTCAGTTGATGCAACGACAGAGATGGCCACGGCGTCTGGAGACCCGCGGATCCGGGTGATCCGGAAGCCCAACGGAGGAACCGCATCGGCTCGCAACGTAGGAATCCAAAACAGCACCGGCACATATCTGCAATTCCTGGATGCCGACGACATCATACTCCCCGGCAAGCTCACCACGCAGGTAAGACTGTTGGAAACACATCCGACCGTCGACATCGTGTATTCGAGCTTCCGCTGCTTCCAGGATGACCAGTGCGAGCTCCATCCCCCAGACTGGCTCAGACCACCATCCCGCGATCCATATCGTGAGTTGGTGAGCGGTAGCGCTTTCCCTCTTCATGCTGCGTTAGCTCGTCGCGACTCCGTTGAGTCCGTAGGTATGTTTGACAGCGAATTGATATCAGCAGAGGATTGGGATCTATGGATCCGTCTAGCCCGGGCAGGCCATGGGTTCATGTATCACGAAGATCTGTATGCCCTCTATCGTCAACATGCGTCCAGCAAGACCAGACGGCGTGCCAGGTGGCGGCACGCGCATGTCTTGGTCATGGAGAATCTTCGTCGCCTAGCTGAAGGAGAAGAGGAGTTACAACGCGTCAACTGGTACATCCACGCAAGCCGCAACTACGTCCTTTGGGCACTTGCGCTGCTGGCCGATGGCGAGCACGCACTTTCGAGAGAGGCCTTCAGGGAGGCCTATTCCCTCAATACCCATCTCGGATACTCTCAGGAAACACTGGCACGGCGAATCGCGGAATATGCACGAGCGATAGAGAAAGACTCCAGCGGCCAGTCCGCAGTCGTGGGCGCGAGATGGCTGGATGCCGTCCAGTCTTGTCTCCCAGGAGAGTATCCCGGCAAGGCCGTGATCCGCACATCACGGGCACTCTATTGGCTGGGCAAAGCTCACCAAGCGCATCTTCTCGGCGTTCGCCGCGCCGTCCGTGGGTATCTATGGAATGCGGTCGGGTGCCATGGCATACGCTATATGAACTGCGGTACGATCTCGGCTCTACTGCAGTCAGTGATCGGTCCTTCGAACTGGATGCGGATGAAGCGACTGTGGAAACGCTGAAGGCCAACATGTCACTGAGATCCATCGGGTCCGATGCCCTGGACCTCCGGCAATTGGCGGTGCGTCAAGCGCGCCGGATATGCCCCGTCTCACTTCTGGTTCTGATTGTCTGTATCGTTCTCGACTTAGCAGTCTTTCGGGCAATGCTATCAGCCCAGGCTTATGAGTTCGATACACAATGGGACCCACCGATTGTGCTATTCGATGCCAGGGCAACAGCCACGCGCTCTCATCCACGTGTGATATTCACCCCGTTCGTAGTTCTCGATACACAGGGGCACATCAAGGTACTCTGGGAACTCAGCGTGGGCGAAGCAAGTGATGGCAATGGTCTGACCAACGGGATCTACTGTATGGACGGTGACGGTTCCAGCTGGTCCGTGCCTGTTGACGTGATCGCCGACCCAAATGGTGCAGCGACCTTCTGGCCGCAGCACGCCGTCGATGTCTATGGTCGTATGCATATTGTCTGGGTAGGAACCAATGCCCAACTCTTCCACAGCCGGGCTCCAAGCGCAAGCGCGTGCCATGCAGGCAGTTGGGAAACGACCTTGGTCCCAACGTCGGAACAGGTGCTATACGGAAACATCGCCGTCGATGCGATTGGCACGCTACACTTGGTCTACGCGGCCCGCGGAAAGGACATCTACTACATGCGCTCCGCGGACGGCGAGTCCTCCTGGACACAACCGGTAGTCATTTCATCGGTATCATCCTCTACCGCGACTTCCTTCCCCAGCCTGGCGGTTGATCCGAACGGAGGCATTCACGTCGTCTGGGAGGAGAACCAGCTGCCAGATGGCGTACCCGACTTGGGCATCTTCTCTGCACAGTCGCAGGATGGTGGCGCCACCTGGTCATTCCCTCTTCGCCTCTCGCCGCCAGGAAGCGGGTACACACAACCCAATATCACAGCGTTGAATGATGGATCGGTCCACGTCTTTTGGAACGGCCGAGCCGCGACTAGAGGGCGCTATCATCGATGGTCAACAGATGGTGGGACAATGTGGACCCAAGATCAGGAGTTCATTCCAAAAGCAGCGGGAGGGGGGCAGACTGGATTCCCGCGATTCACAACGGACAGCAGGGGGCGCCTGCATCTCGTAAGTGGCACCGATGCCGTCACATACGCGATATGGAATGAGCAGAGGTGGCTGCAACCGACCATAAGCATCATTCCGCATACCCTAGAGTACGCAGACATCGCGATATCAGGAGGCAACCGACTGCACGTCGTCGCCACAGATTTCCAACGTGTTTGGTACGTTCAAGGTGTAACCGATGCCCCCGAGAGTAGATCGGGGTATCTGCCTGAACCCGAGATGCAAGTTGCCAAAGCACCGACTACGATCGTCTCAACCATCGAGTATCCTAACGATCCAGAGTTGCCGGACGAAGCATATCATAAGGAATCACCTGGCACGTCGGGCAGGGCGAGCCCTATTTCGGTAGTTCTTCTCAGTTCCGGGCTAGCGCTTCTTCTAGTGGTCTCCGTTGTGTTCCTGAGTTTCGGGAAGAGGCGTTCCTGACGATGGCCCGATGGCATGACAGCAGACCGCCACGAGAGCCTGCAGTTATGGTCGTTGTACCCGTCTATAATCGGATCATCTATCTTGCGCCGGCCATAGATAGCGTAGCGAGACAGAGCTTTGAGAACTGGGAACTTGCTGTTGTCGACGACGGATCAGATGAGGATGTTCGCGGCCTTGTCGAGCAGTACAAGGATAGGCGCGTACGTTACATCAGGCAGAGCAATCAGGGCAACGCAGCGGCCCGGAACCGTGGCATAGCGTGCAGCGATAGTGAGTACGTCGCCTGCCTGGATTCCGATGACGTCTGGGAGCCTGAGTTCCTACAGACGTGCGTGAGGCATCTTGACGCGGAGCGTGATATAGACGTTGCACACACGCAGGTACACCATATCGATGAACAGGGCCAACTGCTCCCGCTTCGTGTTGGACCTGCACCACACGACGGCGACCTCCTGGAGAAGCTGCTACTAGGTTACCCAATCCTGCCCTCCTCTGCTCTTGCACGCCGATCATGTTTCGAACGGTGGGGGATGTATACACCAGGGCTGGACGACTGGGAGCTGTGGCTGCGCTGGGCAGCTCAGGGATGCCGTTTTTCGTGCATCGAACGCCCCTTGCTCCGGTACCGCTTACACAACCAGAATTACGCCTTGGCCTACGACAGACGCCGCGCAGTTCACTTTGCGATGCTCGATGAGTTCTATGATCAGGAAGGCTTGCCCGAGGCAGCGATCCGACTGCGCGAGTATGCCTACGCCAACCAGCACTTGCGGTTCGCTGTCTTGGCATGGCAGGTGGGGCAAAGACACAGCGGTACAGCAGATTTCATCACGGCCATCCTACGTCACCCAGAGTTTCTAGCGGACCGCAGTGTCTACACGCAAATCGCCTGTGCGCACCAAGGGCGCCTCCTGGCCGGCACACCACAGAACCTGAGCCTCCAGCTAGCTGAAGACTCTGTTACACAATGCCTGATCTGCCTGTTTGATCGATCTACACCAACCAAATCTATAGCCACACGACGTTGTGAGGCATATGGTTGGGCGTACCTAGCTCTGGCCCAACTAGCCTATGGAGTCGCACATGATATGCGACAGGCGCGACGGTGGCTATGGCGGGCGGCAAGACACTACCCAAGTCTGGTAGTACGCAGCGATTGGGCTGCCTGGTTGTTGCGATCGGTGATCGGACGCCGGTACATACGATGGGCCAAAGGCATCCTGTCTTCATTGGTGCACTATGCCGAGAGTTAGCATAGTCATCCCCTGCTTCAATCACGGCCATTACCTCACTGATGCAGTGAGTAGCGTCTTGGCGCAGGTCTACACAGACTGGGAGGCCATCATCGTAGACGATGGGTCCACTGACAACACACGAGAGATCGCAGCTCAGCTCACAGATCCGCGCGTGCGATACATCTTCCAGGAAAACCGCGGGCTTTCTGGCGCGCGCAACACCGGCATCCGGCACTCCAGCGGAAGGTATCTCAACTTTCTTGACGCCGATGATATCCTGGAGCCCGAGTTTGTGCAGCGTTGCGTCAGCTATCTGGCAGATCACCCTACACTCGGTGGCGTCTACACACGCAATTCGTACATCGATGATCAGGGCACCCTCCTTCCGCGGGCCGGAGGCGAGATCGTGAGCCCAGAAGCCTTCCACATCCGTGTTCTGGAAGGCGGGTTCTTCCCATGTCATGCAATGCTGTTGAGACGTGATGCTGTGCTGGAGGCCGGCTCGTTCGACACCGAGCTGACAAGTCTTGAGGACTGGGATCTATGGCTACGGCTATCACGCCAATTGCGCTTTCACGGCATCGATGCCTGCCTGGTTCGCTATCGCGTCCACCCTGGCAGTATGTCCAGCAATGCTGCGCGCATGCACGCCAACCGGCTGGCAGTCGTCGCGAAGTATTTCGGACCTCCGGACAGCCCAGTCGCGACCTGGTCTGAGGAGAAGCGTCGCGCCTACGGGTTCGCGCTCAGAGGCTCAGCGCGCAACTATATCGAGCAGCAACACGTCGACGAAGGCTGGAAGCTGCTTGGCGAGGCCATCATCTATTGGCCTCGGCTGCTAGAAAGACTTGATACGTTCTACGAGTTAGCACTAGGGGATCAAAGTAAAGGATATCGCGGAAAGGCGGATCAGGTGGACCTGGACCGCAGCGGGCCCGAACTCTTCGATAGACTGGTGGCTCTGCTGGACAGTGCTGACGCTACCGTGAGAACCTTAAGAAGTTCAGCACTTGGCACTGCTCATCTATCGTTGGCTATGCTCAACGATCAGGCGGGGAACTGGGCAGAGGCGCGGAAGCATCTTGTGCGTGCGATTAGCTTCCGTCCGAGGTTCCTAAGCGACACCAGGACAATTCGAAGGTTGCTGAAGCTCTGTATCGGGAAGCGCGCAGTGGAAATGCTCCGCCCGCGCGAGCCTGACGACCATCTAGATGTGCGCAGAGGGGGATAAACGTGCGCATACTTTTCGTATCAAACCTCTATCCTCCGCATAGCTTGGGCGGTTGGGAACAGAACTGCCAGGAGATAACCAACCACCTCAGGCAACGTGGACATCACTATCAGGTACTCACGAGTCGCTATGGCGCAGACAGCCATACGGAGACCGACCACGCCATCACTCGGACCCTATATCTTGAGGCCGACATAAACTACTACCGACCGTCGGAGTTCTTCCTAAGAAGACCTAAGCGAGAACGTGCCAACCGCAACGCACTGCGGAAGACACTGGATACGTTTCAACCAGACTTGATCTATATCTGGGGTATGTGGAACTTGTCGCGGGAGGTTGCCTATTGGGCCGAGCAGTGGATGCCGGGCAGGGTAGCCTATGCCGTTGCCGACTACTGGCTAATGGAGCCGGACACTCACGAAGCATACTGGGATCAGCACGCGCGCCATTCCTGTCTTGACATCCTCATGATGCCAGCACGTTGGATAGCACTGCGGATGCTCAAGCGACGGCGCCACGCGCATCCCCTAGAGCTAGAGCACGTCGCGTGTGTAAGCGAGTTCGTCCGTACCAAACTCAGCAAGGCAGGGGTCTTGCCCCATGGCGCTCGCGTCATCTACAATGGCATCGATCCAAGACCCTTCGGCAATGCGGCAGGACGTCGGTCGCCACGCAACGGCTGTCTGCGCCTGATCTACACGGGCGCGTTGGTCAGACACAAAGGCGTCCATACAGCCATTGAGGCACTCGGGCTCTTGAAAGAACATGGTCAGGCGACGGGTGTATCGCTGACGCTTGTCGGCGGAGGGCACCCCGACTATGAGAGGCATCTCCATGAGCGGGTAACAGCACTCGCCGTGCACGAACACGTCAGTTTCCGCGGCCGCGTTCCACGCGAGCAAGTCGCGGACATCCTGGCGAACCATGATGTTTTCCTCTTCACATCCACCTATGAGGAGCCCATTGCGCGCTCCGTGATGGAGGCGATGGCGGCTGGTCTTGCTGTCATTGGGACGGCCGTCGGTGGGCAAGCTGAGATGCTGGAGGATGACATGAACGCTCTTGTCTACCCGCCAGACGACGCTTCGGAGCTGGCAGATCGAATCTTGCGCCTTCGCGATCAGCCAAGCCTGTGCGTCAGGCTAGCCCAAGCTGGCCGCAGAACTGTCCTTGGACGCTTCACGCTTGAGCGCATGGTGAACGAGATAGAGACATGGCTTGAGGAGATCGTCAGTTGAGAATCCTGTTCCTCACCAACTACTACCCGCCGTTCGAAGTTGGCGGCTATGAACAGCTATGTCGCGATGTCGCCGTGCGCCTGTCGCAACGTGGCCACAGGATCGCTGTGTTGACCAGCGACCATATCACCAGAGAGACGATGCTGTCATCAGAAGCAAGTGTTAGCCGGCTCTTGCGCACTCAACCCGCGCGCAACGCACGGCTCAGCATCGCGGCGCAGTTCCTCCTAACCCGGCGGCGGGCGGAGAGACACAATCGATCGATCTTTCGGGAAACAGCCCGGGAGTTCGGCCCTGACATCGTGTTCATCTGGAACCTCCAAGGTCTGCCCTACGATCTGGCATTGGACGCCGAAGCACTCCCGGGCATTGCTGTAGCCTACTGGTTGGCCGGCTATACGCCCGCAGAACCTGATCTGTTCTGGCGCTACTGGATGCAGCCACCTCCAGTGCGCGCACCCCTTCTGCCGATCAAGCGCTTCCTCAGCAAGATTGCTCTTGCGCAGATGAAGCGGGAAGGTAGACCGGTCCATCCTCACATGCATCACGTCGGTGTGGTGAGCGAGTACATGAAATGCAAAGGTCTTGCCGAGGGCACCCTGCCACCCCATGCGCGGGTGATCCACAATGGCGTGGAGACCGATGTCTTCTATCGTGATGCGCCCCCGCCTGACGCCCCGCTGCCGACCAACTTGCTGATCGCGGGTCGCGTCAGTCCGGATAAGGGCATTCACGTTGCGATTGACGCGGTCGAGCAGTTAGCACGATCTCGCCCACAGCGGGACTTCCGCCTTCTGATTGCAGGCGATGGTCCGGCAGAGTACCTCGCATACCTGCACAAGCGTGCTGAGGGCCACAATGTGACAGACCTGGTTTCATTCCTCGGTTGGTTGCCGCGTGAGCGCATACCCGCCGTGATGCACGACAGTCACATTCTGCTCTTGACCACAATCCACCCGGAGCCTTTTGCTCGCGTGGTGCTTGAGGGTATGGCCGCGGGCCTGGCGGTGGTGGGCACGCTAACAGGCGGCACCGGGGAGTTGCTGCAGGACGGGGTAAACGGTCTTTCGTGCGCCGCTGAGGACGCAGGTGACTTGGCACGCCAGGTCGGCCGGCTGCTAGACGGTCCACAGCTACGCCATCGCCTCGCCCGCCAGGGTCAGGATACCGTTCTCGCACACTACACGCTCGATCATATGGTCGAGCAGCTAGAGATCCTGCTCACGCAAGCCGTCGCAGAACAAACGCAACAGATTGACAGGTAATCGACACAACGAAAGATCGAAGCATGTCGAACAACGTTAACCAGGAGCATGAGGCCGCAAAGGCCAGTATGCCGTCCCTCTTCCGCAGACATGCACCGCTCAAGCTGAAGCTGTTCCTCAGCCGCTGGTACTGGCGCTGGGTCGATTCGCGGGACTTCTTCGTTGAGATTGCCGGAAGAGTGCCCTCGCATTCTCTCCGGCTGCTCTTGTATCGGCGCATCTTTGGCGTGCGAATCGG
>JAAZAN010000210.1 GCA_012514315.1 Chloroflexota bacterium
CTAGAGCCAGAGTTTTATTTCTTTTGGCCGTTTCGTGGTCTTGACTTTGGGGATAACCTTAGACCGATAGAGCTCCCGAATGTACGGAGAAGGCCACGGCGAGTCCTCAACAGCAGCGTGGACAGACACAATCACAACCTCTACCGTTTCGCGCAATTGACGGATAGTACGATAAACCCACGGCCCGAACTCGGCCACGCCCGCCGAATCGCGTCTGGCCACCCCAAACTGTGCTTCGCAGCATGCAATGATACCCAACTGAACGTCATCGTCTCGGCAGATGATCGGTTTTCGAGCATCACAAATGTCCTTCCCAGCACCGCAAGATCGGAACCCTTTTTGTGCTAGCAAGCTGAGAGTTGCATCCAGGCCAGATAACCCATAGTCCATAATGTGATTGTTTGCCAAGGAAAACACGAAGCACTGACTTTTGTCTGGTACCGCCAGCGAAAACAGACACGGTCCAGCTTTACTGACTGCAGCACACGAGTGGGCAAGAGGCAACACTGGGCCCTCAAGATTGGCCAGCACAGTGGATCCCTCGTGCACTAGCACCACTTGCTTGTCGCCTGGAGCCCAATCACCGACCAGCAGCATCTGCGCTCCGTGAGTCATGCGACCACGAGTAGTCGCATAGAAAGCCACTATATGGCCAGACAACACCGGTGCCGTAATAGTCGCCATCGGCGACATCAACAACGCCAGCAGACTCCACATGATCAGCGATAATGCCATTCTGCTTGAGCTCGACGTTCACCAAGTAACGACCAGGCTCCAGGGGAAGTCGTCTGATTGCACAGGAGGAGGAACCAGCTCCCGTAACGTACTCCAGATCTTGACGTACAACCTTGGACCCCAAGTACAGCAGCCGGGTCTGATCAAACTTCCTTATGCCCAACGCGATTTCTATGTTTCGACAAGTCCTGCCCCCACAACACTCGTAGCCGATGTCAACGATGCTGTCTTGGCCAGTCATCCAAAAACCGCTCTGTGGATTGTTCGAAGTCCCAAAACACAAACTAGTCACACGAATGACCCCATCTCCATCTCGATCTTGCCTTTCGCGCAGATTCCTCTGCGCTGACACGATCTGGAAGTTCTCAAGATAGGTTTGCACCACATCATGAGACTCCCCGTTACGAGCAATTCGCCCCGCGTCGACCAGTAGAGAGCGTGAGCAAAGCGCCATGATCGCTGTCATATTGTGGCTCACAAACAGGACGGTTCGTCCTTTCTTCGCCACCTCCCCCATCTTGCCCAGGCATTTCTTCTGGAACTGGGCATCCCCCACCGCCAGCACCTCGTTCACCAGCAGGATCTCCGGCTCCAGGTGTGCTGCTACCGCAAAAGCCAGCCGCACATACATGCCGCTGGAGTAGCGCTTGACCGGGGTGTCGAGGAACTTCTCTATTTCGGCAAACGCCACGATTTCGTCGAACTTGCGTTCGATCTCGACGCGGCGCATGCCCAGGATGGCGCCGTTGAGGTAGATATTCTCCCGCCCGGTCAACTCGAGATGGAAGCCAGTGCCGACTTCCAGCAGGCTGCCGACGCGGCCGTGGATCTCGGCGCGACCGGCAGTCGGTTCAGTGATGCGCGAGAGGATCTTGAGCAGGGTGGATTTGCCGGCGCCGTTGCGGCCGATGACGCCGACCACTTCACCGCGTTTCACCTCGAAAGAGACGTCCTTGAGCGCCCAGAGCGTATCGTCAGTGGAGCCGTCTCGATCTCGCCGGCCGAAGCTCTTTGCGCCGGCCACGATGGCATCGCGCAGCGTGTCGTGCCGTTCCTGCCGACGGCCAATGCGGTATTGTTTCGAAAGCCCATCCACGCGGATGGCAATGTCACTGTCCATAGTCTCAGATCACATCCGCGAAGGTCTGCTCGGTGGCGCGGAAAAAGAACGCGCCGCTGATGAGGGTGATGAGCACGATCGCCAGCGAAAGGCCGAGGATCCAGATTGACGTCTGAGAAGCCGGCGCCGCTTTGCCAAGGAGCGCCCAGCGGAAGCCTTCGACCACGCCGGTCATGGGGTTGAGTCCCAGCAAGAAACGGTAGCGCTCCGGCACCAGGGTGCTGCC
>JAAZAN010000211.1 GCA_012514315.1 Chloroflexota bacterium
CAGAGCCATTGGAGAGCCCAGTCTGCCGGTGTCCGCTCAGTTGGCGCGGACGCCCAGATGGCTTCGATCGCAGGTGGGGCGCTCACCAGCTTGCCGCCCAGCAAGGGTTCCATGATCACGACGCCCAGGCCCTTCGATGCAGCATACTTCAGGCCTTTGGCGCCTGCCTGATTGTCGATGTCCATGTAGTTGTATTGGATCTGGCAGAACTCCCACTTGTCGTATGCATCGATGATTTCCTGGAAGACCGGATACTCGTCGTGGAAAGAAAAACCCAGGCGCCCAATGCGCCCGTCCGCCTTGGCGCCCTCAGCCCACTCGAGTACGCCCAGGCCGTGTACCTTGGTCCAACTGTCCTTGTTCAGTGCATGCAGTAGATAGAAGTCGATGTGTTCCGTCTGAAGCTTCCCGAGTTGCTCGTTGAGCAACCGGTCGAAGTCTGCAGCTGTCTCGACTTTCCAGCAAGGCAACTTCGTCGCCAGATGGACCTTCTGGCGGTAATCGCCCTGAAGTGCTTTTCCAACGAACAGCTCACTATTGCCCTCGTGATAGCCATATGCTGTGTCGACGTAGTTCACCCCGTGGTCGATCGCGTGGTGAAGCATTCTGGTCGCTTCCGGCTCGTCGATCTGCTCATACTCTCCACCGATGGTCGGTAGACGCATACAACCGAAGCCGAGCGCCGACACCTGTACGTCAAGATTTCCGAATTTCCTGTACTTCATTCCGATGGTCCTCCGTGTGTGAATTGGCGGTGTGGGAATCAATATCCCAATCGCTTGTTGACTACGTTGCGCAGGGGGAGCCCTGCCTGATAGCGCTTCAGGTTGTCTAGGAATATGTCGAAGGCGCGCTCATCATAGTGGGGCGTCCGTCCAGAATAGTGAGCCGTAATAATCACATTGTCCATATCCCACAGAAGTGAGTTTCCTGGTAGCGGCTCGGTCTCGAAGACATCCATACCAGCTCCGGCGATCTTTCCGTTATTCAGTGCCTGAACCAGCGCAGCCTCGTCGATGGTACCCCCGCGTCCAATGTTGATGATGTAGGCCGTTGACTTCATAAGGTTCAGCTCATACTCCCCGATCATACCTGATGTACGGTGAGTGAGTGGCACCGTCAGCACGACGAAGTCCGCCTGTGGCAGGAGTTCGCTAAGTCGATCTGGCCCCGACATCGACGCGACTCCTTCGACTGAGACAGAGGGGTCTCGCCGCACCCCGAGCACGTGCATACCCAGAGCGCTGGCCAGCCGGGCTGTCCGGGCGCCGATTGCGCCGACGCCAATCAAGAGCATCGTTTTTCCAGTGACCTCGAATATGCCAGGAGGTTCTGCCTCGGATGACCATTCGTGACGCGACTGTGCTCTGATGGCGTGGTGCAGTCCGCGCGCGAAGGCCAGTATTAGCGCAATGATGTGTTCGCTGATCGGTATGGCGTGGACACCCGACGCATTGGTCAGCACGAAATCCATGTCAACAGCCTCTGGGTGACGCATCAACCAATCCGCGCCCGCTCCCCATTGCTGCAGCCAGCGCAGGTTGTGTGCCTTGGCGAGCAAGGCACGCGGGAAACCACCCGCGGCGATCTCAATGGTGTCTATGGTGGCCTCTATCTCGGTCGGATCATGGGTGACCAGTAGCTTCATATGCGGCGCGGTAGCCTGGACGTGTTCAATCTGTGCCCTGGAGAGCGTCCCAGGCTCAAAATTCATCAGCAATGTGGTCATATATCTCCCCCCTGGTAAGCAACTCTGGCCAGGCTGCTCTGCCTGGCCCGGAGAGCTCCGTGAATTACCCGTTAGCCTCGGCCTACTCTTCTGACAAAGGGAACAAGGGCGTGATGCCATGACTGCGAGCAGCGACCTCAGCCATCTCGTCTTCCGACAGAGGCCTGAAGTCATCTGCTGCATCGCAGGCCCACCACAGCAGCTCAGCGTGACTGGGGCTGACAGCCGCCGTAATCGGCAACGATAGCGTGAACCGGAACCCCAGAGTGGCCTCATCGAAATCACCTACAGGTGCGTACCAGCACTTGTCCCACCGCTGTTCCTCACCCTCGGACCATGGACGTTTGGCCAGCGCCTTCAATGCCAAAGCGCCTACCTGCTTCTCCTGTGCCTTCTCAAGGACGCGCGGGCCGAAATTGCCCTGGTTCCAGGCGACCCAGTTGAAGGGAAAGAGAATGGAGTCGAACTCGAAGCGATCCATAAGCGCCAAGGCCGCTTCCTCAGAGTGAGCGGAGAATCCCAGATAGCGTGTCAAACCTTGGTCGCGCGCTTTGACGAATGCCTCCAGCGCGCCGCCTGGTCCGGTGATCTGCTCGACTTCCTCCAGTGTAGTGACAGCGTGTAGTTGGTACAGGTCGAAATGGTCGGTGCGTAGGTGCTTGAGCGATTGATGCAGTGCTGACCATGCCGCATCTGCGTCGCGCATCTCGGTCTTGCACGCGAGGAACACTGAGTTGCGGTAGGGTTCGAGCGCTGGCCCAAGCCGCTCTTCCGCGTTTCCATAGCTGGGAGCGACGTCAAAGTAGTTGATCCCTCGCTCTTCGACGGCCTTGGCAACTAGCCTGCTAGCCGAGGCAGGTTCCTCATTCATCACAACGATGCCGCCGAATCCGACAATGGTGAGCATCTCACTGGTCTTTCCTAACTGTCTTTTCTCCATCATTGTTCTCCTGATCGGATGATATGTCCGCAGAGATTGCGTGACCGTTGGGTTATCCCTGTACGCTTCTGACCTGACTCTGCGAGTGGTCGATATGGTCGCACATCGCCTGACGCGCGCCGGTTGGGTCACCTTCTTTGACTCTAGCCAGGATACTCCGATGATGATGCAAGCCGTCCTCAGCCGCCCGAGGCGCCTGCAGGGACGTTCGGATTGCGTCGAGCCGGAGATTGGAAATCGGGCTCAGGAGCACGCTGAACAGTTCATTGTGTGTGGCCGCTGCTAGAGTAGCGTGGAAAGACATGTCGTGCTGTGTGAACTCAGCCGGGTCGTCCATAGAGGCGACCATGCCCTCGACCGTGGCGTCCAGAGCGGCCAGGTCTTCTGGCGTGGCCCGCTCGGCAGCGAGTCCCGCAATCTCCACCTCGATCATCTTGCGAATCTCATACAGATCGTCGATGGTGTCACGGCTTTGGCGCAGCTTGAGCATCAGGTGGAGCGATGCGGCCGCATCCGTGCCGCTCAACGCCTGCACGTACGTACCACAGCCCGGTTTGACCTTGACGACACCCCGGACGTGGAGCGAACGGATCGCCTCTCGAATGACGGTGCGGCTGACCTCTAGCTTCTCAGCCAGTTCCCGTTCCCCTGGGAGTTTGTCGCCAGGGCGCAGGGACTCACACGATATGAGCTCCAGAATTTGGTCTGCGACCTGTTCATAGAGCCTATCACGTTGTAGGTGGAAGTCGAACATGTCCGTCAAATCCGCCGCATCCTTTCTCTCTGACAGCGTGCTGGTACAGTGGTCTGACCACTCAACCACATCTTATACCACGTTTGTTGGCTTACGTCAAGTGCTATGGGTTGGAGGTGGGAGGAGATGGATCGGGACCGATGTGCTGATTCTGGGCACGCTGGCCCGATGAGAAGTCGATGCCCTCGCTGCACGTGGAGCGAGGGCATCCCGATTGATCGAATGTGGGTTATCGACTTTGTTCTGTGATGGTGAATTGCCTGCCGTTGCTTCGCCCAAAGACCTCGGGGAAGTAGAACTCCTGAGCGAACGCCGGGAGCACCTGGTACTGACCGGTCTGAGTCGCTCTGAAGGCATACACATACTCGTAGGTGCCGGCTGGCAGATAGTCCGCGAATAACACGACTCTATCGTCGCGCAGCTCGCTGCGATTGTACCAGCGCCACCAGTCATAGCGGCCCCATTCCTCGGCTGTCCTGTCGCGGTACAGCGCTGGTTCCTGCTCAAGCAAACTCACCGTTGCCAGGCTAGCGTCAATGGCCTCGGCGCCTGCCGGTAGCGGGTCTTCGACGACCACGTAGTAGAGATCGTGCGGCGCGATGATCGTGAGCTTCACCTGGATGGCGTCGCCAATACTGGCTTCATCCACATCCGGGCAGAGGTGTTCGCCAGCGCAGTCACTCGCATGGTACTCTCGCGACACAATGATCCCACGATGGAGCGGGTCGACGTCTTCGACCGGCAGGTACACCTTGAGGTGCGCAGTGTAGTAGAGGCTGCCATTGCCCGGCCCGCGCTCAATGAGCAACGGATTGCTGATCTGCCGGCGCAGGTCAGAGATGGGTACGGAGACCTGCACAGGCTGGTCGATGGTATCGGGCAGCGCTCTGCCTTCAGCCAGCCTCTGCTGATCCAGCCAGACGCTGAAGTCGTAATCCCCATGCAGTTCGCCCGTGGTGACCATCCAGTCAGTCAGGGCGATGATTGCCCAGGCTGTCTCCTGCGTTGTCTCCCAGATGCCATCTCGGCGTGCGGTCATAAGCCAGCGAACGATGGAGGGATTAAGCGCGTTGTCAGGATCCAGCCGAATCATCGCGTCGAGTATCACCGCGGTGGAGCGAGTGTCCGTGTTCATCGCCCATCGGTCGTGATCCTGCTCCTCCCAATGCGTACCCGTGGCGCTCAGAATCGCTGCGTTCTGAAGGTCGGAGAGCAGTGTGGCGATTCGGGCCTCCCCCGGTTTGATCAGGTTGATAGTCATCGCCAGAAACGCGTGGCCGTAATGGCTCAGCTTCCCGCGTTGGCGGTAGAGAGCGTCTACATACTCGCTTGCCCGACGTGACTGGCCAGAGACAGCCATGACATAGAGTGTGAATGCCTGTTGGTTAGCCTGTCGGAACGAGGTCAATTCACGCACGCTTACCAGCGTGCCCTCCAGGTAATTCAGGCCACTATCGATTGTCTCTGCTGGGATGTCAAACCCGGCGTCGCGCGCCTGGGTGAGAGCGAAGACAACGTAGGCGCTCAGATGGGGGGAACTCTGTCCGCCAGCCCACCAGCCCCATCCACCATCGGTGTTCTGTTGAAGCACGAGCCTGTCCACTCCTTCTCGAACTAGATCCGGCAGTCGCGCTTCCAGTTCTGGATCGGATTGTCCCAGGTCGCGCAAGGCTGCGTACGTGAGTACGTTGGGCAGGAATCGGCTCACAGTCTGTTCGGTGCATTCATAAGGGAAGTGTTCCAGGTAATCCAACCCGTCGATCATACTTGCAGCCAACGAGGGATCCAGACGTACAGCGAGTTCTCCACGCCGATCATCGTATCGGGGAGGGAGCGAGACCATCTCGGTCCGGCTGCCTGCGTCGGTCAATTGCCCTCCAGTTCCGACAACTTCTGGCGCTGAGTAGCGCAATATCGGCAGCAGGCCATCGGGGGCCGTCGTCAGCCGAGGGCGGGCTGCGTCACTGAATTCATCACTCACCGCACTCATCACGACGGATGCAGCCTGGACATCCTCCGCAGTGACCCACCAGACGAAACGCTCTTCGCCCGTATTCGCGATCGTCCGATTCTGTGCGGCGGAAGAATCGAGGGTCAATCCAACAGCCTCCAGGGTAACCGTAACATCCTGGGGTGCACCCGTGTTGTTGCTGACCAGTGCCGCGAGCTCAACGCGATCGCCTGCCACAAAGAACCGAGGTGTGACCGGACGAACGAGCAGCGGTTTCGTGACAAGCAGATCAATGGTCTGGGCGCCGACCTGCGTGTCGGCAGTCACGCCTACGCTTCGGACGACCCAGGTGGTGAGGTTGTCTGGCAGGGAAACCGTCACAATAGCCCGTCCATTCTGACCCGTGGTGACGGCGCCATTCCAGAAAGCAGTGTCTAAGTATTCCTCCCTCAACTGCACTCCTGGCCGTAGTAGTTGAGGGGCTTGCTGCGATTCCTCGTAGCTCAGTGCTTTGTCCTCGGCGACGGCCGCCCGAGTTGGGGCTGGAAGTGCGGCAGCAAGCTCCGCCTCAGCATCGCCTCCAATGCCGTTGGCGGCTAACTCGAGTTCCTGGTACTGGTCCATCTCCTGAAACAGCCAACGATTGACCGATATGGCCATCCCGCTACTCGTGAGAATGCCCAGCCCTCGTTGTCCATAGAATGCGTCCACGATCTGATCGGGTTCGCGCGGATGCAGGCTCAGGATCGCTTTGTCGACTACATCCAGGGAGAAGCCGGCCTGCACCGGCTCTCCAGTTGAATCTCGCGCTTCCACCTGGAACGTAACGGTGGAACCGGGCTCAGCCTGTGCCATGCTGGGTGTGATAGTGACCGCGAGGGATTGTTCGACTGGTCTGACGGTCAGTTCAACGTAGCCTACCTTGTGAGAGGCGACTCGCTCCACATCGTCGGGGCCCCTAACGATGACAACCGATACGTAGATATTGGGAGCATAATCGTTGGTGATCGGGAACTCGTAGATAGTGGAATTGGTCTCCAGCTTCACGACGTCCTGATGCAGGATGCCGCCGCGCTCGATCGTGAGCCAGGCCCACTGCTCGCCGACGAACGGGCTGGGGATGAGAATCTCCGCTGTGTCGCCCGGGACATAGCTGGCTCTATCGCTGATCAGTGTGAACCGATCGTTGTTCTCGCGTCGCCATGAGATGTCGCCATCTCCGCTGACCCAGATCCATGTAGAGCTTCTCACCGGGCGCTCGCCAGAATCATAGCCGCTGACGATCACTCGATACGAACCACCGCGGTCGGGGATGAAGTTCACGACCCCCTCGGCATTCTCATCGGTTTGCAGAGACCCTGTGAAGACCAGTGTGTCAGTAGCCTGCCACTCCCATGTACCTCCTCCGAGATCGTCCTCGACGAACGAGTTGTTCCAGTCCCGGCGATAGATCTGGACATCGAGTGGCTGATCAGGCCAACGCTCGCCCTCCCAGTCGACAGTCACAACATCCACCATTGTGGGGCGATCCACTCTGCCAGTGGCCTGTTGAGCAGCCAGACCAATGTAGAAATCACCCGGATGGACGATCATGGTAGCCCGGCCGGAGATGGTCTGCCCATCTCGGCCGACAGCGGTTCCCTCAAGAATCAACTGCTGGCCACCAGTCATAATACTTGTTGGCAGTGATAGCTGGAACTGCCCTTGCGCATCTGTGGTACCGGTCCCGCTGAGAATCACCTCAGGTGCTTCAGGTTCCCACCACCGGCACCACAAGCAGACCCAGGGATCATCTCTGTCGGAGAAATCGTATCGAGCGAACTGGACAGGTTCGAATCGATGTGTGGTCGATAGCACGTTCCAACTGATTGTCGTGTCGGCGACGGGACCCCCAAAGTAGTAGCTGAGCTGAAAGGTAACTTCAGCGGTCTGCTCAGAAGCGAGATCCGTACGGCCTGGCGCGACGTTGACTTCGAACTCGGGTGGGCGGTATGCAGCCACCTGGAAACTGCTGTAGAATACCTCGCGGCCGAATGAAGCTTGGAGGTTGTACTGACCGAGGCTGGCGCCCTGTGGCAGGACAAACTCACTGTGAAAGGCGCCTAGTCTGTCCAGCTCCAATCCTTCAGAGTGAACCTGTTCACCTGCTGCGTCGTAGATTGTCACCTCGACTCGGTTGGTCTGTGGCACGGCATAGTGTACATCGCGTTCGGCGCGAACGATGCCTCGGAAGTAGGTCGTCTGGCCAGGCCGATAAATGGGCCGATCGGTATAGATGTGCGCCCGGTAGGCGCCGTCCTGCTGGCTCTGTTCGATGCCAAAATCCCAAGGGCTGATGCCCGTACTCCATTCCCACCCGGAGCCTCCTACGACAAACGGCTGGTGCGACGCGACTGTTACCGTGCCATAGTGAAGGTCGGGCCCCAGAGGGAAACTGGCCAACCCTTCGCCGTCTGTGATGGACGAACCAATGCGATCGCCTTTGTCGTCCCAGGCTGTCAGCGATACATTCGCAGTCGGACGGCCTGTGGCAAGGTCGGTAACCCACACCCAAAGTTCATCCTGGCCCTTCTTCAGCGTGAGGTTGAGTTCCGAAGCGACGATCAGACGCCTGTGAGCCCAGCGGTCAAACTCGACGTCTGGCGACTTGACATCGAGTAAGTAGATGCCGGGGGTCAGGTTACCTTGGTTCTCCACGAGTTCGACAACGATGTGCTGTGTTTCATTGAGCACATTCTCTGCGGCTACCGACCACTGCCGGACAGGCTGTCCAGTTGGCTCGTATTCCCACCAGGTCTGCTGAGCCTGCAGGAGATCCTCCTGCTCGAGCCGGTACAGCTTGAAGTTCAGTCTTCCGGTGTTAAGGCTTGACACGAGCACCCGCGCCGGTGCGCTGGCGTCCATCGTACCCACCGTGCTCGGCGGATTGAGTTGGATCCACGAGGGCAACGGGGCGGTGCGGAAACGAACGGTGAACTGTTGACCTGTTGTGTTGCCATATGGGTCGGCGATATTGGGGGCAATGCTCACCGAATAGTCGGTCGAGGGTTGTGCTCCAAACTCGACTACGAAGGTGTGATCGTGAGAGCTATAGTATGTATAGACGAGGGCTGGCGACAGTGGGGGTGTCATCGTCAGGTTGCGCATCACCGTGCTGGGATCGATCGGTGTGTTGAACATAATTCGAAAGGCGGTATACGGCCACACATCATTCTGTCCATCATCCGGATCCGTTTCAACGATCCGCGGCAGGGGGACGGTGGTGAACTGCCAGGTGTAGTTCTCTCCCATACCCTGACCACCGCTAAGGCTCTGCACATCTCTGGCTATAGAAACGGCATACGTTGTATTGAACTCCAGTGACTGGGCGGGAGTGAATATGAGTGTGGGCCCACTCACCGTTATTCTCCCCGGAATCTGAGCGTCCCCCTTGCTCAGGCGGAATGCGGCGCCAGCGGACTCAGCGTCGATGGGCATATTGAAGCTCATCTGGATGTTCGCTCCGATGGGTACGAGGTCCTCGCGGTCCCGTGGGGCGGTCCACGTGATCTGTGGAGGTTGTGTTGTGAATGACCATCTGTAATCGTCAGCCATAACGCCGCCGGTAGTGTCTGCCAGGCCGCTGGCGATGCGAGCTGAGTACGTTACTCCACCTGCCAATGCCTTGGTGGGGCTGAAAACGTAGATGGATGTGTTCAGCCACTCTCCACTGCCCTCGACGGGCGGATCAAGGGTGAGGGGTTGGGGAAGGTCCGCCTGTGTGAGGTCACTGACTGTCATCAAGGGGACCACTGGCCGGTTGAAGATGACAGTTATGGTGCTGGATGCCTCAACTTCGTCAGTGTCAGGCGCCGGAATCACCTGCGCGACTTCCAGATATCCCACGGTACGAAAGCGAAAGCTGTATGTGCTACCCATCGTGTTGCCGTCAGTCGCTTTCGCGTTGGCATCAACGGACACTTGATACTGCGTGTCCCGTTTCAGAGAGCGAGCAGGCTGGAAACGCACGGTGCGTGTGTCTGGCCACGTGAAGCGTCCCTGAACCCTGGGGCTTACGCGAAGCGCCCTCTCCACGGAACTGCGATCCATCGGCCGATCGAAGATCAGTTCGATGGCCCCATCAAGGTTGAGTTCCTCGCCACGTTCAGGTGTGCGTTGGATCACAGTTACTGGAATCGATTGCGCCTGCGATGGCGTCGGGGAAGGTGAGGGGCTGGGATAGAGGCTACACGCTCCTGTCAACAGACTGACGAGGAGAATAGTTGTCAGGACTTGGGACACGCGCGATGTCTGCATGATCTGGCCTCCTCGTTCGGACAGAGCAGTACCCAGTCAGGGTGGTGTACTGATCAGACGACGACTGGTCTTTCGTCAAACAGCCGGTTTCGCGCTGGGTTGGGATGCTGACTCAGTATAGCACAGGACCAGCACACAAGTAACCGTGCGCGGAGACGGGACATCTACAGTACAAAGACGCCGGGGACAGCACGGAGGTTCCGCGGGTTCGCAGAGAGGACAGCGCTACCTCCATTCGGTTGTGCCAGAGAAGGTAGAAGCGATATGTGACGTATGTAGTTGTCGTACAGTAGTCGAGAAGGCCTGTCCACGCGGACAGGCCTCATAACTCACTGATCCTCGGAATGCAGCCGCTCGACCTCCACGGCCTGTGGCCCTCTCTCGCTCTGCTCAATGCAGTAGGTGACTGAAGTGCCATCGGGGAAGGCGGGCTTCTCAACAGGCGCAATGCCGGTCCGATGGAAGAAGATATCCTTGCCATCGCTTTGCGTGATGAAGCCATAGCCCTTCTCGTTATCGTACCATTTGACAGCCCCTTCGTGAGGCCCCGGTCCGATAACTTCCTTCTTTGTGGAGTGTGGCCTCTCTGGTTGGGAGAGCCGCTCCCTGGGTTCAGGCTGTGGAGCACCGCCCCGGCAACTGGGGCAGAGCTCTGGTGGTGTGAGCGGCTCGCCTCTCTGGGTTTGTTGTCTTTGCTCCTCGATTCTGAAGACAAAGCGCGCTCCGCAGCTTGTGCAGGTTGCCCAAGTATCCTGGTAGCTCATTCCGGTCTTCCTCCCTAGTTACTACTAACTATCATCTGAAGGCGGGATCACTGGAACGAATGTGGCCACGACGGTATCCCCCGATCTCAACGCAATCAGTTCCTGGCCCAGTGTGGTCCGTCCCGTCCGTGGGGCATTCTTGGCACGGATAGTCTTTGCACCTCCTTTGGCGGTGATGAGCACCACAGGGTCATTAGATTGGACCACACAGGCCCCTGCGGCTGTCGTGTCGCTACCAACCAGACGGGCCGCGATCACACCCTGACCATAACGACCCTGTGTTGGATACTCGGTCAGCGGTGTGCGCTTGGCTTTCCCATCACTGGATACGATGAGTAGGTCCGAACGAGGACGAACGATGACCATGCCAACGACGCAGTCCTTGGAATCCTTGAACTTGATGCCCATTACACCGCCGGCAAGCAGGCCCATCGGGCGGACCTCCTCCTCCTGGAAGCGGATTGCCTGGCTGGCAGCGCTCACGAGGACAATCTCATCCTGCCCCGTGGTAATTGTTCCCCAGCGCAATGTATCGCCTTCCTCTACATTGATCACTGTGAACGCGTCACTGCCCATGCCCGGTAGATCGGCGAGCGCAACGCGCTTGACCACGCCGTGCTGGGTGCCAAGAGTCAAGTAGCCCTCCCCGGATGCCTGAGAAGGAATCACGACCAATGCAGTTACCTGCTCCTGGCGCCTGAGCGGTGTGATGTCGGAGTAGTGAGCGCCCTCATTCTCCCACGCTGTTCCCTCAGGCAATTGGTGGATCGAGCAGGTCGCGGCCCGGCCAGTAGCCGTGAGCAGGCATAGGCAATCGCGTGTCGAGGCGCCGACAATGTCGACTGGGACGCTCTTAGGCCTCGAAAGGACCCGAGGCGGATTGCCGTCATCAGGCAGTCGAGCCATACGGCCGTCCTGTGCCACGCTGACCCAGACTCTTTCGTCGGGAATCAGGTCTGTCGCCGTGAGCTGCTTTGACCCCACATCCACTACCTGGGTCCGTCGCTGATCGGCGTATCGCTCCTTCACGGTGTTCAGTTCGTCCCGCACCACACCCCGAATCTTTGTCGGGCTCTTGAGGAGGTCCTCAAGATGCTTAATCAGCCGGATCTTCTCTTTGTACTCATCCTGGATCTTCTTCCGCTCGAGGGCGGCCAGTCGCCTGAGCGGCATATCGAGGATGGCCTGGGCCTGCACCTGGCTTAGCTTAAACTCGCGCATCAGATTGGTTCGGGCTGTGTCCACCGTCCGGGAACGTCGTATGAGGGCGATCACCTCGTCAAGGTTGTCAAGGGCGGTGAGTAAGCCCTCCAGGATATGTGCACGCTCCTTGGCACGGGCTAAGTCGTATTGGCTTCGACGGGTGACGATCACCTGCCGATGCTCCAAGTAAGTAATCAGCGCCTTCTTGAGCGTCAGTAGCCGTGGTTCTCCCTCGACAAGCGCCAACAAGATCAGGCTGAAAGTGGTCTCCATCGGTGTCATCCGGAACAGGTCGACGAGCACCTTCTGCGGTTCGACTGTCCGGGTGAGTTCGATAACCAATCGCATGCCCTGACGATCTGATTCATCGCGCAGATCCGTGATTCCCTCAATCCGCTCTTCGCGAACCAACTGGGCGATGCGTTCAATCAGGCCGCTCTTGTTAACCTGGTATGGCAGTTCGGTGACAACGATTCGGCTGCGAGACCGGCTCATTTCCTCGATGTGGGCCAATGCCCTCACGGTGAGCTTGCCCCGTCCCTGTCCATAGGCGTGAGCGATCGCGTCATCGCCGTCTTGTTCCATACGCCGATAGATTACTCCGCCGGTGGGAAAGTCGGGGCCCTTGATGAACCGCATCAGGTCCTCGACCGTTACATCATCCAGCATCTTCCAGTTGTCAATGATGTGGACGAGCGCGTCACACACCTCACCAAGATTGTGGGGCGGGACCGATGTGGACATACCGACCGCGATGCCGGATGCACCATTCACGAGCAAGTTGGGGATCGCCGCCGGTAGAACGGAGGGTTCCTGAAGTGTATCGTCGAAGTTAGAGATGAAGTCGACCGTGTCCTTGTCCAGGTCAGCCAGCATCTCTGTAGATACGGACGCCAGGCGTGCTTCGGTATACCGCATCGCGGCTGGGTTATCGCCGTCGACCGAGCCGAAGTTGCCCTGCCCATCGACGAGTGGATAGCGCAAACTGAAGTTCTGAGCCATGCGAGCCATAGCGTCATAG
Source organism: Chloroflexota bacterium (assembly GCA_012514315.1). Taxonomy (GTDB): domain Bacteria; phylum Chloroflexota; class Anaerolineae; order B4-G1; family B4-G1; genus JAAZAN01. The sequence continues at coordinate 12,659 of JAAZAN010000211.1, forward strand.
ACAGCTGCATCACTGTGCGGATGGTACTTGCCCAATACCTCGCCGACGATACGTGCGGATTTCTTGTACGGAGTGTCTGAACGCAGACCCATGTCGTGCATTGCGTACAGAATGCGACGTTGCACTGGCTTCAACCCGTCGCGCGCATCGGGCAACGCGCGGGCTACGATAACGCTCATCGCGTAGTCCAGATACGCGACCTGCATTTCGTCTTCGATGTTCACTTGACGGACGGTACCAATTTCCATAAATCAACTCCGTACTTTCCCGGTTCACCGAATGAAGGGCATCAGAACGTGGAGTCTGGACCCTCAACCATTATAGCGCAACGACTTGGCCTGTACAATCAGGCGCGACCTCGCGTCTGGTCAGCTGCGTCAAGAACGTCCAGCCAACGCTCCGCGGCCGATCGGCCCGCGAGCCACCCGGTGGAGAAGGCGGCTTGCAGGTTGTACCCGCCAGTGTCCGCATCGACATCGAGGGTCTCGCCAGCGAAGTAAAGGCCCATCACACGTTTGGATTCCATAGTGCGCGGATCAACCTCGCGGACGTCAACACCACCCGCAGTAACAATCGCTTCGTCAAATGAGCGGTGCCCGCTAACCTGCAGACGGAATCCCTTGAGCCAGTTGTGCAGCCGCTTTCGTTCTTCCGCGGTGATCTGGTGAGCTTGCTTGTCGCGGGGGATTTCTGTCTGGTCGGTGCAGATAGGGATGAGCTTCCTCGGGAGGAGACCCTTCAGCACGGTATGGAACTGCTGTTTGCCATGCGAGTCAAAGTCACGTAACAGTCGTGCGTTAAGCACTGCATCGTCCAGTGCGGGCTTGAGGTCGATGGAGATCTCAACACGGCGCCCGCTCTGCAATCCGTCCACCACCTGACGACTGAGCGAGAGGATGATTGGCCCAGAGACACCAAAATGGGTGAAGAGCATCTCCCCGAAGGCCCTCGATGTCTCACGGCCATCGATACACACGGCTGCGCTCACATTTCTCAAACTGAGGCCTTGCAGGCGTTGTGCCACCTCGCCGGAGGTCTCCAGCGGAACCAGAGCGGGACGAACAGGGACGATGGTGTGCCCGACAGACGCGGCCAGCCTGTAACCATCCCCGGTGGACCCGGTGGCTGGGTAGGAGGCGCCACCCGTGGCGATCACCACGGCATTAGCAGCGTACGTGTCGCCCGACACGGACTGCACGCCGATGGCACGTCCCTTATCCAATATGATTCGACCGATTGGAGTCCCAGACATCAACTCGACGCCGCATCGTTGGGTCCATGCAACGAGCGCATCGACGACGTCCTGCGCTTGTTCACTGGCTGGAAAGACGCGTCCACCGCGCTCGGTGACAGTGGAGATGCCCTGTTCCTCTAGAAAGTGGAGGAGATCCTGGGTGAAGAACCGCGCGAATGCCTGGCGCAGGAATCGTCCGTTCGCTCCAAAGTGTTCAATGAAGCTGTTCAGTGGCGCGACGTTCGTTATATTGCAGCGTCCCTTGCCGGTGATGCGCAGCTTCCTTGCCGGTCGCTCCATCTTCTCGATCAAGAGCGTTGGGGCTCCCTGCATGGCGGCCTGACCGGCGGCCATCAGGCCTGCAGGGCCTGCGCCGACTACGACGATTTGGCGCTGCTGCATGGTCTAGTAGGCTTCCTGTTCACCGTCTGTGAGATGCTGGACTCTGGCGTAGAACTCCGCGGTCAATGCAGGGGTGACTGTATCCGCCTTGACCGCGGCGATGTACTGCGCGAGTGCATCGACATAGAGCGCGACCAGCTCTTGTCCTCGGACAACATCAGCCGTGCGGGCATCCCCGGCGTAGTGATCGGGATAGTCGCTATACCACGCAATGCCACTGAACGTAGGTGGAAGATGGTCCATGCGACCACGACGACGGGCAGGTTCAGCCGGCACGCGGTCCAGTCTAGCCAGGTGAGGGTATGTACCCAGGATCAGGCTGGTTTCCTCCTCATCGGCGTGACCGCCATATGTGGTGCCCCGAATTTCCTCCCAGCGCTTCAGGCCTTCGGGTGTCAGATGGTGCAGCGGGATGTAGATCTGATACGGCTTCTGTTCCCACAGGGCGCACTGTGCTAGAAACTGTATCAGGTGCCAGTTCCCCCCGTGAGCATTGTAGACAACGATCTTGCCAAATCCATTGCGGCCGATCTCATCAAGCGTTCCCTGAATCAACTCGACCAGCAAGCCCGGCCTGATGGTCACTGTGCCCGGGAAACAGCGCGCTTCATAGATCTGACCGAAGTAGAAGGGGGGGAATACCACAGCCGATTCGCGCTCGGCGGCCAGGCAAGCGATGCGATGGCCGATCAGGTAGTCTGTGCCAAGCGGCAGATGCTCGGAATGCTTCTCGACGACGCCCATAGCGATGACGCACGTATTCGTGTCGTGCACGGCCGTAGCGAAATCGGATGCGGTCAGATTCTCCCACTGCATGGGGCGCCTCCTTTTGTGCCGATAACCTATGGCATGGTAATATAAGTGAGGCTGGGTATTCTGTCAAAGAGTAGGCTGTGCAGGGCAATCGCATCTTAATCCAGACGCGTCAAAATAGGCAAGAAGTGGTCACGAATGCTGCTTTGAGTGGCAGTTGGAAGCAGAAAACCCAGCTTCGCCCTGTCATAACTCACGCCGGGAACAAAAAAAGCGCGTCAATTGATTCCTCGAGACGTCATATTTGGTGCGATTCGAGTTCAGATGCAATTGCCCTGAGTAGGCTGTGAAGAGCGGGTTGCCGGTATGGTGGCTGAAGTGCGCTGGGCACGGGTGATCAAGGAAGGGGGGCAATGGAAAGCCTGGAGAGTATATACGAGTCGGTTCTGGAATTGATTCGGCAGGGACAGACCGGCGCCCTGGCAACCATCACGGCTGCCACCGGATCGACACCGCGCGGTGTTGGAGCCAAGATGCTGGTGTACGAAGACGGCCATACTCTCGGGACGGTAGGGGGCGGCTCCATCGAGGCTCGGGTGCTGGATGAAGCTCGGTCGGCGATGGAGGTTGGCCGTTCGCGGGAGCTGACTTTGGGCGATGCAACCGAGGATCAAACCCACTGCGAGTCGTGCGGTGGGATGCTGCGAGTCTTCATCGAGGTGCTTCACCCGGGGAACACGCTGCTCATCGTTGGCGCCGGGCATATTGGTCAGGCCCTGGCTGAGCTGGGTGCTTTCATGGGGTTCCGTGTTGTCGTGGTGGATGAACGGGAGGAACTGGTATCGCCGACCAAGTTTCCGCAAGCCCATCTGCGGCTTGCTGGCCACGTGAGCGATCAGTTGCGGGCATTCCAGATCACTGAGAGAACGCACGTTGTGCTGGTCACACCGCACAGCTCGCGGGACGAGTACGCTCTGGCTGTGCTGGCCGAATGCCCGGCGTCCTATATCGGGCTCCTCGGTAGCCGACGCCGGACCGCAGCCACCTTCGAACGAGCGCGCGCACTCGGCATTCCGGAGTGTGTGCTGGAGAGGATACACACCCCAATAGGGCTGGCCATTGGTGCGGAGACGCCTCGTGAGATCGCGATCAGCATTATGGCTGAGATCGTGGAGGTATCGAAGGGAGCGCATCGGGTCCAGTGAGTGTTCAGCGTGATGGGGCGCGAAGGCTTTGACAGGGCGATCACGCTCACGTAGAATGGGGGTAGTCCCGCTGGGGGCGATGAGGGCCAGGGCACTCTGTCTCGCGTGGTGTCCTGTGCGGATAACTGATGACAAGGAGACTGAACGATGACGTTGTTTGACCTTCAGCCGAGCGAGTTCGAATACCGGGGTCGCACCGACCAAGGCTTGTGCACAGACGTGTATCGACTTGAACCTGAGCGGGCGTCCTGGGTGACCCCCAATCGGTCGCCTGAGTTCGCGATTGACTGTGACGGCGAGCTGCACTTCAGCACGGAGATGGATTTCGAGTGTGGTGGGTGGGAGACGAATGAGGTACGCTCTGGCGTGACCGAGACCACGTGCTGTCTCCGTAACACTGCATTGGGCGTTGAGGTAACCGTGTACTACCGGACCTTCGCCTCGACCCGTGTTCTGGAGAAATGGGCTGTTGTGACCAATGTGGCGGATCAGCCGATCGTAGTCGGGCGGTTCGATACGTTCTGTATGCGGCTACCGGCCGACGAGTACCAGCTTCAATACTTCCTGAGCGGGTGGGGTAAGGAGTTCACGCCTGTCGTTGGCCCTCTGATCGGCACCAAGGTTCTGGAGGGGGTTAGCGGACGTTCCAGCGCGCAGATGAACCCGCTGTTTGTGCTGGAAAGTGAGGAACGCGGCGTACTGATCAGCACGGTAGTTTGGTCCGGCAACTGGATCTACCGATTCGAACCACAGGTTGATGGGAGTTACCTGGCGACCGGGGGAATCAACCCGTGGCAGTTCAACAAGCGTCTCGCCAAAGGTGAACAGTTGGAGGGGATCCACGTCGTGACAGCGATTGGCGCGCCAGGCGACATCGATCATGCAGCGATCGAGATGGCTCGTTGGGGGCGGGCTTACCACTATCCTGAGAATGCGCTGTCACGGGCACTGCCAGTCGAATGGAATCACTGGTGGCCCTATACGGACGAGGAACTGACGGACGAGATCTTCAAGGCTAATGTCGATGCGGCTGCGGATATGGGGGTAGAGATCTGTACTCTGGACGCGGGTTGGTTTGGGCCGGTAGGAAAGTCCTACTGGTATAACTACCGTGGTGATTGGGACCGGGTCAACACGATGCGGTTTCCCAAGGGGGTACGTGACATCGCAGATCACGTCCATGACAGGGGGATGAAGTTTGGTCTATGGTGCGAAATCGAGGCTGTGGGGAAGGATGCGGAGTTCAACGATTCCCACCCTGATCTGGTGGCAAAACGCGACGACAACAGCGTCGGTACGATCTGCCTGGGTAATCCCGAGGCCGAGGAATGGGCATTCCAGACGCTGGATCGACTGATTACGGACTACTGTGCGGACTGGGTGAAGCTGGATTATAACGTCAATGTTGGCGCTGGATGCAATCGCACGGATCACGGACATGATGCAGGCGACGGCCTATACGAACAGTACGCAGGATACTATCGTCTGTTAGCCAGGGTACGAGAAAAACACCCCGAGGTCGTCTTGGAGAACTGCTCCAGCGGAGGGCTACGGTTCGACCTTGGTGTGCTGGGACAGACACACGTTGGATTCCTGAGCGATCCTGACACCCCTGTACACAGTCTGCAGTTGTTCTGGGCTGCAACTCTGATGGTCGCCCCCAATGCGTGCCTACACTGGCCCTGGTCGCAGACGCGAGGTTCGTTCCCATCGCTGGATCTGCCGACTGAAGAGATCACGGGCAAGCAACTGGACTACTACTTCCGCATCGGTATGCTGCATACCTACGGGCTCTCTCATCGTCTACCCGATCTTCCTGATTGGATCCGCGAGCGTCTAGCTGAACACATCCGCTATTACAAGGACAAGGTGAAGCCCTTCATACTTGAGGCGGATCTGTATCATCTGACTGAGCAGCCTCTGCGGGACGGCACAGGCGACCGATGGTGCGGCTTTGAGTATGCGATGCCCGATCAGAAGGATGTCATGGTCTTCGTGTTCCGCCTGCCCGGTGGTGAGCCGCAGCGTTGGATCAAGCTCAAGGGGCTATTGCCTGATGCGACCTATGAGGTCCATTGGGAAGACAGTGGGTTAGAGCGCGGCATTTCCGCGCAGGCACTGATGACCGATGGAGTGCTCTTCGAAGGATTGCCTGAAGAGGGTTCGGAGATCCTCCGCCTACGTCTGTCTGAGTGAGTCCCGAGGGATGCAATGACCAAGATAGCGGCCCTGGTACTATGCCAGGGCCGCTATCATATCCTGTGGGGATGTACCAGAGGGAATGAGTATCGGACGCAGATGAGCGTAAGCCGGTATGCAACTCTGGAGGGCGGATCACGTATTGAGAGTGATTGAGTATCTGGATCCAGGGGGTCCAGTTGATTGTCCTTCAGGGAGGTGATCTGTATGACGGAAACGAACAAGCTGCGGCGACAACGTGGGATCGTCGCGGGTGTCTGCGGTGGCCTGGGTGCTTTCTTTGGCATTCGAGCATTCTGGTTTCGTCTGCTGTTCTTGGTTCTGTTGATCCCGGGCGGCCTGCCCGGTCTGGTACCCTATCTGATTCTCTGGGTGATTATTCCTCGCAAACGGTGAATGGAATGACGAGGATCGGGGGCTCAGGTGGTGCCTACCCAATGTGAAGGGAGTCTCTATGTCAACTTATACGGGTCCGAAGTGTGCTCTCTGTACAGTCAAAGCCTGTGGAGCACCTCCGGGTGAGTTGCGACCGCCGGCCTTCTGCCCCATGCTGGCTGAACCTGAGGTCCTTGAGGAGGTGGAGACGGCCTACTTGGAGCAGGCTGATTTGCGCCGTCTGGCCATCGAATCGGCCCGGACGGAGGCAGCGGGTTACTGTCGAACGACGCGCCTTGAGGACGTCATGGATTTCGCGCGCCGTATCGACGCACATGTTCTGGGCATCGCACATTGCGTTGGTCTCATGGTCGAAGCCCGACTGACCTACGATATCCTGGTAGCTAACGGGTTCGAGGTGTATACGGCCTGCTGCAAAGTGGGTTCGATCGACAAGGAGAAGATCGGGATCGAGGATGGCGAGAAGGTGCGTCCCGGACAGTATGAGGCGATGTGTAGCCCAGTTGGACAGGCGGCGTTACTCGCGCAGGCAGGTACGCAGCTCAATATCGTCGTTGGCTTGTGCGTGGGTCACGACAGTCTGTTCTTCATGCATTCTAGGGCGCCGGCCACGGTCTTGATTGCCAAGGACCGTGTGTTGGGTCATAACCCGGCCGCGGCGCTCTATACCAGCCACTCATACTATCGTCGCTTGATGCAGGAGACGTGAGCGAACGAGCATGGGCTGACCAGGCGACAGCACCTCGCCCCGTGTGCTCAGAGTCCCGGGCGCCTTATCCCTCGGGGAATGCTGAAGTCCGGTTGCGCTGGCTGGGTGTGGCCGGTCTCGAGGTGGCGATAGATGGCCAGGTCCTGATCATCGACCCATACCTCACCCGACTCCCCGTGTGGAAGGTGCTGCGAGGACGGGGGCGACCAGATCATCAGCTGGTCGCTGCTGTGATTGCTGAGTGCGATTATGTGCTGGTTACACACCCCCACTGGGACCACTTGATGGATGTGGCCAGTGTAGCGTGTCGGACGGGGTCGTATGTCTATGGTTCGGCGAATGCCTGTCGTCTGTTGACGGCACAAGGTGTTCCTGCTGAGCAGGTGCGTGAGATCACGGCAGGGGTTGGCCTCACGTTGGGTTCGATGAGCGTCGATGTGATTGAGGCCGAACACACAGCGCTTGCCGGCCAGTCGCCATTAACTGGTAGCCTGCCTTCCGAACTGCGCTGTCCACCGCGGATCACCGACTACCGAATGGATTCGGCCTTCAGTTTTCTGATAGATGCAGGCCGATTTCGGATTCTGGATTGGACCAGCGCCTCCGTACGAGGGGCTGTCCCGGCCGATGTGCTGTGTGTCCAGCTTTTTCGAAGTCGCGATTTCTTTGAGGGTCTGCTGACAATGGTGCAGCCACGAGCTGTAGTGCCGGTGCATTGGGACGATTTCTTTCGCCCTCTGTCGCGTCCCATTCGCCCACTCCTGCCCGTGGGTATACGTTGCACACTGGCGGGATTTCACTATACGGATCTGGATCGGCTTCGACAGATCGTCGCTGAGGTTCTGCCGACGGCCTGCGTCGTTGTCCCAGAAGTCCTCTTGCCCTACAATCTCGAACGTGTCCTGGAAGGCTCAGTCTGATGCGCTTGAGTCACCGGGCGAGAGGGTAATCAGTCGCTGATTCTTCTCGACAGTCTCACCGGGGTTGACGTGAATGGTGGTCACCACGCTGTCCCGAACTGCGCGCAGCTCATTCTCCATCTTCATCGCCTCCAGGACGCAGAGCGGGTCGCCCGCTTGGACGATCTGGCCAGCCTGCACCAGCATCCGAACAACCTTGCCCGGCATGATCGCGACGATCTCGTCGACATCGCCCTGGCTCTCGTGAGCTACTCCGTGTTCATGTTCGGGGGCGGTGGAAGCGATCCGTGGCGGCGCCAGTCCTTCGATCTCTACGGTATGATCGGTCCGATCCACCGTGAACGTTGGACCATCAACCAGTACGTAGTACGCGATTCCGTCGACAAGGACGATGTCCTCGGCGCTGACTTCGACTTCAAATGGACGTCCGTTCACAGTGATGGTCTTCTGGTCGGCTGCCACGGCATATTCGTTGCCGTCGAGAACGATCGTGAACTCTTGTCTCACAAACTGCCTCCTGCACCTGGTAGCAGGCCACTCCAATAGCCTCTGCCGGCACGCCAGGTTTGCTGCCAGGCTGAAGGTGTCTCAGCTCGAGGTGTGCACACCGGCTGTCTGGCTTGTTGGTTGAGCTGATTGAGGATGACGCCAGCGACAGCGGCTACGACTGGCTCATTGCCGTCGCTCCCACGAGCACGTCGTTCAAGGAAGGGCCGTGCGATCTGAGGGAACAGCGCATACGATAGTACATCCTCCTCTTCACGGGCTAGATCTCCGATCTCTTCATATGCCTGGGGCATACCTGGAGCGAGAAGGTCGGCGGGCCTACAGTCAATCGGTTGTTCGTCGCCAATAGCCAGCTTCCGAACCTCAGGAGATATGGGAGCTGGTGGTTGACCGTAATAGCCTCGGATGTACTGCTTGATCTCTTCCGGGATCACGCTGTATCGCTTCCCCAAGACCACATTGAGTGTTGCTTGGGTGCCGACAATCTGGCTGGATGGCGTCACCAGAGGAGGATAGCCTAACTCAGCTCGAACCTGTGTCACCTCGGCCAGAACCGCATCGATACGATCCTCGACGCCCTGCTCCCGTAACTGAGAGACCATATTGGAGAGCATGCCCCCTGGAATCTGATACTGGAGCACACCAATGTCCACTCCGTTGATACCACTCTCGAAGTGGGCATACTTGCGTCGCACCTTAGAGAAGTGATTAGCAATCTCGGAGAGAACCTCCAGGCGCAGGCCGGTTTCTCGAGCCTCTCCCTGCAGCATTGCGACGATGGATTCGGTGGGCGGATGGGAGGTGGTCATCGAGAGAGACGAGATGACGGTGTCGACAATATCCACGCCCGCCTCAATGGCCTTCATGTGTGTTGAGGTGGCCATTCCGCTGGTTGAGTGGGAGTGAAGGTGGACCGGTACAGCCAACTGGGCCTTGAGCCGCTTGACCAGCTCGTGCGCGGTGTAGGGCGTCAACAGCCCGGCCATGTCTTTGATGCAGATCGAATCCGCTCCCATATCAACCAGGATACGGGAGAGATCGACGAAGTAGTCGACGCTGTACGGCGGCCCTATTGTGTAGGATATGGCGGCCTGCACGTGTGCTTGCTCTCGTTTGGCGACCTCTATGGGCCACCGAAGGTTGCGCACATCGTTCAGCGCGTCGAAGATACGGAACACGTCGATGCCGTTGGCCTTTGCCCGGACGATGAAGCGTTCAACAACATCATCCGGGTAGTGACGATATCCGACGATGTTCTGGCCGCGCAAGAGCATCATAAGGGGGGTGTGAGGCATGGCTGCTCTTAAGCGTCGCAGGCGGTCCCACGGGTTCTCCTCGAGGAAACGAATGCAGGCATCGAAGGTGGCTCCGCCCCACACCTCAACTGCCCAGTATCCTACGCGGTCGATAGCCTCGGCGACTGGGAGCATGTCCCCAGTGCGCATCCGGGTGGCCAAGAGTGACTGGTGACCGTCTCGCAGAGTCAGATCGCAGATTTTGACTGGTTCAGTGTTCATTTCATGCAATGGGTTGTTCTCCCTGGTTTGCGTCACAGCGGAATGTTTCCATGCTTCTTGGGAGGATTCGCATCGCGCTTGTTTCTCAGCATCGTCAGTGCCTCGATCAACCTGGGACGGGTCTCCTGTGGTTCGATGACGGCGTCCAGATATCCGCGCGATGCGGCTTCATACGGAGTGGCGAGCTGATCGCGGTACTCTTGGATGAGCCGTTGTCGTTCCGATTCTGGATCGGCTGCCTGGGACAGTTCCTTGCGGAAGATGATGTTCACGGCGCCTTCGGGGCCCATCACCGCGATCTCGGCGGTAGGCCACGCAAAGGAGACGTCGCCTCGGACGTGTTTGGAGCTCATCACGGGATAGGCGCCACCATACGCTTTTCGCATAATCAGGGTTACCTTGGGCACGGTGGCTTCACAGAAGGCCCACAAGAGCTTGGCGCCGTGGGTGATGATGCCGTTATGCTCTTGATCGACACCGGGCAGAAATCCAGGCACGTCTACGAGTGTTACCAGCGGAATATTGAACGCGTCGCAGAACCGAACGAAACGGGCCGCCTTCCTGGAGGCATTGATATCCAGGACACCGGCCAGTACCATAGGCTGATTCGCGACGATTCCGACGGACTGACCGCCCATCCGTGCAAATCCGACGACGATATTCTCTGCCCAGTGATCGTGGACCTCCAGAAACTTGCCGTCATCGACAATGTGCGCGATGACGGTCTTGACGTCATAGGCGCGGTTGGGATGATCTGGAATGATGTCGCATAGCTCTGTGGCTTCACGGTTCACCGGATCGTCACTGGGGACGAAGGGTGGGTTCTCCATATTGTTCTGAGGAAGGTACTCGAGGAGTTCACGCATCCGTTCAAGGCAAGCCTGCTCACTGTCGGTGATGAAGCCAGCCACACCGCTCTGAGCTGCGTGGACCATCGCGCCACCCAGTTCCTCGAATGTGACATTCTCGTGAGTGACCGCGCGGACCACGTCTGGGCCGGTGATGAACATGTAACTCGTGTCTCTCACCATGAAGACGAAGTCGGTGATGGATGGGGAGTAGACCGCACCCCCTGCACACGGCCCCAGGATAGCAGATAGCTGCGGGACAACGCCGGAAGCCATCACGTTGCGGAGGAAGATGTTGCCGTAACCAGCCAGTGAGGCAACCCCCTCTTGTATGCGAGCACCACCCGAATCGTTAAGCCCGATGATCGGCGCCCCGTTCTTCATAGCCAGGTCCATCACTTTGCAGATCTTCTCGGCCTGCACTTCGGAGAGGCTGCCACCCATCACCGTAAAATCCTGGGCAAAGAGATAGACGGTGCGTCCGTGGATGGTTGCCCATCCTGTCACGATCCCGTCGCCCAGGAACTTCTGCTTGTCCACACCGAAGGCAGTGGCGCGATGCGTGACGAATGCGTCGATCTCGCGAAATGAGCCGGGATCGACCAGCGCATCAATGCGTTCTCTGGCGGTCTGTTTGCCCTGGGTGTGTTGACGATCGATGCGGTCCTGGCCGCCTCCCAGTTGCGCCTGTTGTCGCATTAAACGGAGTCGGTTAAGCTGTGAGTCGATAGGCATATGTACTTGTCCTGTAGAGTGTGGCTGTCACGTTGCCGGTCAACCGAGTGTGGCTAACCGATCCTCCAATGTCGCCTGTTCGGCCTTAAGGTTCTCCAGTTTGTCCCGTTCGCGCTGAACGATGTGGGGAGGCGCTTTCTGAGCGAACTCACTGGCCAAGAGTGTCTCGCTGCGGGAGATCCGCGCCGCGCTATCGCCGATCGCCTCGCGAAGCCGTTGACGCTCTGCATCCAGGTCCACCAACGCTGCGAGCGGCAGATAGCAGACTACATCCCCAACAACGACTGTGGCGGCCTGATCGGGTGCTCCACCACTGACACGGATCTCAAGTTGCTCCGGATCAAGCTTCGCAAGGCTGCACAGGATACCGGTCTGTGTCTCGAGTGTCTGGGATGCGTTCCCAGCCGAGATAATCGCTGGAATACGCCGGCCTGGCGTCACACCATACTCCGCGCGGCGATTCCGAATACCGCGGACAAGTTCCATCACCAGGTGCATATCAGATTCCGCCTGCCCATCAATGAGCTGCGGATAGGCGTCTGGCCATCTGGCCAACATCACTGTCTCTCCGCGTCGAACAGCTGCCGGTAGGGCCTGCCAGATCGCTTCTGTAACAAATGGCATGAACGGGTGTAGCAGGCGGAGTGCGATCTCCAACACGTGCAGGAGCACCATCTGTGTCCCCTGCTTGTCCAGCGTGTCATCGTAGAGAGATACCTTGCTGGCTTCAATGTACCAGTCACAGTACTCACCCCATAGAAACTCATAGATCTGGCGGCCAGCCTCACCGTACTGGTAGCTCTCGAAGAGCCGTGTAACCTCCTGAATCAGGTGATTCAGACGGGAGAGGATCCACCGGTCAGGGACCTGTAGACACGGCAGCGCCAATAGCTGGTCACTCTCCAGCGCATCACTGATGGTAATGGATGCGGGCGTATTTGACAAGACGAACCGGGCGGCCTGCCACACCTTGTTGGTGAAGTTGCGTGCGCCCTCCAACCTCCGCGGGTCCAGGTTCATGTCCAGACCGGGCGTCGAACTTGTCATCAATGTGTATCTCAAAGCGTCGCAACCGTACTTGTCAATGATGTTCAGGGGATCGTACTCGTCGATGTTTTCCATCGACTTGCTGATCTTCTTGCCTTCCTCATTTCTGACCAGTCCGTGGAGGTAGACTGTGGCATACGGGGTTTCCCCCGTCATCGCGTTGCCCAGCATCATCTCCCGTGCCACCCAGAAGAAGAGGATGTCGTAGCCTGTCTCTCGTACGCTGGTCGGGTAATAGCGGCAGTAATCTGGGGACATTGTGTTCGGCCAACCCAAGGTCGAAAAAGGCCATAGTCCAGAGGAGAACCACGTATCAAGTACATCCTCGTCCTGATGGATGTTTCGCCCGCCACAGTGGGCACACGTATCCGGCGTCTCGATGGCGCACGTCTCCTGTGCACAGTCGTCACAGTACCAGACTGGGATCCTATGGCCCCACCAGAGCTGCCGGCTGATGCACCAGTCGCGAATGTTCTCCATCCAATGGAAAAATCGTCGCTCCTCACGTTCGGGAACGATCGTTGTGCGTCTTTCTCGAACAGCCTGTATGGCTCCCTCAGCCAGCGGTTTTGTCTTCACAAACCACTGTGTGGAGATACGTGGTTCGATGTCGGTTGAACAGCGTGCACATATTCCGACCGCATGATGGTAATCCTCGGTCCTGACGAGCAGGCCCTCCCGCGTGAAGTCGGCTACGATCTGGCGCCGACACTCGAAGCGGTCCTGCCCCACGTACTTTCCGGCTGCCTCGTTCATCTGTGCGGTATCGGTCATCACGTTCACCGCTTCCAGGTTGTGCCGAATCCCGATCTCATTGTCGGTCGGGTCGTGAGCGGGGGTGACCTTCACGGCGCCGGTACCGAACTTCGGGTCAACGGCGTCATCAGCAATGATGGGAATCGGCCGGCCAATCGCTGGAAGGACAGCGGTCTTGCCCACCAGCTCCTTCCAGCGCGGATCGTCGGGATTCACAGCTACAGCGGAGTCTCCAGGGATGGTTTCAGGGCGCGTTGTGGCCATCTCAATGAAGGTGACGGCGCCTTGCGCCCACTGGCCACTGCCCCATTCGCCCTGTGGCCCGTCCCATCCGTCGCCCACAATCGGGTATCGCACGTACCACAGATGCCCTGCACGCTCGTCCGGTTCGACCTCCAAGTCGGAGATCGCAGACTCACAACGTGGACACCAGTTGACCAGATAGGCGCCCCGGTAGATGAGTCCCTTCACGTAGAGATGCAGGAACGCCGTACGCACAGCGTGGCTCAGCTCCTCATCGAGTGTAAATCGCTCGCGGGTCCAGTCACACGAAATCCCCAGTCTCTTGTGCTGTTCAGTGATCCGCTCGAGAGACTGGCGTGCCCATTCCCAGCACCTTTCGACGAACCGCTCACGGCCAAGGTCATGCCTCGTAAGGCCTTCCTTGCGCAGTTCGCGCTCGACGACGTTCTGGGTGGCTATGCCCGCATGATCAGCGCCGGGAAGAAAGAGCGTGTCGAAGCCGCGCATACGGTAGTACCGTGTCATCAGGTCCTCAACCGCGGCGGTCAGCGCATGGCCCAGATGAAGCACCCCCGTCACGTTCGGTGGTGGCATAGTGATGCACCAGGATGGCCCATCAACCGATGCTATGCCCAGTTCGATCTGCTTCTCAGGACGGAAGCATCCTTGTTCTTCCCACCAACGGTACAGGCGCTCCTCGTGCTCCTGTGGGTCGAAGGTCTTTGATAGTATCTCTGCCATATACGCACGCTCCTCCGCAATCTAGATGCATAAATGCCCCTCCCGTCCAAGGACGAAAGGGGCAACCCTTCGCGGTACCACCCTGATTCAGTGGGGCGGCTGGTGCTCACCAACACCCTCACTGCACTCATCGCTCTTCACAAAGAGCTCTCGCGCTAACGGGCGAACCCGAAGGGGCTTATCCAGTGTGCATGCAACTGGTTCGGTCCCTCGACTCACAGGCGACATTTGGTGGGGAGCACCACAGAGGCTTGCAGCCGGTGGCCTCGTTCTCTGCCCGTCATACAGAGACGGTTCGCCGGAGCCACACCCACCTACTCCTCCTGTTCACAGTTTTCTCAGGTGAAGTTGATGAGGGCATTATACCACGCTGGGAGAGCAGGGTCAACCTCCCAGAAGTCGAGATAGCAGGTCAAAGCTGTAGAAGCCTGCAAGAGCGAAGAGGATGTTTTTGATCACTTTGCCAATTACACAACTGAGCAGGAACTTCCACCAGGGAAAGCGCAGTGCCCCTGCAGCCAGTCCCGCGACATCGAACAGTGGCGAAGGAATCAGTGCCAGGAAGAACACGGTCAGTAGCCCATACCGTTGCATCCAGCCGGTCAGACGATTGTAGGTAGGGTTCTCATCAATCCAGGTCTGACCGCTGTAGCCAGCCATATACCCTGTCATTTCTCCCAGCGCCTGTCCGACACCACCCACGATGCCCACGATCCAAGGATTGAATACACCGCCCATAATCGAACTGATGGCAAGGCCGGGAACAGGGAGAATCACCGTCGCATTGCTGATTAGGCCGACAGGAACACGGCGGCATAGCCGTATTGTCGTAACTCATCGAGGCGGTCCTTGAAATAGTAGACGCCGGCAAAGGCGGCGATGATCGTGATGATGGTCAACACCTGGATGGCCCGCAACCGGCCGCGCGGTGGCGGCGGTGGAACATCGGGCTTGTTGGCCTGGGTTGGAGAGAAGGACTGATCCATACTAGTTCGGGAGTGGGGCGCCCAGGCGCACTATCCGTTGGCGCGTGTGCGCCAAATCCTCGCCGTCCTGGGTGAAGGCAAACGCCGTGGCGTTGCACGTGTCGACAACCAACCGGGCCTGATCCACCACAAATCGGTAGTCCACATTGCGGTGACCGGTGACAATAACTACACAGTCGGCTGATTGAACCTCGGTCTCGGTCAGTGCGATCGACTCAAGGCTGATCGTGTCACGGCAGAACACATCACCTCCCACGCGAAATCGCGGGACGTAGGGATCGTGATAGCGCACGTTGGCACGACGGCTCAGAAGCAGCTCAATCACGCGCTCGGCCGGCGATGTTCTTGGATCGTCCACGCCTGGCTTGAACGCTACACCCAGCACGAGTATCTGGGCATTCCGCAGCGCGTGACCGTGTAGAGAGAGCGCCTGGGTGACCAGATCGACGACATGGTAGGGCATGGCCTGATTGACCTCACCGGCCAGTTCGATGAATTCTGTGTAGTAGTCATACTCTCTGGCTTTCCACGAAAGGTAATAGGGATCCACTGGGATGCAGTGACCGCCTACACCAGGGCCGGGATAGAACGGCATGAACCCAAAGGGCTTGGTGCGGGCGGCATTGATGACCTCCCAGAAATCGATGCCCATACGCTCGGCAAGGACGGCCAGTTCGTTGACCAGCGCGATGTTGACCGAACGGAACGTATTTTCCAGTAGCTTAGTGAGCTCAGCGGCGGCAGGTGAGGATACGACATGGACCGGAGCGCCCATCTGTCGCAGCAAGTCGGCGGCCAGTTGGGTGCACTGAGGCGTCATCCCCCCCACAACTTTGGGCGTATTGTAAGCCGACCACTGCGTGTTGCCAGGGTCGATGCGTTCCGGCGAAAATGCCAGGTGGAAGTCGATGCCCGCCTTCAGACCATCGCGTTCGAGGATCGGCTTGACAATGTCGACTGTGGTACCTGGGTAGGTCGTACTCTGCAGCACGATGAGATGTCCTCTGCGCAGGTTGGGTAGGATCGTCTCACTTGCCGTGCGAATGAACGAGAGGTCAGGTGCGCGTTGGGCATCGTAGGGAGTCGGCACGCAGATAAACATGGCGTCGACTTCGGTCAACACACAGTAATCGGAGGAAGCTGTGAGCTGTCCGGAGTGAACGTATGGTGCAATATCCTCGTCGGCAACGTCGGCTACATAGCTCTGGCCGTTGTTGACGGAGCCAACCTTGTGTGGGTCGACATCGATCCCGGTCACGCGAAAGCCGGCCTTCGAAAAAGCCGTTGCCAGGGGGAGTCCGACATAGCCCAGACCGATTACAGCGACGTGTGCCGTACGTTCGGCGATTTGTTCCTGCAAGGCAGTCATCAGTGACCTCCATCCGCTGTGATGTGTCCTCGCTCAACCGACTGCATTTCGGTGACTTCCTCGCGCTCCTTGTGGCTGCTGCGATGGAAGAAGGGCGGTCGTTCGAGACGCCAGAGGCTGTAGAGACCTGCCATAGCCACGAGGCCTCCAACAAGGTAACCCTCGACGACCGATGCCTGTGTGACGAATATGGCCAGCAGGCCGAGAACAAACGAGACGACGTAGAGTGTAAGGACAGCTTCACGTTTGCTCATTCCAGTTGCCACCAAGCGATGCGAGACGTGATCCGTGCCAGGTGTCGTAGCTGGATTCAGATGACGACGCAGACGGGATATGACGACGAGCGTAGTGTCAAAAATCGGCAGGCCCATAACAAGCACAGGCACCATCCAGGTTACGAAGGTTACGTTGTCGGGAAATCGCAGCTTGATGCCGATGGCTGCTAGCGTGAATCCCAGAAACAGCGCGCCTGAGTCGCCCATGAAGATGCTGGCCGGGTTCAAGTTGTAGAAGAGGAAGCCCAGACAGGCGCCCAGTACCGCGATGGAGAGCGCGCCGACCAAGTACTGACCACTGAACGCACACATCAGCGCGAAGAACGCTGCAGCTATGGCCGCGATGCCGCCAGCAAGTCCATCCATGTTATCCAGCAGATTCACGGCATTCGTAATATACCCGATCCAGAGCACGGTGACCATCAGGTTCGGGATGGGAGAACGAAAGATGCCTACGTAGACACCGGTTGCGTACAAGAGAAGCGCCGCGAGTACCTGCCCCAGCAATTTCACCAACGGGCGTAAGCTCCAGCGATCATCGATGAGGCCCATAAAGGACACACCAGTCGCACCGATGAGTATGCTGCCAAACTGCGTGAAGTTATACCGCTCGCCCAGGACCAGGGCAGCGGCAATGAATGCCAGGAATATGGCAACTCCCCCTACGCGAGGTACCGGCGCAGCGTGAATCTTTCTCGCATTGGGGCGATCCATCAGGCCCACGTGAGGCGCCAGCCAGCGGGCCAGCGGTGTGATTCCGATAGCCAGTACTAGTGCACTAGCGAACACAATCAGATAGGTTGTCATTGATCCAAGGTGTCCATCGACTGCAACTGCGCGATCAGGCTCTCGATGGAGGCCTGTTGCTCAGCAGGCGCAGACGCCAGCGCCTGCTGAGCATAGATCAGAGCCTGATCATTCTGCCCAGATTGGGCGAAAAGCTGTGCCAGAACGCTGTAGATGTTCCAGATATCACTCGCGCTGGAATCAACAGCCGTGAGTCTCAACAGGGTAGCGATGGCGTCATCCCAACGCTGAGCTGTAATGTAGGTGTCGGCCAAGATCCTCAGTGTGTTGCCCGAACCCGGCGAGACTTCGAGCGCTTCTGTGAGCGCTGAGATGGCGTCGTCCCAACGTTCCATCGCCCGGTATGTCTCACCGAGGGCCAACAAGACCTGTAGTTCGTCGACCCTCCTCAATGTGAGCGCCTCATTGTAACAACTAACCGCTTCCTCGAGGTTTCCCGAGTGACGATTGACATCTCCGCACATCAGCCAGGTCTGCTCAAACTCGGGATCAATCTCAAGCGAGTGCTGGAACGTTCGCTGATAGCTCTCCATATCGCCCATGGCATAGTAGTAGAGCATAGCCCATTCGTTCCAGAGAATGGGGTTGTGTGGACTCAAGGACGTGGCGAGCGCGTAGTTCTCCGAGGCCTTTCGGACTAGCGTGTCTCGCAGCTCACCGGCCTCGGTCAAATCCGCCCAACGACGGTACATGCGGGCCAGATTGGCGCTGTGGTCTGTGTTCAGTGGATTGATCTCCCGAGCGCGGATGAGAGTCTGTTCTGTTTCCCTCATCACAGCATCACGGACGTTCGTGTCCTCCAAGCTAGCGGCGTACTCCAGGTAGGCGCGCCCCAGATAGAGATAGTAGAAGTCTTCCCGAGGAGCCACCTCAATGGCCCGCTTGTAGTGTTCGATCGCGACAAGCCATTGTCCCTGGCGTTCATAGGGGTCGGCCTGCTTGTAGATCATGTCCGCTTGAATCGGACGCAAGTTGGTGGCAATGATGACCGCGACGCCCAGAATGCTGAGTGTGATCAGACCGATTGCTCCCCACGGTCTGATGGTTTCCTTGATGTCCTGTCTGTCGCCAATGAGGAGCATTGCTGATGCTGCGAGCAACGTCAGTACGATGAACCAGTAGTATGCGGTCATGAACTTCGCGATCCTATCCGCAATCGCGATGACATCCTGAATGCTCCTGGCCTGGAAATCCATCATGGCGGCCTGACGGCCGGCCAGGAAGAGAGCGAAGCCAAGGCCGACGACCAGGGAGGCCGTCAGGTATATGACGGTTGCGAGCGCTACGTCGTTCTTGTGATTCTCAAAAGCCTTGTTGTGTATGAGGGTGGAGATGAAGATGGTCGCACTCAACAGCCAGGTGAGGCCTGTGATCATCAGGCCTCCATAAGAGCGACAGTCGCCTCTCAGCGGGTCCCAGAGTGCTGTGCAGTTACTTGCACTACGTCCGGGTAACGCTGTCAAAGCCCGCCAGACAATTCGCAAGGGGTCGCTGAGCCGTTCTGCGTTGGTAACGAAGTCGAAGGTCAGTGTACCCAAGATGAACCCACCCAGGAGGGCAACGGCAAGCGTGGGACCAAGCCAGACGACGATATCCGTTGGATCGGACTGTGTGGAGGTTGTCCTTTGGCGTCTGCCGCGGCGCCTGGCATTCGAGACTTGTTCTGCCGGATGTAATGGCGTGGCATCCGGTTCCTGGATGAGGTTCAGGCCAGCCACGATCAGTATTCCAGCATAGGCCCAGAATGTTGTGCGGGTCGATGCGATGGCAATGCCGAAGTTGATCTCTACAAAATG
>JAAZAN010000212.1 GCA_012514315.1 Chloroflexota bacterium
CGCAGTGGATGCCTGACAGTTGGGGGAGTGTGCCTCAGCATCGCGGATGGGATCAACCAGTCCACCGACCATGAGATCATTCTAGTGCAGGCTGTACGATCCGTCAAACTTGCCGGTACAGGTCATCGGCAGTGTGACGATCGGCGACTCAAGGTGAGCCAGGGCCAGGATCGTGACAGGCGACGCTGTGGGCACGATATTGCACCATGTGATGTATCTCCGATTGTCTCCTGTGGTCGATGCAACGCCCTCCATCCTGGACGAGAATGGTATCACAGACGGAGAGGCCTACGGGAACCAAAGGAGGCAGGGTTATGGAAAGACAACGGGCGTCCAGACAGCACGCTGGGAGAGCGCGCCGATCTCGGGTGCAGATTCTGCGGGGGTATGCGCTGGTCACAGGGGCAAGCCAGGGGTTGGGTCACGCCATCGCCAATGACCTTGCGTGTCGCGGAATGGACGTGATTCTGACAGCCCTGCCGAACTCCGGGCTTGAGCGGACGGCGAGCCAGCTGGCTCAGAAACACGACGTTCGTGTAGAATGGTTCGAAGTGGATCTGACTCAGCCGGGCGGCCCGGAGCTTCTGGTCGATTGGATCGGCGACGGCGGATTCGTGGTCTCGGTGTTGGTGAATAACGCTGGGACGGGGTATAATAGCCGATTCGAGGACTCCACGCTGGGTGAGAACGAGTCCTGCATTCTGCTCAACAATCTGGCGTTGGTGAAGATCACGCGTCTGCTGCTGCCCAAGCTAGCGCGGCGTCCCAGGGCGTTCGTGCTCAACGTCGCGAGCTTGGCCGCCTTCTTCCCGATGCCGTACATGCCGGTGTATGCACCGACGAAGGCATTCATCCTGAACTTCAGCCTGGCGCTGCGAGAGGAACTGCGTGGTAGTACGATCAGCGTCAGCACGCTGTGTCCCAATGGGATTCGAACAAATCGATCGACCTGCGAGAAGATTGAGGCGGGGGGCTGGGCCGCCAGACTGACGTGCATGGACGTTGATGCGGTGGCGTCGTACGCCGTGAGTGAGTTACTGGTCGAACGGGCAATTATCGTCCCCGGTGGGCTGAACCGCGCTATCGTCGCAGTTGCCCGCTTCGTGCCCCGACGCGCTGTGTATGCGGTCATCTCGATCTTCTGGGGAAGGACCGCTTCAGGATCGAAAGTATCCGTGCTGGATAGCACGCCTGCGTGAGGGAGAGTATGGAACGAACTAGAGTCGCAGTGATTCGATGTGAGGACTATGACGGTGACCGTGTCTATGCCGCGTTGAGCCGGGGCGTCGACTTACTTGGTGGGCGCGGGCGCTTCGCGCGATCGGGTGAGCGGATACTGCTCAAACCCAACATCCTGGCCGGCGATCCGCCCGAGAAGGGCGTGACGACACATCCGGCGGTGCTGTCGGCGTGCATCCGATTACTTCTAGAGGCTGGCGCTTCGCTGTCGTTCGGTGACTCGCCCGGACTCGAGCACCCGGAGCAGGCCGCCAGGAGGTCTGGCCTGCTGGCAGCTGGGCGCGAAGGCGGCGCTGTGCTCTCCGACTTCTCCGGAGGTGGTCCGCTCGCCAACGTGCGCGGAAAGGCCGTCGACAGTTTCCCGATCGCGCAGGCTGTTCACGAGTGCGACGGCATGATCAATCTGCCCAAGATGAAGACTCATCAGCTCACACGCATTACGGGCGCGGTCAAGAACCTGTTCGGTTGTATTCCGGGTAAGCGCAAGGCGCTCTACCACGTTCAGTTTCAGGACGTGCACGCGTTCAGTGGCCTCCTCGTCGAGCTTGCTCAGGTCCTGCAGCCACGGCTGCACATAATGGACGGCATCATCGCGATGGATGGCAATGGACCGCGGAGCGGTGAGACGAGGCCGGTGAAGGCACTGATTCTCTCCGAAGATCCGGTCGCGGTGGATGCTACGTTCTGTCGCTTGGTGGGGATGGACCCGGAGTATGTGCCGACAACCACCGCTGGATATCGAGCCGGCCTCGGTTGTTATCGGCTCAATGATATTGAGTACGTCGGCGACTCAATCGAGTCGCTGGCGTGCCCTGACTTCCGGATGATTCGCAAGCCGGTCTATGGCAACGCGTCGTACGCGCATTATCGGTTCATCAAAAACCTCGCGCTGCCGAAGCCGGTGATTGATGTATCCTTGTGCGTTCGGTGTGGACGCTGCGTTGATGCGTGTCCGGTACCTGATAAGGCACTCAGGTTCGAGAATGGCTCCAAAGGACAGCCGCCGACCTATGACTATGATATGTGCATCCGGTGCTACTGCTGTCACGAGATGTGTCCTCATCGGGCCATCTTCAAGGCGACGCCCTTGGTCGGTAGGTTGCTCAGGCTGGGGTGATGGGGCGCGATGAGCAGGTGCTGACTCAGCGCCGGCCGACGCCCTGAGACCTGGGCGTACGCTGTGGCGTTTCGGGCGCTGTGGAAGCCGGGAGTAGATAGGAGTGTGCAACGTTGACTACACTGAGACCCTCTGAGATGAATCGATCCGAGGCCACCCCAATTGCCCGAGTCGGGAGCCGAATTGGTGAGTTCTGGCAGGCTATGAGAAACTCCCCAGTGGCGTTCCGACTGGTGTGGTCAGCCAGCCGGGGCGCCGCGCTGTTCGGAATTGGCCTGATGCTGGTTGCGGCCGCCCTCCCGGCGGCACAAGCGTGGGCCGGGAAACTGATCATTGACTCCATCGTGATCGCGCTTGAGGAAGGCATGCCGCCTATGGACGGGCTGCAGTTCGTCCTCCCGTACCTCATGTTGGAGTTCGGACTTCTGTTCGTCAGCTCCGTGGCAGGGCATATCCGCAGCCTGTCAGATCGGATTCTGCAGACGCAGGTCACCAATCACGTCAATGGCCTCATTCTCCGCAAGGCGATCAGTCTCGACTTGTGCTTCTTCGAGGACCCTATCTTCTACGACACGATGCAGAACGCACGGCGGCGCGCCGACACGAGCGCGGTTACGATCGTGAATTCTATGCTGCAGACAGTCCAGCAAGTGATTACGATGGTGTCACTGATCGCCCTCTTGACGCGGTTCAGCCCGTACCTTGCGGTCCTCATCTTCCTCTCGGCGATTCCCGCCTTTCTTTCGCAATCCCAACACGCCGAGCGCGCGTTCCGGGCAGTGAACCGCCGGGCTCCCGAGGCGCGACTGATGAACTACCTGGAGATGCTGCTGACCGGGGTGGATTACGTCAAGGAGATCAAGCTGTTTGGGCTGGGTGAGCCGCTCTTCCAGCGATATCAGGAGCTGTTTATGGGCTTCTACCAGGAGGACCGGGCCATCGCTGAGCGTCGCACTATCGCAGGATTGGGGTGGGGCTTGCTGTCAACGCTGGTCTACTATGGTAGCTATGCGTGGATCGTCCTCCGCACGGTGACTGGCCTCATCACACTGGGTGATATGACAATGTTTCTGAGCGTCTTCCGACAGTCGCAGCATTCAGTTCGGTCTCTCCTTGACAGTGTGAACCGGCTCTACGAAAGCAATCTGTATCTTGACAATCTGGTAGACTATCTGGCGCTCGAGCCACTTCAGGCTACTTCTCACAACGTCCTGCCTGCGCCAGCGCCAATTCGGCAGGGCATTGAGTTTCGGAATGTCTCGTTCAAGTACCCAAGTACGGAGACTCTGGTACTGCGCAACATCAACCTCCACATTCGCCCAGGTGAGTGCATCGCGTTGGTCGGGCTGAACGGTGCGGGCAAGACGACATTGATCAAGCTACTCACACGGCTGTACGACCCAACGGAGGGACAGGTTCTGATCGATGGCGTCGACTTGCGCGACTTCGATCCGGTCAGTCTTCGTCAACGATTTGGCGTGATTTTCCAGGACTTCGTTCGATACCAGTTTACAGTGCGGGAGAACATCGGCTTTGGACAGGTCGATGCGATGGGCGATTTCGACCGGATCATCGATGCGGCAGACCGCGGGGGAGCCGCGCCAATCGTGGAGGATCTCGCTGCCGGGTATGACACGATGCTGGGCAGGCGGTGGGAGAAGGGCGAGGAGCTGTCAGGCGGCCAGTGGCAGAAGATCGCGTTGGCGCGGGCCTTCATGCGCGAGGCGGAGGTACTGGTTCTGGATGAGCCTACATCGGCCCTGGATGCGCAGGCAGAACACGAAGTCTTCCTGAGATTCGGTGAGCTGATGGAGGGTCGCATCGCTGTGCTGATCTCGCACCGCTTCTCAACCGTGCGTATGGCGGATCGGATCGTGGTCCTGTCAGAGGGTAGGATCTCCGAGCTCGGCAGCCACGATGAGCTGATGGCGGCGGATGGCGCGTATGCCAGGTTGTTCAACTTGCAGGCAGAAGGGTATCGATAGACTCGACTAGGCCATCTGCAGCGCAGCATGACTGGTGGGTGGCGTGCTCAGCCTGTCTCGACGGACCTGGCCCGGTCATTGTCCGGCTACTTCCCGCGGCCGAATGAGTACTGGATGACGCCGCTGGAGCACGTGTCCACACAGCTGCCACACAGCACGCACTCTGTCTGCTCCATCGACCTACTGCTCACCATCGAATTGACATTCAATGTACGTGAGGCACGGTGAAGGCTGCTTATTGTCGGCAAAGGAGCCGCCCTCGTGGATTGTCTCCACACTCCATCGCGAGGAGCGCGTAGAGATGCACAGGTGCGTCGCACGCGACCCAACTCCAGCCATCCTCCCCACTGCCCCCGAATGCCTTGGAGATGTTCAGCAGAACCTGGAGGGCGCCATCGTCCGATTGGTGCGCCATGATCGCGTCGATGGCCGGCGATACGCCAGGATCACGGGCGCGAATGCCGAAATCGCCCAGCGCGGCGAGGGCATGGAGAGGGTGGCTGGCATCGTTGTGGCGTTTCAGCGTGTGGCCCGGCCACCGCGCCACTTCGGCGATGAACTCTCGCACGCGAGGGTGGTCCAGTATCTGCGTTCGGTTGGCTGCCACCTGCGGGTCGGACTCTGGATGCTCGACCAGATCGACAAGCGTCCTGTACCGGGTCCAGGGCTCATCTGAATCCAGGAGCCACCGGATCACAGGACGACGCGCATTCGCAGCCTCCACATCTGAGTCCCTCACAGCGAGCCCCGGATCTGCTCCAAGAGCTCCTTGGCCGCCGCTGCCTGGTCGATGAACGCGGTCAGCGTCTCACAGCCGTAGTTGTCACAGTGGGCACAGTTAGTGACACCTCGTCCGATTGCACAGGCCCGTACACCACATTCGAAGCAATAACCTGACTTGTACCCTTCGCCGCCCAGGCAGCCGTCACAGCGTGCCGACTCGGCAGTGGCATCCGGCACGCCGTACTCCTCGTGGGCGCGCCTCGCCATTGCCTCCAGAGCCTCCCGGTCGCCCGACTGGGTGGCAGTGTATGCCTCACAGTCAGAGCAGACCAACCCGCAGTATGCAACTATCTTTTCGTTCATTGGAGTCCCTCCTCGGATATGATGATGCCCGCTGCTTCAGCAGGCGTCTCAGCCTGTGACGCCATCGTGCGTCCGGTCTGGTGAGCCAGGATCTGCTTCAGGAACCGACCGGTGTGGCTGTCATCCGCCAGTGCCACCTCCTCCGGGGTTCCCTCCGCGACCACGTGTCCACCTGACTCGCCGCCTTCTGGCCCCAGGTCGATGATCCAATCCGCAGTCTTGATCACGTCCAGGTTGTGCTCGATCACGATGACGGTGTTCCCGGTGTCGGTGAGGCGGTGCAGAACGTCCAGGAGACGCTGGATGTCCGCGAAATGCAGACCGGTGGTGGGCTCATCAAGGATGTAGACAGTATCGCCAGTGGCCACTCGTGCCAACTCCTTGGCCAGCTTGACGCGTTGGGCCTCCCCTCCGGAGAGAGTGGTTGCGCTCTGTCCCAGCTTCACATAGCCAAGCCCTACGTCGGCCAGCGTTTGCAGAATACGCTTCGCCCGGGGGACACTGTCGAAGAACTCGAGCGCCTCTGACACATCCATATCGAGGACTTCGGCGATGTTCCTGCCTCGATACCGGACCTGCAGAGTCTCGGTATTGAACCGTTGCCCCTTGCACACGCTGCATGTCACCCAGACGTCGGGCAGGAAATGCATCTCGACGCGCTTCCGCCCGTGCCCCCGGCATGCCTCGCACCGTCCACCCTTCACGTTGAAGCTGAACCGTCCTGCACTGTATCCTCGGGCTCGAGCTTCCGGCAAGAGTGCGAAGAGATCTCGGATCACCGGCATGAGCTGAGAGTAGGTGGCGGGGTTCGATCGCGGAGTCCGACCTATTGGCTCCTGCGTGATGCTCACGACCTTGTCGACGTGTTCGAGGTTCTCGACTCCCGCATGTCTTCCGGGGGAGACGTCCGCGCCGTTGAGGGCTCGCGCGAGAACTGGCTGCAGCGTCTGGGCAACCAGTGACGACTTACCGCTTCCTGAGACACCGGTCACGCACGTGAAGAGGCCCACAGGGAAGCGGACCGTGATCTCTTTGAGGTTATTCTGCTGCGCGCCGACCAGTGTGAGCCACCGGTTGTCGGGCGACCGTCGGTGGGAGTTGGGCGCTCTCACGGTTGACTCTCCGCGGAGATAGCTTCCAGTGAGCGAGTCAGGATGCGCCATCACCGTCTCGGGTGGACCTGCTGCCACGATGCGTCCACCACAGACGCCAGCTCCTGGCCCAAGGTCCACGATCCAGTCTGCAGTTCGCATGGTCTCCTCGTCATGCTCGACGACGACGACCGTGTTGCCCATATCTCGCAGCCGTTCCAGCGTGGTCAAGAGGCGACGATTGTCGCGTTGATGGAGGCCGATGCTGGGTTCGTCCAGCACATACAGCACGCCGACCAGTCCGCAGCCGATCTGGCTGGCGAGGCGAATGCGCTGTCCCTCTCCTCCCGAGAGCGTGGACGCTGGGCGGTCGAGTGTCAGGTAGTGCAGTCCCACGTTAGTGAGGAAGCGCAGACGTTCATCGACCTCCTTGATCACTTCCTCCCCAATCTCCATCTGCTCGGGTGTGAGCTGAGGCCAAACGCTCTCGATCCACTCCAGCGCCTGGGCGATGCTGAGGGCGGTGACCTGGTTGATCCTGAGGCCGCCCATAGTAACCGCGGCGCTCTCGGGTCGAATTCGCTCTCCCTGACACGCGCCACACGGCTGCTGGCTCAAGAAGCCGGTGTACCAGCGTCGCATACCCTCGGAGTGGGTCTGGCGGTAGCGTCGTCGGGTCGATTCGATGGTGCCCTCGAACTCCCACTCCCCCTGCCAGTCCCCGCGATCGCTCTGTGCACGCAGGCTGACACGTACGCCCCCATACAGTAGTGCATGCTTGCACTCCTCGCTGAGGTCGCGCCAGGGTGTGTCCAGATCGTGTCCGAAGCTCTCCACAATCTGCGTGACGACCTGGTACGTGCCCGTTGTTCGCTTCTTGCGCAGTTCACCGAAGGTGCGCACTCCGCCGTCGTGGAGGCTGCGATCCGGATCGACGAATCGATCGGGCGTGAACTCCAGACGTGTTCCCAACCCGCCGCATTCGGGACACATCCCCAAGGGAGAGTTGAAGCTGAACATTGCCGGTGTCAGCTCGGGGAAACTCAGCCCGCAGCCTGGGCAGGCGTTGCGTTCGGAGAGCAGCCAATTCTCCTCACCCTCTCGTTCGATGAAGATCGTGCTATCGCCGGCGCGCAGCGCCGTCTGCACCGAATCCGCGAGGCGCGAGAGCAGGCCAGTACGTTCGTCCGCTTCGGGCGCGACAAGGCGATCTACCACGATCTCGATATTGTGCCGCTGATTCCGGTTCAGCGCGATCTTCTCATCCAGGCCGTGCACGGCGCCGTCCACGCGGACGCGGGAGAATCCCTGGGCACGCGCCGTCGCCAGCAATTCGTGGAATGCGCCCTTCTGGTTCCGCGCCAACGGCGCCAGGATCTGGAAACGAGTGCCCGGTGGCAATGCCGCCACCAGTTCGACAATCTCCTGCACCGACTGTGCTCGAACTTCGCGGCCACATTGTGGACAGTGAGGTGTGCCCAGGCGAGCGAAGAGCACGCGCAGATAATCGTAGATCTCGGTAACGGTGCCGACTGTGGAGCGCGGGTTCTTGCTGACTGCCTTCTGCTCGATCGCAATGGCCGGGCTCAGTCCTCCAATGTAGTCGACTCTGGGTTTCTCCATCTGGCCGATGAACTGGCGGGCATAGGCCGAGAGCGACTCGACGTAGCGACGCTGGCCCTCAGCATAGAGCGTGTCGAACGCCAACGACGACTTACCGCTCCCCGACACGCCTGTGATGACAATGAACTGCAGGCGCGGCAGTTGTACGTCGATGTTCTTGAGGTTATGTTCCTTGGCGCCACGAATCGTGATGTATGCGTCCTTCATAGGTTCTCGCAATGCGGCACCCCTCGTAGAGTTGTGTGTGCGATTTCTGGTCCAATCTACGGCGAACAGTCTCTGAGGCTATCCCCAGCACTGATCATTGGCCGGCGAGTGCCCGCGTGGGGGATCAGGTCTGCTGGTGACGTCCGACGGCGCCATGATAGAACAGATGTTCCTCTATGTCAAGCAGGAGAGATCCTGTCAATTCGGGGGCAGCGCCAGAAGGTGACAGCATCAAGAGCGGCCTCGTATAGACCACGGTGAGGGTGCGGAAGCACGCTGGCTCTGGATTAAGGGGCGGATCACGGAGCCTTCATCAGTGTGCCCAGCCATGTCCACTCGGGGCACGGCGGCACAGAACAGCCAGACAAGAGAAGATCCATCCCAGCAAAATTGGCTGAGATGGATCCTTGGGCTGGCGGGAGCGACGGGATTTGAACCCGCGATCTCCGGCTTGACAGGCCGGCATGTTAAACCGCTACACTACGCCCCCAACGCGCGTAATCATACCACAATTTGAACCCGTGTCAAGTCGACCGACCCCTCGAGAGTCAGGCCCAGAGTGGTTCCATCGCCTGCTCTCTGACGAGTTGCTCCATCTGCGCCTCCGACGGCGCCGCCTCAAAACGGTTGGCTGCATCGAGTATCTTCGGGAGGACATCGATGTCTCCCGCCGTGTTCAGAAAGACGTTTGGCTGACTGAGAATCCAGTGGACAGCACGGTCCAGCGCGGCCTGGTCTTCCAGCGGTTCGTACCATGTGGCTCGCGTTCGGTCACGGTCGCCCCACGGTCTGCGGCAGATGCCCTTGATGGTCTGGATTGCCACACCACGCTCACGACACAACGCGATCAGTGCCTGGGCGTCAGCGGCATACGGTGGATTCTGCATCAGTGGGTAATTGAGCGGGAACAGCACCGAGTCGAACTCGAAGCGCTCGAGACTGCGTATATGCATTCGGGGGACAGTCAGACTGTGGCCTGTCACACCGATGAAGCGCACGAGCCCTCTGTCACGCGCCTCGATAGCTGCCTCTAGCGCCCCGCCGGGTCCCATCGCCACGTCCCATTCATCCTGCTCAAACAGCGCGTGGAGCTGCCAAAGGTCTACCTGGGCAACCTGCAGCCGCTCGAGCGACCGATGCAGCTCGTCCCACGCACCCTGATAGGTGCGCTCACCTGTCTTGGTGGCCAGGAAGAAGTCCGGTCGATGCGACGCCATCCAGGGACCGATGCGCAGTTCCGCGTCCCCATAGCTTGCGGCTGTGTCGATGTGATTGATGCCATACTGGAGCAGAACGTCCAGTGTGCGATCGGCGTCCGCCTGGCTTACCCGACCCAGGGCAGCGGCCCCAAAGATCGTGCGGGTACTGGCGTGGCCCGTACTTCCGAACTCCGCTGTCTCAATCATCGTTACTTCCTCCTTCGTCAAATGCTCAGCCGCGTCGAGGCGCCAGGGATGTGGCGCGCGAACCGTTCCAGGGCAGTTCTCAGTCGGCACCCAGCGAGGCGATGATCTCTTCCAGGAACTGCTTGCCTGCCCGAATATCGGCGATCTGCTGCGGACCGGAGATCTCGCGTTCAATGGTCAGTGCACCGTTGTATCCAAGAGAACGCAGTCCCCTCAGAAGCGCTGGGAAGTTGACACGGCCCTCACCCAGCGGCTTCTCGATGCCCAGATCGCGCCCATTTGAGGGATACTCCCCGTCTTTGGCGTGTACGCCACGCACATACTTCCCGAATACATCCAGCGCGTCCACCGGGTTCGCCTTGCCGTACATCAAGAGGTTGGCCGGATCTAGATTGATTCCCAGGTTGTCCGTGCCAATATCGTCGATTGTCCGGAGCAGCGTGACCGGCGTCTCCTGGCCCGTCTCAAACCAGAACGACTGATTGTTGTCGGCGCAGTGGCGCGCGATCTCGGTGAGGGCCTGGACCACCCCGGCGTAGAGTGGGTCGGAGGGATTCTCGGGGATGAAGCCCACGTGCGTCGTGATGCTGTCGATCCCGGCCGCGCGAGCGAAGTCGGAACCCTTCTTCAGTACATCCAGTCGCTTGGAGCGCTGCCATTCGGGAACCAGACCAATCGTGATCGGACCCTCCAAGAAGTTCCATACCGTGCGACCTGGGAGCCCGACCCACAGGGTGGTTATCTCAATCCCAGTCTCTGCCGCCGCGTTTGTCAATCGGTCGATCATCTCGTCGGTGAACAGGGCTTCATGCCAGTTGACAACCTGGCACGTGGAAAACCCGAGATCGCGCACATTGGCCAGTGCGTCTTCGGGTCCGTCCGGCAAGGGGGCCATCACGCCCAACTTCATCGTCATATCATCGCCTCCCATTCTACTGCGGATATGATTCTGCACTACGCCTGTAGAATACTCGAAATTTCCATGGGCGCAACTGCGAGTTGGTGTAACCTGAGGGCCGATGGGCGATCGGGCGGTCCATCGCGACAGCATTCGGTGTCGGGCCAGTGAGTGAATGCGTATGAACGTGAGTGTGAACGAATGAAATTGACTGAACGGGTTGACAGGCCCTTTCGTTAATGATAGAATAGAATCGCAGCGTGAGTCTTTGGAGTGATGGGGACGAACTATGGATCTTCTGAAAGCCGAACGTCAACAGCGTGTTCTTGATGCCATCCGAACGGCTGGCAGGGCAACGGTTGCTGAGCTGAGCGAACGATTCGCTGTCAGCGAAGTAACCGTCCGCAGGGACCTGGCGGAGCTGGCTGAGCACGGAGCGATCCAGCGCGCGCACGGTGGTGCAATTGCCCGATCCTCATCGGCGCCCCAGCCGCCTGTGGTGCAGCGTATGGCGGATCTGCAGGGATGCAAAGTACGGATTGCCCAGGCGGCGGCGCGCCTAGTAGACGACGGCGATTCGGTGTTCATCGGGTCGGGTACAACAACAGCACACGTCGCACGTGAGCTGGCCGGCCGCCGGAAGCTGACAGTGGTGACGAACGCGCTGAACGTCGCGATGGAATTCGCTGTATCGGCTGGTGTGACGGTTGTAGTCACCGGAGGGATGATGCGGGAATCTGAGCTGTCTCTGATTGGGCACATCACCGAGCAGTCCCTGCGTGAGGTGCGCGTTGACAAGGTCATCATCGGGATGCGTGCGATCAGCCTGGAGCGAGGCATGACGAACGATTACCTTCCGGAGGTGATGACAGATCGAGCGATCATTGAGATGGCGGAGACGCTGATCGTCGTCGCCGACCACAGTAAGTTCGGGCAGACGTCATCGGCATACGTAGCCCCTGTGGAGCGTATCAGCACACTGGTCACAGACGAACAGATTGATCCTGAGCTGGTGAACCAGCTGGTGCACCTGGGTATCGCGGTTATCGTCGCTGAAGCCTGAACATCAGGTCCGATTTCATGTGAGCTGAGGGGAGGAAATATGTCAAGAGGACAACATACGTGGGAAGAGATCATGAGTCAGCCTGATGTCTGGCAGACCACGCTGACGCAATTGGGAGAGCAGCGCGAGTCCCTGTCCGGATTCCTGACTCGCGCCGACGTTGAGCAGGTCGTGGCGATCGGGTGTGGATCGACGCACTATCTGTCCAAGGTAGCCGCCTCGGTTGTTGCGCGCTGCACTGGACTGCCAGCGTTTGGTCTGCCTTCCTCGGAGCTGCTTCTGTTCGGCGAGACGGTACCGTCAAAGCGAACCCTGCTGTTGCCGATCTCGCGGTCGGGCACAACGACCGAGACGCTGTGGGCGTTGCGTGCGTTCCGGGAGTCAGCGCGAGGTCCTGTTCTGACGATCACCTGTTACCCGGACAGTCCACTGGCGCAACAGTCCGATTTCGTCCTGGGTGCGCCCGCTGCGCAAGAGAAGAGCGTCGCTCAGACTCGGTCTTTCGCCAGTATGCTGCTGATGGCCGAGGTCCTGGCAGGGGTGATGGGGCAGGACGATGCGTTGCTCGGAGAGATTCGCCGGCTTCCCGGTGTGCTGGATGAACTCTTGCAGCGTGAGAGCACACGCAGTGAGCGGGTGGGCAGTGATCTCAATATCGAGCGAGTGTTCATCTTGGGTGATGGACCATTGTACGGACTGGCGTGCGAGGCGATGCTCAAGATGAAAGAGATGTCGTTGACCTACGTCGAGGCGTTCCATTTCCTTGAGTTTCGTCACGGTCCCATGTCAATGGTCAACGAGCGCACCCTGGTCGTTGGGTTTGTGTCAGATACTGCGCAGTCGCACGAGGCGCGTGTCCTGGAGGATATGTCCGGATTGGGTGCTCGTGTGATGGCGTTTGTGGAAGACGCTGGCATCTTCCAGGAGTGGCGACCAGACGATGTCGTCGAGCTGCGCAGTGAAGTCGGCGAATGGGCGCGTGTGCCGCTGTATCTCCCATTGATGCAGCTGGTTGCATTCCATCGCTCGATGGCCAAGGGGCTGGACCCCGATGCTCCACACAATCTGAGCGCCGTTATTGAGCTGGACGCACCCTAGCCTGTGGCAGGGTTACCGTTGATCAAAGGAGCCGATGACCGATATGGAGACATACCTGCGCGAAATTGCGGCCACTCGATCGGAGCGAATGCGTTGGTGGCACGAAGCCCGGTTCGGCATGTTTGTACACTGGGGGCTCTACTCGCAGTTAGGGCGTCACGAGTGGGTGATGAACCGCGAGCGCATTCCCGTGGCCGAGTATGAGAAGCTGGCGGACACCTGGCAGCCTGGAGAGCGTCCCGCTCGTGAATGGGCGCGGTTGGCGCGACAGGCTGGTATGAAGTACATGGTGATGACGACAAAGCATCACGAGGGGTTCTGTCTTTGGGATACAGACCAGACGGAGTACAACTCCGTCAAACGCGGACCGAGGCGCGACCTCGTGCGGGAGTACGTCGAGGCATGTCGCGAGTTCGGCCTCAAGATTGGCTTCTACTACTCTCTAATGGATTGGCATCATCCCGACGGCGCTAGGTGTGCGCGGGATGGTGCGGCCAGGCGGCGCTTTCTGGATTTCACTCAGGGGTGTGTTCGCGAACTCTGCACCAACTACGGGAAGATCGACATCATGTGGTACGATGTCTCCTGGCCGCTGGAGTCGCCGGAGCGGTGGGAAACGGTCGCCATGAACCGGATGGTGCGCGAGCTGCAACCGCATATCATCATCAACGATCGCGCCCAGTTGCCTGAGGATTTCGGAACCCCTGAGGAGCAGGTCAGGGCTGCGGAAGCTGGTCGCTCATGGGAAGCGTGTATGACGTTCAATGGTTCGTGGGGCTATATGCCCATATCTCCGGACTGGCGCTCTGTGCGCGAGGTCGTCGACATGCTGTGCACTGCGACAGCCGGTGGAGGCAACTTGCTCCTAAATATCGGCCCGAGGCCAGATGGATCCGTACCCGAGCAAGCCGTCGAACGCCTGGGCGCGGTTGGGGCATGGATCTCGTCCAACGGTGATGCGATCTACGGGCACGTTGATCGAACGGACGGTCGGATGGAGTGGATGCCAACGGGGCGGTGGACCCTCAGAGACAAAACCGCCTACTTCTGGTGCAACCGTTGGCCCGGTGAGGAGCTGACTCTTGGCGGGCTTCGATCCAGGGTTGCGCGCGCCTCGTTGCTGACGACCGGAGCCCCGGTGGCCTTTCAGCAGACTGAGGATCAACTCGTTCTAGGTGGGCTGCCTGTAGCGAACCCGGATGGCATCGCAGGCGTGACAGTCATCAAGCTCGAGTGCGAAACGCCGCCCACACAGATGCTCGGCGCCGGGTGTGTCGTGCTGGACTGAGCAATGGGGATTGGGGCACGCAGGGAAGGAGGTTCCATGTGGATCTGACAGGTAGCTGTCCGGCCATTGATGCGCACGTTCACTTCCATCCGGATGTGAGTGAGCTCGTAGCTCGAGTGATGGATGAGAACAACCTGGAGGGTGTCGTGAACTTGGGAGCCCTCGAGCGACTTGGCATTCCGTTCGCCGAGGGTTTGAGGACGATGCGGGCGGCTCTCGGCGAGCGCGTTGTGGTGTTCGCTACGCCCGATTTCTCCGATGTGGCGCCGGGTTTTGGACAGCGCATGGCCGACGATCTCGATCGAAAGGTTGGGCAGGGGGCAGGCGGGTTGAAGATCTTCAAGGAGCTCGGACTTCGCTACAGTGATGCGGAGGGACGTCTGATCGCGATAGACGACCCGCGCCTCGATCCGTTGTGGGCGAAGGCCGGTCTGCTGGGCATCCCTGTGCTGATCCACACCGCGGACCCGGTGGCGTTCTTCCAGCCACTGACGCCCGACAATGAGCGTTGGGATGAGTTGTACCTGCATCCTGACTGGCACTTCGGACGCCCAGAGTTTCCAGGACATGATTCGCTGCTGGATCAACGGAATCGTGTCATTGAGGCACATCCCGAGGTCATGTTCATCGGCGCACATCTGGGCAACTATCCGGAGAACCTGGGTTATGTCGATCAGTGTCTGGGGCGCTATCCCAACTTCTATGTTGACCTGTCAGCTCGGATTGGAGAGATCGGGCGGCACCCCGTGGCGGAGACCAGGGCCTTCTTCCTGAAGCACCAGGACCGCATCCTGTTCGGCACCGACTGGGTACTTGGTTGGGGTAACTTCGTGCCGGGAGATGACGCGTTCGTGGATGGGCTTCCTGCCTTCCGCACTCGGTACGCCGCGTATCGGCGCTTCTTGGAGACTGATGAACGGCAGATTGAACACCCGGGTTATCCCGTACAAGGTAGATGGAAGGTCGACGCGATCGGGCTAACGGACGAAGTGCTCTCGAAGATCTATCGCGGAAACGCGAGACGTCTGATTCCCACGTTGGGTCATGCAGGGGTATGAGATGATCAGTGATCAGTGGCGAGCGGATCTGACTCCCGGAAAGTTGAGAGGTCTCCAGCAGTGCGCCACGCGCCGTGGCGTGTTCTCCATTCTGGGCATCGATCATCGCCAGAATCTGCGTCGCAGCCTGCGCCCTGAGGCGCCGGAGGAGGTTAGCGACGCGACGTTGACGGCCTTCAAGCGACAAGTCGTTGGCGCTCTGGGCGGCTTTGCGAGCGCCGTCCTGCTCGATCCCGAATACGGAGCCGTCGAATGTATCGAGTCGGGTTCCCTTCTTGGAACAACGGGCCTCATCGTTGCGCAGGAGCGGACGGGATACTCCGGAGAGCGCACTGCTCGTGTGAGTGAGCTTCTTCCCGACTGGAGCCCGGACCAGACGCGTGGCATCGGTGCGAGCGGATGCAAGGTGCTGGTCTACTATCATCCCGGGGCGCCGACAGCGTTGGCCGCTGAGAGTCTGGTTGCCAACGTGGCCGCGGTGTGTGCTGAGGCCGACATCCCGCTCTTCTTGGAGATTCTGACCTATTCCATCGACGGCGAACGGCGGCGGCTTGCGGGCGCTGCCCATCAGGCTGCCGTGTTGGACGCAGCCGAGCGACTGACGGCTATCGAAGGAGTCGATGTTCTGAAGGCGGAATTTCCGGTGGACATCGAGACTGAGACGGATGAGCGTGCGTGGATGGATGTGTGTGCTGAGATGACACGTGTTTCACACTTGCCGTGGGTGCTGCTGTCTGCGGGAGTCGATTTCGAAGTCTACCTACGGCAGGTCGCTGTGGCCGCTCAGGCCGGGGCGAGCGGTGTCGCGGTGGGGCGGGCTGTCTGGAGCGAGGCGGTTTCACTCGACGCCGCTTCGCGTGAGCGGTTCTTGATGACGATAGCCGCTGAGCGAATGAGGCGGGTGACCGCTCTGTGCGAGGCGTTGGCGCATCCTTGGAGCGCGTAGAGTGGGCCAGGGGCCAATCGTGCTACGTTGGGCCCCTGGCGAGATGTTGAGGAGTGTAGTGTATGAGAGGACCGGTCAGTGAGGCAAAGCGCGTGCTGGTGATTGGAGAGCTCAACGTTGACATGATCGTGAGCGGCTTGGCTTCTCTGCCCGTTCTGGGTCACGAAATACTGGCAGAGGACTGCGTCACGGTGCTGGGTAGCTCGTCGGCAATTTGTGCTGCCGGTATGGCCCGCCTGGGTGTGCAGGTTGGCTTTGTCGGCAAAGTTGGCGCTGACGACCGGGGCAGATTTGTACGGGGCGCGCTGGACCGGCTGGGTGTGCGAACGCAGCATCTCATAACGGATCCTCGGCACAGCACGGGGATTACTATCTCACTCAGTCTTCCCGTAGACCGGGCGATGGTCACCATCCTTGGCTGCATACAGGAACTCCGCGTCGAGGACGTGGATATCCGAGTCCTGGGGGAATACCGGCATCTGCACGTCGGGTCGTACTATCTACAGCGCGGGCTGCAGAGCGGGCTGACCCAGCTCATCGATGTTGCACACGAGGCCGGTATGACGGTGTCTCTGGATACTGGGTGCGATCCGCTGGGCCGCTGGCACGATGGTCGAATCCTGGATGTCATTCGACTGGTTGACATCTTCATGCCGAACGAGATGGAGGCATGCGCCATTGCGCAAGTAGACTCGGTCGATGCGGCGCTGGATCGGCTCTCCGATCTCGGACCACTGGTCGTGGTCAAGCTGGGTGCAGAGGGCGCGATCACCCGTTGGGATGGAGACGTGTTGCACAGTCCGGCGTTCCCTGTTGAGGTTGTCGACACAACCGGTGCTGGAGACTCGTTCGACGCGGGCTTCATCTATTCCTACGTGGTGCGGGATCTGCCGATCTCAGCGGCGCTTCAGTATGCCAACGGGTGCGGCGCCCTGTCAACTCAAGGGTATGGCGGAACGGCAGCTCAACCTCAGCTGCGCGAACTCGAAGCATTTCTGACCGCACGTAGTGGCACCGATGCTCCGGTGGCCTAGAAGGCCAGGTCTTGCATGGTAGGGGAGGGTGGTTTGAATATCAACGACATTGTCGAAAGAGTCATCTGGCTTCGTCGTCAAGGTAAGTCGATGACGCTGCTGGCCGTGTGTCCGAACTCGGACGCGGTGCTGGAAGCCACGATCAAGGCGGCCGTTCTGTACCGATCGCCGATGCTGTTTGCTGCCACGCTGAATCAGGTGGATCGAGACGGAGGCTACACGGGTATGACCCCGGCAGCGTTCGTGTCCCGGATGCGGGAACTGGCCGAGGAGTATTCGTGTGCGTCTCCCCTCTTTCCTTGCCTTGACCACGGGGGCCCTTGGCTCAAAGACGCACATACACTGGCCGGTCTATCGCTGGACGAGACGATGGATGAGGTCAAGGCATCTCTAGATGCCTGCATTGAGGCTGGATATGGGCTTCTGCACGTTGATCCAACCGTCGACCGTACACTGCCGCGAGGGCACTCGCTGGATATCGATGTGGTTGTGGGGCGCACGTGTGAGCTTATTGCGCATGCGGAGTCGACGCGCGCAC
Source organism: Chloroflexota bacterium (assembly GCA_012514315.1). Classification (GTDB taxonomy): domain Bacteria; phylum Chloroflexota; class Anaerolineae; order B4-G1; family B4-G1; genus JAAZAN01. The sequence continues at coordinate 17,678 of JAAZAN010000212.1, forward strand.
GATCGGGCACGCAGCCGATCTCGTATGAAGTCGGTACTGAGGAGGTGCACGGCGGACTGGCCGATGAAGGCGTTTTCGAGCGGTTCCTTGATGGCCTGCAGTCTGGATTGCAGAATTGCGGCATCCCAGATGCCTGGCCCTGCTTCATCGTGGCCAAGGTGGGGACCGACCTGCACACGACGACGTTCGATGGAGACGTTGCACGACGTCTGGCCGACCGTGTAGCGCAGTTGGGATCAGTCATCAAGGGGCACTACACGGACTGGGTTGCGAATCCGGCCGACTATCCACGATCAGGAGTTGGCGGCGCCAACGTAGGTCCGGAGTTCACTGCCACTGAGTTGAGTGCACTCAAGGATTTGTGCGAGATGGAGCGGCGACGCCTGGGGGATCGGGTTGTGATTGAGGGGGCAGGTTTCGAGGCAGCGCTGGAGCGGGCGGTAGTGGAGTCAGAGCGCTGGCGCAAGTGGCTGACGCCGGAGGAGGAAGGATCGGCGTTCGATGAGCTGGAGGCCGAGCGCCGTGAGTGGCTGGTTGCCACTGGCGCCCGTTATGTGTGGACCGAGCCGGGCGTCAAGTCAGCGCGGCAGCGGCTCTACACGAACGTAGCCTCGGACGACTTCGATCCACACACCTATCTGGTCGACCGCATTGTGGCGAGCATAGGTCGCTACGTCAAGGCGTTCGGCCTGCAGGATTCGTTGGACGTGCTGGTGGACGGCGTCTTGTAGCGCCTGAGGCCGGACGAACGCCGTGATTCTGCAGACGAGCACGCGGCCCCGTTCAACTCGGGGCCGCTGTGCTGAAACGAATGCGATCCGTCTGTTCACCTGTTAGAGGGCGCGCTCGAGAAACTCCTTGATCTCGGACTGCCAGAACACCGGCCCGTCTCTGCAGATGAGCTTCTCGCCCACATTGCATCGACCGCACTTGCCGATGCCGCAGTGCATACGCGCCTCCAGGGTTGCCAGCATCTGATCAGTGGTGAATCCAAGCTTGGCCAGCGTGAGACCAACGAAGTGGATCATGATTGGAGGGCCACACGTGATCGCCACGGTGTTCTGGGGCGACGGGCCGATCTGCTCCAGTATCTCGGTGATCAGGCCGACGTTGCCGGTCCACCCCTCGGCGGGGCGGTCGATCGTAACGTGCATTTCAGTATCTGGCATGGCCTGCCATTCCTCGTACTCATCGGTGAAGACTAGCAGATCGGGGCTGCGGGCTGCCCAGAAGATAGTCAGATGCCCGTAGTCGGCTCGGTGAGCCTTGATGTGCTGGATGACGGGGCGGAGTGGGGCGCCTCCGATACCGCCGCCCAACACGACGATGTCCTTACCCGTCACTTCGTCCATCGGGAAGCAGTTGCCCAGCGGGCCACGTACACCCACTTTCGAGCCGATAGGCAGCATATGGATGTGACTGGTGACGTGACCGACATTGTGAATCGCAACCTCGACGGCTGGCCCGAACGCAGGTATGTTCGCGAACCCAAACGGCGCCTCACCATAGCCCAGCGTGGACAGGAACAGGAATTGCCCGGGCTTCCATACGGCGAATCGTTCATGCTCTTCAGGGTCGTCAATACGAATTCGGAAGAGGCGGATGTTGGTGGCCAGATCTTTGGTGTCGACCAGCGTGCCGACATACGGGCGCATAGGGTTCGGTGCGCTCATGCTTCCTCCCTCCGTGCCACATCCTGCAGCACCTCGCTGATATCGATGTTTACGGGACAGGCGGTGATGCACCTGCCGCATCCGACGCAGGCCACCTCCACCTGATAGTCCGTGGGCACGTAGTAGAACTTGCAGTACATACGATTGCGGGTCCGTTGGCCCACCTGCGCTCTGGGATTGGCGCCCCCAGCGACCACTCGGTAGTTGGCCCCTTGGCAGCTATCCCAGGTCCGGATGGACCGAGTGATGAGCGTACCATCGGGCTGCTTGATGGTTTCCTCTCGAACATCGAAGCATCGGCACGTGGGGCACACGTAGACACACGCTCGACAGCTCAAGCACCGATCCCCCACACGGTCCCAGTAGACTTCATCGAACTTCTCTAGCCATTGCTCTATGGTTGGGACTGCGAAGGATTCGCTCAGTTCGGGCTCTGGGAGCTGCATGTCTTCTGAGTCCGCGGTCGTCATGGTCTGGGCGAGCGTCGAGCCCTTATCTGTTACCACGTCTACGGCGTACCCGCCCTCGACCGCAGTCAGCAGGATATCCACATCCTCGCGCGCATTCGGCGCGCCGCCGACACTGGTACAGAAGCAGCTGTCCCACATGGCGGGGCAGGACAGGCCAACCAGCGTGGTGTTCTGACGTCGCTGTGCGTAGTAGGTATCAACTGGTTCCTGTTCCAGCATCACGGCATCCAGCACACGGAACGCCCGGGCATCGCACGGACGGATGCCGAAGATTACCTGTGCCTCGGCGATCACGGGCTCCTTGAGAGTCTTGTTGCCGCTCGTGTCTGTCTCGATGGTGAAGAGCGTCTCCGTCCGCGGGACGAGGAACTCGCGCGCCGACACGGCCGTGCGTTGGTATCCCCAGGCGATCTCGTCGGCTCCACTGACAGCGGCGAACCGTGCGCGCATGCCATCGGGCGTAGGTGCGGCGGCGCCCGGCCTGTCAGCCACGGTCATCTCGACGGGCGCAATCAGCTTTGCCTCCTGTGCAAGTTGATCCAGCCAGTTGTGCAGGTCCTGTGAGCTAATGAACCTCATCGATGTCCTCCTTGCCCGTGAGTTTGGTGACCAGGGGCGTGGGCTCCTCACCGAGGCCGGCGCGGAAACCGCCCATCGTGTTCTCGATCTCGGCCACGATCTTGCGGTTGAGCAGGCTCAGCGGAATGCCCATAGGACAGACGATCTCACAGGCGTCGCACTCGGCGCACCGTCCGGCCAGGTGGAACGCGCGCGTGATATGGAAGAAAGCCTTCTCCGGGATGTCGATGGCAGTACCGATCCACAGCGAATCGTCCCGCTCCGACTCACATACGTCGCAGAAGCAGCCCGGGCAGGCCTGACGGCAGGCATAGCAGCGGATGCAGCGGTCCAGCTCGCTGAGCCAGAACGCAAGTCGCTCCTCCTGAGGGCGGGCCTCGGTTTCCGCAACATCTGCGAACTCATCGGTGACGCCAGCCAACTGGGGACGTTCACCCAGCAGAATATCGTACAGGTGGGGCACGCGTTGGGTGCATCGCACACAGCGGGCTTCCGGTGTGCCGTCGCTGGACACCATCCCCTCGCAGGCGACGCCGATGATGGTTATATTCTCGCGCTTGATCTGGTTCTCGTTCAGCAGGACCTGCAACGACCTGGCGTCACACGGCTTCACGACAATGGCCGTGGTGGGGAGTGGGGCGCCGCGCTTTGGCGGTTTGTTGCGACGATTCAGATAGGTGACCAGGTTATGGTCGCTGCGGCTATTGAAGGTGAGGCGATCAACGTCATTCGCATCGTATACAAAGGCTGGCCGGACGTTACCCTTTGGGCCGATCTCATATCCAATGACGCAGTCAACCCTCCCCTCTTCCAGCAGTTCCCGTGCCCTCGCACGGAGCTCGTCGATCAAGATGCACCTCCTTCCGCAACCTGAGCACTGTCGGTTCCCACCTGCCGATCGACCCGAAACGGGGCGGTGAGGGGCCCCAATGCCCTAATCTCCTCCGCAAACTCGGCAGTGACGCGGGCGAACTTGGGGCTCTCGGATGCCGAGACCCAGTCCAGCCGCAGTCGCTGAGGCTCGATTCCCATGTAGATCAGCAGCTTCCGCAGAAGCGGAATGCGCTTGGCCGTACGATGATTGCCGCTCTCGTAGTGGCAGTCACCGATATGGCAACCCAATACGATGACGCCATCAGCCCCTGACATAAAGGCCTTCAGGATGAGTTCAGGAGAGACTCGTCCTGAGCACATCACACGGACAGGCAGGATGTTCGATGGCGACTTGAAGCGTGCCACACCAGCGCTGTCTGCCGCTGCGTATGAGCACCAGTTGCATAGGAATGCGACAATGCGGGGCTCAAAGTCTGCGCCTGGCTTAGTTGTCGGTTCACTCATACAGCACCCCCACAATCTGTCCGACCAGCTGATCGTCAGTGAAGTGAAGCGGTTGAATTGCATCGGATGGGCACGCGGCGGCGCAAGTGCCGCAACCTTTGCACAGGGCCGCGTTGATCACAGACTTGCCGTCCTCGCCCAGGCTAATCGCAGTGTACGGGCAGACGGGGATACACTTCCCACAGCCTGTGCAGAAGCGGGTCAGGACCGTCGAGACCGTGGGCGAGATGGTGACTTCCCCCTTATCGAGCAGCGACAAAGCCATCGATGCTGCGGCCCCCGCGTGTGCGACCGTGTCCGGGACATCCTTGGGACCCTGTGCAACTCCGGCCAAGAAGACGCCTTCCGTGTTCGTCTCTACCGGACGCAGCTTCGGGTGGGCTTCGGCGAAGAAGCCGTCCTCGCTCCGACTCAGCCCAAACAGGCTTGCTACGCGGTCCGCGTCGGGTTGAGACTCGATCGCGCTCGCCAGTACTACCATGTCAACGTCAACGGAGATGACAATACCTAGATTGGCGTTCTCCCCCTTGACACGCAGCTCACCGTTGGGTCGGACCTCCACCTCAGCGCCCTTACCGCGCACCATGAACACGCCCTCACCCTGAACGCGCTCGTAGAACTCCTCGTAGCCCTTTCCAAATGCGCGCATATCCATATAGAACTGGTATACATCCGCCCCCGTCTTGTCCCGGACCAGGTGCGCCTGCTTCAGCGCATACATGCAGCAGATCCGTGAGCAGTATGGGTGGGCGTTGTGATCGCGACTGCCCACACAGTGGATGATGGCTACACGTTTGGGTTTCTCCCCGTTGGCCAGGAGTATCTCGCCGCCGGTTGGCCCTCCCGCGTTGGATAGACGCTCAAACTCGAGCCCTGTGATAATGTTCGGTGACTGGCCATAGGCATATTGCGACAGACTGGCAGGATCCCACATCGCGAATCCAGTGGCGACAACGATCGTGCCGATGTCCAACTCGACCATCGTGTCCTGCTGCGTGAAGTCAATGGCATTCGCCTCACACAACGTCTGGCAGACGCCGCACGCATCGGTGATCTCACCGTTGCTGAGAGCGGCCTGACGGAATCGGATACACGCATCGGTGTCGATCACAGGCACTCTGGGCACGGCCTGTAACGATGGTACATGGATGGCGGATGTCGGTCCGAGTGGCTTGGCATCGTAGACTGCGCTCTGTTCCAGCACGATATCGATGGCGCCCGTTGGACACACGATTGTGCAGGCCCCGCACCCGATACATTGGTCGGTTGTCTCCAGGAAGGGAGGACCGACCCGCCGCTCGATACCACGCTGCGAGAAGTTGATTGCGTCCGCCTTCACGAGCTCATGGCACGTGCGCACACACAGCCCACACAAGATGCATTTCTCGTCCGGCTTCTCCGGCGGAAAGAGCGGTTCAGTCACGCCATACTCGCGCCCAAGATCCTGGATAATGGGGACGTCCGGGCACCTGGACAGGAGCAGTCCAATGATGGTCTGCCGTGTCTTGATGACCGACGGCGAATGGGTCCTGATCTCCAGGCCGTCCCAGGCTGGGTAGGTACACGCGGTCTGAAGCGTTGATCGCCCGCGCCGGATGACCTCCACTGTGCAGATGCGACACGACCCCTGTGTCTCCAGCAGTGGGTGGTAGCAGAGGGTGGGGATGTCGATGCCGGCGTCGCGAGCGGCTTCCAGAACGGTCTGGCCTTCTTGGGCGTGGACTTCCTGTCCATCGATGATCAAAGTAGGCATATTGCGTTTCTCCTCCCCTATCTCACATCCACCGCGTCGAACTTGCATACATCGCGACAGATACCACACTTAATGCACAGCGTAGGATCGATGACGTGAGGCTCCTTGCGTTCGCCGCTGATCGCGTTCTGTGGACATCTGCGCCGGCACACGCCGCAACCTGTGCAGTTCTCGGCGATGATGTGGTACTCAATCAGCGCCTTGCACGCACCGGCCGGGCATTTGTGATCGACGATGTGAGCCTCGTACTCATCTCGGAAGTAGCGCAGTGTACTCAGCACTGGATTGGGGGCTGACTTGCCGAGTCCACAGAGCGACGCAACCTGCACCGTTTCGGCGACGGTCTCCAGCTTGTCCAGATCAGCCATCGTCGCTCGACCTTCCGTGATATCGGTGAGTATCTGGAGCATCCGCCGGATGCCCTCACGGCACGGCGTACACTTGCCGCACGATTCCTCTTTGAGGAAGTCTAGGAAGTAGCGTGCCAAGTCAACCATGCACGTGCGGTCGTTCATCACGATCAGGCCGCCCGATCCCATCATTGACCCGGCTTCTGACAGGCTGTCGTAGTCGACCGGCAGGTCAACTAGGCTGGCCGGAATGCAGCCACCCGATGGACCACCGGTCTGCACGGCCTTGAACTCACGGCCGTCCGGGATGCCTCCTCCGATGTCGAAGATGATCTCGCGTAGCGTCGTACCCAAAGGCACCTCAACAAGGCCGCTGTTCTTGATCGAGCCCGCGAGGCAGAACGTCTTGGTGCCGGTACTACCCTCAGTCCCGAATGATGCGAACCAGTCAGCACCGTGATTGATGATCATCGGGATATTGGCCCACGTCTCAACATTGTTGAGCGCCGTGGGAAGATCCCAGAGACCTCTCTCCGTGGCGTGGAAATGCTTGGGGCGCGGCTCGCCTACCTTTCCCTCGACCGACTGCATCAACGCACTGGATTCGCCGCAGACGAATGCACCGGCGCCGCGGACTATGTGTAAGTCGAAGCTGAAGTCTGTCCCGAGGATCTCCTCTCCCAGCAGACCGTACTCTACAGCCTGCTCTATGGCGTGAGCTAGGTTTCTCACAGCGAGGGGATACTCATCACGCACGTAGATGTACCCATCGTGCGCACCAATTGCGTACGCACCGATCGCCATTCCCTCCAGGATGGAGTGTGGGTCTCCCTCCATCAGACTTCGGTTCATAAAGGCCCCGGGATCTCCCTCGTCTCCATTCGCGATAACGTACTTGGGCTCCCCATCGGCGTGACGCGTATGCTCCCATTTGCTTCCAGTGGAGAATCCCGCTCCTCCGCGCCCGCGCAAACCGGACTTCTTGACCTCGCCAATGACTTCTTCGGGGGTCATACGGGTTAGCACTGTACCCAGAGCTCGATATCCCCCTGCAGCGATGTAGTCATCAATAGACCACGGGTCGATAATACCGCAGTCGCGCATCACGTGGCGTAACTGCTTGCTGTAGAAGGGTGTGTCACGATAGAAGCAGACTGCTTCATGCGATTCGGGCGGATGATACGACAGGCGCTCGACGATGCCCGCACCGACGAGTGTCTTGTCCACCAGCTCGGGTATATCCTCCACTCCTACGCTGGCGTAGAAGATGTTCTCCGGTTGAATCAGGACGACGGGGCCCACCGAGCACAGACCTCGGCAGCCCGCATCAACAAGATCTACGTTCGCGGCCAGACCACGGCGGTCGATTTCGGCCTGTAGCGCCGGCATTAACTGCGGCGCACGATCATGAATACAGCTTACTATAATGGATCTACGGCTATCCTCGGCCATGCTCACAGCTCCTGTTCCGGCTCAACACGGCCGATCACCCAATTATCGATCACCTCGCCCTGCACGACGTGCCTCTGGATGATATCGGGCACCATCTTGGGTGTCACATTACCGTAAGTGACACGCGGTTCACTGCCCTGCCTGATGTCGACCAGCGGCTCCTTCGCGCACATACCGATGCAACCCACTGCAACGACGTCCACATCCATGTTTCTCGACTGCACTTCCTCGACAATCGCGTCGTGCACAGCGCGCGCCCCAGCCGATATGCCGCAGGTACCCATACCCACGACGATCGTTGTCCGAGAGCTGGAGTGCGTGCGCTTATCGGCCTGTAGCTGGGACCGCCACTGTTCAAGGTCATTCACACTTCTGAACTTCGGCATTTTCAGCTCCTTATCCTAGGCAGAAGCGGTCTCATCCACCGCTGACGCGACGACAGCGCCTGTGGCGTCAGAGCCTTCAGCCGAGGCAGACAGACGCTGGATGAGTCGGGTTGCCTTATCGGGGGTCATATAGGCGTGTGGCTCTTCGTTCACGACGACGACCGGGCCCAGAGCACACGCGCCCAGACATCGGACTGCCTCGAGAGAGAACTTGCCATCGGCCGTGGTCTCGCCAGGCTTGATGCCCAGTTCTCGTTCCAGGGTTTCCACAATGCGCGGGCCACCGAGCACGTGGCAGGCCGTTCCCAGGCAGACTTTGCAGACGAAACGGCCCTTAGGCTGGAGGCTGAACGATGAGAAGAACGTAGCCAAGCGGTAGATCTCGCCTGTGGTCATGCCCAGCCGTCCGGCGGCGTGTACCAGCGCCTCACGAGGTAAGTAGTTGTACTCTCGCTGGATATCCTGCAGGACCGCAAGACTGTTGGCCTGATCTGCACCGTAGCGATCGATGATCTCGTCTACGCGGTCGAAGTTCATCGTTCCCCAATCCTCCTCTCGCCCACGATCAGATCACCGATGCGGATCGTCTTCTCAAGTGGAATACGGCGCGTCATACACTCGTTCCAGCATAGGCTGCAGCCGGTGCATTTGTCCTCGTCGACAAAACGAGCCTTCCGACGCACTTTTACCTGGAAGTTGCCGACGTAGCCCGACACTTCTTCGACTTCGCTGTAGGTCAGGAGCTCAATGTTGGGATGCCGACCGGCATCCATCATCTTGGGTCCGAGAATTCAGGTGCTGCAGTCGAGTGTCGGGAAAGTCTTGTCCAATTCGGCCATGTGGCCGCCGATTGAGGGTTCCCGCTCCACCAAATAGACCTTGTACCCCGCATCAGCGATGGTCAGCGCTGCCTGGATGCCAGCAATGCCGGCGCCGACGACGAGCGCCTTCTGTGTGACAGGCTCGGTCATAGCATCCAGTGGCTGTTGGTAGGCCACGCGCGTCACGGCCGAGCGGACAAGGCGCCTGGCCTTTGCAGTGGCCTGGGCTGTATCCTTCGTGATCCAGGACGAATGCTCGCGAATGTTAGCCATCGCGAAGTAGTACGGGTTCAGCCCGGCCTCCGCTACAGCAGCCTGGAACGTGCTCTCGTGCATACGCGGTGTGCAGGATGCCACCACGACCCGGTTGAGCTTCAGATCGCGAATGTCGTCCTTGATCATATTTTGCCCTGGTTCCGAGCACATATACTTGTTCTCGCGAGCTACAGCGACGAATGGCAACGTCTCCGCGTATGCCACGACCTCAGGCACGTTGACCGTGGCCGCGATGTTCACACCGCAGTCGCAAATGTATACTCCAATCCGAACTGGCTCCATGCCTCATACCTCCCAAAGTGTGAAAGAGACCATGCTTTCGCACTACACAATCCTATCGACGGCCACCGAGTCACGCGCGCTCCGCGTGGGGTTGGTGCATACCCCGTCAATCGATGCCCATCGTCCTCGCGCACCAGCAAGCGCCAATCGAATCTCGCCTACCGTCGGTTCATTGAGGCCTAGTGACGTGCGCGTCTGCATGTCGTCCAACCGATGGGCGTCACTCGCTGTCACCAGCGAGAAATCGCTCAATTGCTGGAACCGTGCTCTCGCCTCCCCCGGTGCAAGACGAGACGATATCTCCACACCAGTTATCCCGATTTGCAGCGGCACGAATCCGAGATTGGCAATGATGCTGAACGCCGGACGATCTACGTGAGCCGGAATTACCAGTCCCCCGAGATCATCCACTCGTGCCACTACATCCTCGATGGACAGATCCGTCGCCGTGACCAGCAGTCGATCTAGGTATCCTGCCGGCTCGCCATCGGGATCCAGCAGGATTTGCTCCCCGAAGAATCGAGGATCATTCTTCAGCAAGGGCAGGCTGGCGTAAACCTCGGCTTGCCACGTCCAGGCCTGATCGATCGTATCGAACAGGGCGAGAACGTGAGCTTCCTCGCGTGTCTGCACCTCCATTCCTGGAAGCACAGTGATTCCGGTGCCACGAGCCGCATTGCAGACTGACAGAGCATTCTCCGACGAATTATGATCGGTGACGCCAATAATGTCCAGGTTCAGTTGCTGTGCCCGTTCCACAATCAGCTCGGGCAACATCTCTAGCTCAGCACACGGCGATAAGCACGTGTGGATGTGCAAGTCCACAGAAAAGGAGCGCAGCTTGCAGCTCATTCGCTATCGAGCACCGTTGCATAGCGGTGTGTGGAAACGAGTTCGCCGGTCTCAGTGTCATGCCGCAAGCTCGGCCTCACCCTCGGCAATGTACTCACGAATCCATCGAATCACCTGCGGATGCGTCAAGGGAACGTCCCCGAGTTCCGCCCTGAACTCCATTGTGGTGAACGCAAACTCCTTACCGTTGCGGTGGTGGGTGAACACGACGTCACACTTCCCTGTCAGGATAATCGCTGTGAGCGTCCCCGCCACGTCCCCCAGCGGAGCGCGATCGATATGGCTGTGCCGAAACACAGCCTGCAGTCTGGTTCCCTTGCCCAGCTCCGATTCCACTGACAGATTCCCAGCACAGCGCTCGGCAGCCGCCTTGAACAGCGGCAGACCCAACCCGACGTGTCGAGTCGTGCGAGTGGTGTAGAATGGATCCGCAGCTCTCTCATACTGGCTGGGTGTCATCCCGCGTCCGTTGTCCACGATCGTGATGGCTAGCAAATCAGCCTCCGTGTCCTCGTCGATCGCTAGCTCGATGACGCTCGCTCGCGCCTCGACCGAGTTCTCCATAGCGTCCAGTATATGCAGGCTGAGCTCACGCATCGATGTCTGCTACCTCGGTCCGTCCAACTGTCTAGTCAGCCCCGCCTATTCCCAAGGCAGCAAGCATACCCACGACAGTGAAGGTTGTCAAGCACGTTGTCAGAATGGGAACGCCCTGTTCATCCGCCTTCTCAACAGTGGCAGGGTCGGGCGTGACCCCCTCAGTAATGATGATGCCGCTGAGGTTGAGCAGGCCAGCGACAGCGATAATATTGGGGTGTGCCTGAAGCGTAACCCACACAAAGCCCTCGCGGGCACGTGCCATCACGCAGCTCAGCAGGTCGCTGGCATACCCGCCTGTCACGTGGACATCCAGCCTGTCGGCTCCAGTCTTCACTTCGAGCGGCATTTCTGCACAAATGTCTTCGAGTTTCACGGTTTGTCCTTCCTCGTCAACCAGATCATTGCCTCTAGCCGAGTGCCATTGCCTGGCGACGACTCCAGTCTCATCTGGTCGGCGCAGCGCCGAATGTTGCTGAGACCCATACCGGCCCCAAATCCCAGTTCCCGGATCCACTCGGGTGCGGTAGAGTAGCCTGGCTCCATCGCTTGATCGATGTCCGATATGCCCGGCCCGTTGTCCACCGTGCGGATCACAAGTTGCTTCGGCAGTATCTCGACCGTCATCTCTCCTCCTTCGATGGTGTGGATGATGACGTTCATCTCAGCCTCATAGGAGGCGATGGCGGCGCGTCGAATGATATCGGGGGGGACACCCAGCCTGGTCAGTACCAATTTGATCTTGCCCGAGGCCTCGCCAGCGTGCGCGAAATCACCGGCAGCAACGCCGTAAGTGAGGTGGATGCTTGTGCGATCGGACACGATGTCCTCGAAGACGTGGCTGGCACGATAGTGTCGGATCTGCTCCTCATGGAACTCAATCTCCAACTTTTTCAGCAGGCCCTGGATGATGTTGGATCGAGTTAGGATTCCGACGAGGCGCCTCTCCCCGTCCAGAACGGGAAATCGGCCAAAGCGGTAGTTGGTGAAGTAGTTGAATGCCTGTACAACCGGCTGATCAGGATGCAACGCGATCGGCTCCCGTGTCATCTTCTCGCCCACCGTCGCGCTCATCTCACCCGCTGCGAGCGCTTTGATCAGATCCTCTACGCTAATGATGCCTACTAGGTTCCCTGCTTCTACGACGGGAGTACCCGAGATCTGGTGTTCCTGGAGCACTCGGGCGAGCTCCGCCATCGGTGTCTGGGGTGTGACCGTGATCACATCGTGTGTCATCACCTCGGCAACACGAATTTGATACACGAGTTGTTGAACAATCCCAATGTCCGAATGATCCACAGTATCGTTACTATTCGACATTCAGCTCACTGCGGGTCATACCCGTCTTTGCTCAGTGGGCACGACAATGCCGGCGCGAACGCCGGCAGCGTGCAGACGCCCGCAGACTTCGAACATGGGGTACGGCGTGGAGAATAGTGGGATCGAGAGTTCGCGAGCCAATGTCAGCATAGGGTCCGATGGCATCTTGCCGTGAACGAAGATCACCGCTGAGATGTCAGCCACCTGCGCTGTGCGCACGACTTGAGGGTTGCACAGGCTGGTTAGAAGGAGCGAACCAGGTTCGGCGAAGGCGAGCACGTCGCTCATCAGGTCGGCGGCGCAGGCGCAGGGAATCTCGATATCCAGGTCAGCGTCCTGCAGTGATGTGTTTGGTATGAGTGCTACGATGTCGCGCAGTATCATTCTGTGTCACCTGGATGAGTCTAGTTGAGCAAGAAGAGCAAATGGTGGATTCCGTCTGACGGCTCGTCGGACCGATCGCCTCTCTGGGGCAGCCTGTGTCCAGCTATCCGCCCATCGCCTGCCAGACCAGCTCCGTGATATCGAGTACCCGCACCCGTGTTCGTGTGGCGCGGGCAGCCTGCTGGAGCGTGCGCTTGCATTGCTGGCACGACGAGATGATTGCCTGGGCGCCCGTGTCGGCCGCCTGCGCCAGCCGGCGCGCCGCGATGCCCTCTGTCACTGTGCTGTCGGTCATCGCAACGTCGCCGCCTCCGCCACAGCACATCGAATTCTCTCGACAGCTTGCCATCTCCACCAATTCCACGCCGGGGACGCTGCGGATAACTTGCCTCGGTGCATCGTACACGCCAGTCTTGCGGCCCAGATCACAGGGGTCGTGGTAGGTCACGACCCACGGCACCTCGGCTGTGAACTCGATCCGACCTTCCTCGATCAGCCTCGCGAGCAGCTGACTCGCATGCAAGAGCTCGAAACCGAGCTGCGTTGTGTCGACAAACTCAGGATAGATATGGTCCCACGTGTGGTAGCACGATGGGCAAGTGGCAACTAGCATCTGCGGAGCCAACTCCTGTGCTCGGGCCACATTGTGCCTTGCCAGATCAGCGACCCGGTCCTTCATGCCGCCACCATACAGTGGGTAACCACAACACCATTCCTCTCCCCCCATCGTCGTGTAGCTGACACCTGCCTTCTCGAGAATCTGGACGAGGGCCTGAGGGATGCTGTACGTTTGTGGATAAAAGGAGGACACGCATCCGGTGTAGAACAACACTTCCGCTGACTTCTTCTGAACTTGCTGCAATTGCTCAGGAAGCGGCTCGAGGTTGTCGCTCCAGATCAGGCGATGCTCATTGTCCTCATTGAGGATGTTGTGTGAGGCAGTGACGGCGTCGCGCATCTGGCCCAACGCGGCAGGAATCTCTCCGTCGCTGTTGACAACCCATTCTCTGAGATGGCGCATAGTCTCAGCGATGTCTATCCCACGGGGACAACGTACCTGGCAGGCATAGCACTGAGTGCAGAGCCAGAACGTGCGACTGGAGAGAATCACATCCTCCATTCCCAACCGCATCATCTCCCAGACTTGGCGTGGCGAGTAGTCCATTGCGTCATTGGCCGGGCACGATGCGCTGCAGGTTCCGCACTGAATGCAGGTCGCAAGGGTCTCCCACGCGGGCTCGACCTCCTTGATGAACTCGCTGTCGATATCCGCGTGAGTCAGAATTTCGGGCAGCTTGACAGTCATTCTGTTTGGCCTCCTCGAGATCGACTGCTGGACGGTGCCGCAGATTCTCATAATGATAGAGTATAAGGCGCGATTGGTCAAGTCGAACTGCGCTCGCTGGCGACAAACTGCTTCGACAGGTAGATGAAGTATTGACGCTGGCATATGGACGTGCTACAATTCTGGAGGAGGTGGAGATCTGAACCAGGTCATTAAGCGAGTTGCCGAGTTCCTGGCTCGACTGCCGGGACTGCCGGTGCTGATCGGCGCAGGCCTCGTTGTGCTTAACTTCGTTGTACGGCTTATGCCAGACAGCCAGGCGATGGAGTGGCTTGCGCGTACCGACCTGTTGCTGCACGCTGGAGTTGTTCTGGGCCTCATCGGGATTCTAGTCGGTGATGCTCTGTAGGAGCGCCCTGGCGGCGGCGATGGCACTCGGTGTTTACTTGCGCGTGGTGACCGCGTGTGTGGTGTTCAGTCGTGGAGCGGGCCTCACAGGCCCGCTCTTTGCATGCTGCAGGATGTGATTGCACTGTGTCAAGTTGTCTGAGACAACTGCTGGCCCCGTGGGTTCTGTGGCGGGTGCGGGACAACCAGGCCGAGGCCGAGGTCGTCTTGCTGTGGCGGAATCGCACGCCGCTCATCATGGCGGGGGTTCTCTTGCTTGTGCAGCTTACGACGCCGGCACGGGTATGGATGACACTGTTGCTCGCGTTCACTGTGACCACCGCCATTGCCGGAATCTGGTCGCGGGAGATGGCCAAGAACGTTCGTGTCCATCGGCGCTTACCCACTGCGTGGGTGCAGACGGGCGATTTGATCCAGGAGGAGTTCACTGTTCGCAATGACAGCCTGCTACCCGCACTCTGCCTGGAGATCGAGGACCAGAGTGATGTGCCGGGCTATGTGGTCAGCACTGTGCGGTCGATTGGCGCCCAGTCTTCGGTGGCGTGGGTTTCCCGCGGCGAGTCACATTTGCGCGGTGAGTACCAGATGGGGCCATGGGTGGCGCGTACGTGCGATCCCTTTGGTCTGTTTGAGGTGGTCCAGCGATGCAATCCCGTATCGACTGTGCTGGTCTACCCTCCGATTGCGCAGCGGCTTCCCTTTGCGTTGCCGAGAGGGGCAGCCGAAGGGCGGGCGCGTGTGAGTGAACGTTCCTGGAACCCGACAGCGACTGTCGGCGGCGTTCGAGGCTACCTGCCCGGAGACCCGCGACAGCATATTCACTGGCCAACGTCTGTGCGACATATGGAGTTGTACACCAAGGAGTTCGATCAAGAGAGCGGAGGCGACATTTGGGTCGTGTTGGATCTGGATCGAACTGTACAGGTTGGTGTCGGCGAGAGATCGACTGAGGAGTTCGGCGTGATCGTCGCGGCGTCAATTGCCGCTCTGTTGTTGGATGCGGGCCGCGCTGTGGGGATGATCACCCACGGCGCCGACCGCTCCGTGGTGACACCGGCGCGAGGACGTGGACACCTCTGGGCCATCCTGCGCGCCCTGGCTCAGGCCAGGGCTGTGGAGTTTGTCCCACTGGCGGGCGTGCTGACGGAGCTAGCGCGAGTACTGCCTGTGGGAGCCACCGCGCTGGTTGTCACGCCATCGAGCGATGTCGCGTGGATCCCAGGGGCGGCCCGCTTGCAGGCGAAGGGGATCGGAGTCGCTGCGCTACTCATGGACTCTGCCTCGTTCGATCCGGTCGATGCCGTCGATGAGTTGGGAGCACGTGAGGCGCTACAGGCTCAGGCTGTTGCAGGCTCGCTGAGTCCACTGCAAGGGCTACTCGCCGACGTCCGCGTTGAGTCGGAGGTTATCACGGCGGATATGCCGCTCGCACTGCGCCCGCCGACGGGACAACTGCGACGGTGGGAGTTCAAGGTTGGTGGAACGGGGCGGGCGGTTGCTGTGAACACCCCGTGGGGTGTGCGATGACTCTCCAGGAGTTATTCCGGCGGATGCGCCCACGCGAGGGCTGGTGGACCTTTCTGCTGGTTCTCACACTGGTCGTGTGTCTGCCTGCGGCTGTCATCGCCGGCGAATGGGTACCCGGTGACGAGTTGCTGGTATTCCCCGCTGTGGTGGCATTCCTGGTGGGACGCTGGCTCGCGACCCGACGCGACTGGAGATGGGCCGTATGGATCCCTATTGGCGTGTCCGCGGGGTGGCTGACGGCCACGGTGGTTGCATCGCAGCATCTTATCTTCGCACCAGGAGGAGGACGGGCCGCTCTCGGATTCACAGAGCGGTTCATTGAATGGGCGCGCGTCGTGGCAGCCGGTGGGGAGAGTCAGGCATCGGATGTATTCCTGTTCCTCGTGGCTCTCGCGGTGTGGCTGGATGTCGTGCTGGTCGGTTGGGCCTACTATCGTCGGGAATCGGCGTTGACGCCCTTCGTGCTGGCCAGCGTGCCCACGGCGGTTGCCGTCTTCTACTCGACAACGGGGATAGGCTGGCTAGTCACCCAGATCGCGGTCGGAGTGATCTTGATGGCAGTCGGACACATGGCGTTCTCGGAGGGCAGATGGGACGCTGCGAACGTTGACTATGCCACTGATCTGGGCATGGGCGTTGCCGCCGTGGCCGTCCCTGTGGCTGCCGTCGTCGCAGCGGTAAGCTTCCTGGCTCCACGGCTCGATGCTCAGGAGATATCCGATTGGTTCTGGCGGACCTTTCGCGAACCGTCGCGCCAGGTCGATGACACAATGGACCGGGTGTTTGGAGGTGTCGCTGAGCCCAGGGGGGGGCCTCCGGGTGGTTCAGGCGGTAATGGCGTTGGGGGTGGGTTGCCTCAGACGCGGCTGCTGGGCGGGCGGCCTGACTTGCAGCAGGACGTCGTGCTGGTGGTGTGGACTGACGAGCCGCCGCCCCCCATGGTCCCTGAGTATGCGATGGAGGAGATCTACGATCCGCCGCGGCACTACTGGCGGGGCGCCGCCTTTGATGAGTACACCGGTCGGGGCTGGTCGATATCCGCGATGACCCGAACCCACATCAGTGGCGAGATTCCGCTCTTCACTCCACCTTACTATCGTCAGGTTCAACAAGAAGTGAGGTTCGTTGTTCCGCACGGTGACACCCTGTATGCACTAGGGGAACCAGTCTGGATCACGCAGCCAGTGGAGGCGGTGTGGTACATGCCTCCGGTGACAGACGCTGTGGGCGTCCCAGTAGACGCGATGCCCGGCGTTCCGGATCTAGCCGGCCTGGCATCCACTCGGATGACCTACACGGTGACATCGCGCCTGCCGGAGCCGATGGCGGGTGAGCTGAGGGGCTCGATTCCTGAGTACCCGGAGGAGATCAGTCAGAGGTACCTCCAATTGCCGGTTACGGTTCCGGAGCGAGTCCGAGACCTGGCCGTGGAGGTGACGGCCGATGGCCGGACGGCGTTTGACAAAGCGCAGCTTCTGGAGCGATACCTGCGTCTGTACCCGTACTCGCTCGATGTTGAGGCGCCGCCGGAAGGTGTTGTGGATGTTGCAGATTACTTCCTGTTTGATCTGCGAGAGGGGTACTGCGACTACTACGCTACCGCGTACGTTATTATGGCTCGCTCCGTCGGGATACCAGCTCGTCTGTCGTCCGGCTACGTGGGCGGCTACTACAGTACCGCTGATGGCGCCTACGTTGTCCGGGAGAGCGATGGGCACTCATGGCCGGAGGTCTTCTTTCCTGGCTGGGGGTGGATTATCTTCGAACCGACGGGATCACAGCGCCCGGCCCGGTTTGACGAGGATGTCCCGGTTGTCCCAGCGTCGGTGCCAGCGCCGACTGGTCCTCCTGCCCGTGTCGTCAAGACTCGCTGGCGGATGGCGGTCCTGGCAGTTCTGTCGGTTCTACTGGTTGCTGTGTTTGCACGGAGACTGCTGAGACACAGACGCCAACGTGTGAGCGAAATCAGTCTGTCGAGTGTGTGGATGTGGGTGGGGCAGGAGGGCACGCGGCTCGATGTACCACCTGATCCAGCACTGACGCCAGCCGAGTATGCCCGCCGTCTGGCGTCTGAGCTGGGCGCCCGGGCGGAGAGAACCTCTCGGCGGCGTCGCGTATGGATGGAGCGAGCCCTGGCCACGGAGGCTGAGCTCAGTCGCCTGGCCGGACAGTACGCCCGGGAGATGTACTCCGGGCATCGGGCTGTGCGCGTGCATTCACGCAAGCTTGATGAGACGTGGCAGGCGCTGCGTGCTGAACTGCATCGTTTTCTGTGGCTCGGGCGACTGCTCGTCCTGACACGGCGCTCATGGACTGGATCGGGCGCGGCACAAGGAGGAGAGCGGCCGGGCTGATCGGCAGCTGGATGCCTACGGTTGATGGACCGGGATCACAGCATGCCGCCATGGCGAATCGGCGGTTGAGACTGGCCGTTGTCACATTCTGCAAAGCGGATATGAAGCTGCCCCAGTTCGTCAGTGTGGTAGTGAGCGAAGAATGGCATTGCGTTCGCTGGTGCGTCTAGGATCGCCGGCAGCAACACGATCAAGTCCTCCACAAGGTCGAGTTCGGTCAGATGGCATCGGTTGATCCATACGAGCTCTCCCTCGCTCGATGGTCGCAACCTGCGCTCGACGGCCTCTGCAGTGAACACCAGCAGGAGCACGCCGCTCTCTCCTGGTACGACTGGGATGTTTGCGATGCCGCGAAGCCGCAGATCGACTACATCTAGCCCTGTCTCCTCCCGGATCTCGCGTTGCGCCGCGGAGAAGACATCCTCGTCAGCCTCCACGTGGCCACCGACTCCGTTGTAGCGATTGGGCCACACTGGTTTGTGTGGTGCGCCCTTAATGAGCAGGACGTCGTCGCCGCGGGTGACGAAACACAGTGTGCGAAGGACTGTGCAGTATCTCTGTCGGTCAATGTGCTGATTATGTGAAGCCATGTCAGGGTTGGCGGTCCTATGTGTCGACTCGCGAAGCAGATCACCGGCTGGTTCGACCAAGTAGGCTCACTGCAAGCGACAGGAATCGAGAGTGACGGGCGCTGCCCCCCAGAACTGGCAGGTGAGCACGAAAGGTGTCGTGAAGCGCGCTGACATAATGACGTGGCCTCCTCGTTGCGTCTCACGGTAGATCTCGTAGTCATCGCTCATGCGCGCACTCTGAGTGGCGAGCCAGTCGACTGTCCCCGGGTCTACTACTAGGCGGTTGGCATACTCAGCGATTCGCACCTCTCCCGAGTTATCGAGCGCATCCTGAATGAGAGCATCCATCCAGGTGTGGAACTGAGTGGAGATCGGCGGGCAACCTGTGATCGAATCACCAAACACCGTGCATCTGGCAACGACACCGTTATCAAACTCGGCATCGACGACAGAACTGGTCTGGGTTTCCAGATCGACGCTGACCAGATGGAGCACGTAGGAGTCCGTGAATTGCTCCCGATAAGCCTCGACGCCGCCAGGTGCGTCCTCACCAAGGGCGGGAGCGGCAAGCCCACGATGAGTCGCAGTGAGGCCTGCGCGCAGGTCGGAGTTGACATTGTCGTCAGTCGCAATGCCTGGCAGAACGGCAAGCGGTACGCACCAGAGGATGACAGCCAGTGTTCGGATGTCCAGCTTGCCTACATTCGGAGCCCGGTTCCACGCCATCTCAGTGAGTACGTGGCCGAGCAGACCGGCGCCAGTGCCGACGGCGCCATTGATCGCCGCGGCAAACCACATACGTGCGATGCCAGCGGGGCCATATGGGTACACCGGCGTGCCTCTCAGGCGAGATTCCGCGATCCACGTAAGGAGACTCTGACCACCAAACGGCATCGCGCCCGCGATCAGACCCGCGACCACGCCAAGAACGCCAAAGACCGCGATCCATAGGCCAGCTTGAGCGCGCCTTCCGGCCACGTAGCCTGCGAGGCCCCCCAGAAGGAGCACCAGCGGCAATCCCAGCCCGAGCTTGCCCCAGGCCATCTCGGCATTGCTTCTGGCCAAGGCCATCGCGTCGTAACCCCAGGTCGTAAGGCCGAAGACGATACTGTATACCAGCCCATAGCAGAGTCCGGCCACTGCGAGGAAGCGGGATGTCTCCCGGTCGTGATATTGTGTCATCCTAAGGCGCGCGATCTTGTCCAAGAGGGCATCCGTCAAAGGTTGGGTCGGTGAGTTGGTTGCATATCGACTGGCCCGTCCAGCGGTGCTGCGGTGGGTCAACACGCCTATTGTACCACGTCAGGCGTCGTTTGGGAATCTGCGGAGGTGTTAGGAAAAGTTGAAAAGTGAACTCCTATGGCCGGATTTCCAGTTCAAAGGTGAACTCTGAACTCCTCCAGTGGGAGGGCTACTGAGTGTACCATCTTGTCGTGCGACCAGACACGGATCTCC